>JAAAOT010000314.1 GCA_009908725.1 Bacteroidota bacterium | reverse complement strand
GTGTAGCCCTCGTACAGGTGAAGACGCCCCTGCATGGCCAGGACCGGTACACCGTCCATGCGACCGAAGATGAGCCGGCCCTCGTGCGATTCCACCGTCGTCGACGGCATGTGCGGAAGGTCTTCGAACGGGACCGTCGCGTCGATCTCGATCTCGTCGACCAGTCCGCCGAGCCCGGTACCCAGAACGACGGCGACCCTTGTCTCATGAGGCGCGACGTCACGCAGGTAGGAAGCCGCTGCATCCACCTGCTGCCTGTAAGTCTCGATGTCAGTCACTGCCGGAGTCGGGGCGGTGTCAGCCATGTACGTCAGAGAGAATCGTTGGAGGGGGCAAGAACACGTACGGTACACGGACACGGCGCCGATGATTCGGCCTTCGAGGCCACTGCGACGGACAGGATCTCGACGCGCGACAGGGAAACGTGCCTTTCATCACGCCGCCAATGCATAAGTCGATGAGCCACGAATCGAACACAATGCTCGTACGATAATGCCCTCGCTGCAGCCGGCGCATAAACGAACCGGGCAACGAGGGCGATATCAATGAGCGCGGGTCGGGCCCCGCGGCAGGCAGACAGTTGGTCGCGTAGACCGGCTCCATCGTTCGAAGCTGGGCAACCCGTCAGTCCATATCCTCGAGGATGCTCCAGATCTTCTCGATCTCTTCGGTGGAAGCCTCGTCGTCGCGTTTCTTCTTCTTTTTCTCCGGCGAGTCGGCCTCCTCCTGTTCGGACGCCGGGGCCGACTCACTGGTCTGCGCCTGCGCCTGACTCTGGACGTCCTGCTTGATCGCGTCGAATTGTGTGCCGCTTTCCGATGCCGGCGGCGATGTCGCCTCGCTCGGATCCGGCGAATCCGCTTCTGCCCGCTCCGATGTGCCGCGCTCTCCGGCATCTGCCTCGGCGGCATCGCCCTTGCCCTGCTCCAACACAGGGAATAGGGACCGCATCGCCCGTTCGAGATCGTCGTCGTCCTCGTCGGTGGATGCGACGTCCTCGATCGAGGATTCGTCGATAGATGCCTCCCCGCTCTGCGGCTGCGCTTCGGCCGTTGCGGCATCCTCGCTGCCGGACGTTTCGGCTGCGTCGAACGCAGCGCCAAACATGTCGTCGTCCTCTTCCTTGTCGCTTCCGAAAGCAGAGGCAAAATCGATGTCATCGGACACGTCATCCGCAGGCTCTTCTTCATCCACCGATGTCGCCTCGGCCGCCGGCTCCGGCGGACGGGACGGCTCATCATCCACGTCGTTCTCCAGGTTGGAAAAAACGGCGGCAAACTCGCTTTCAGCCGAGACGTCGTCGGCCTCGGTCGACCCGGTCGTGGGCGGCGACTCGTCAGAAGCGACCGGATCGGCCGGTTCCTGCGTCACGTCCTCGCTCGCTTCAGCGCCGGACCCGAAAATGGACTCCGCGCTGACCGATTCCGGCTCAGACGCATCGGTTTCGGCGGTCGGCCGTTCCCGATCGGCTGAGGAAGCCGTCGGTGGCTCGGGGTCGGAATCATCTGCATCGACCTGATCGGCTTCCGAGAGGGTGTCGGCCGAAAAGAAGTCGGCGAGATCATCCATCGCTTCCTCGTCCTCTGCCTCGGCCTGTACCCGGGCAGCCGTGCCCGAATTCTCATCTCGACTCGCATCGGAAACGTCTTCGTCCTCCAGGACCTCAGAAAAGGATTCCTCGAATCCGGTGTCCTCGGCTGTTGGGCGTGACTCCGTACGCGGCTCCTGCTCGGCCGTAGCGGGATCCGACGCGGTTCCCGGATCCGAAGCTGCGTCCGCACGGGCGGTAGTGGGTTCGTCCGCTACACTCCCGTCGTCGTCATCGTCATCCCCGAAATCGAAGTCGAAGTCCGAGAAATCGGGCCCGTCCGATACGGACGATGCCGACTCCTCAGGTTCCGTCGTGGATGCGGGCTCCGTCGTGGATGCAGGGTCCGTTTCTGGCGCGGGGTCCGTTTTCGGTGCGGGGCCCGGGTTTGACGATGCTGCCGCCTCTGATGCCGATGTCGCGGGCGGAGTCTCCGGCGGAGGCGGTGCCTGCAGATCGGACGGTTCTTTCACCTCCGGCATCGAACGAGCATCCCCGCGAGACCCGACCATCGCGTCGCCGTCGACGTACTGGTTGAGGATCTCCATTTCCGACGACAAAAATGCCTTCAGGCGGGCGGCAATTTCCTGACGCCGATTTCGAAGCTCCTCCGTTTCGCTGCGCATCCGTGCCCGTTCCTCCTCCGCGTCGCGGCGGATCTCCCGGGCTTCGGCGCGGGCGGATTCAACGATGTTGCGCGCTTCGTCCTTGGCGTTCTTCAGCTGCTGCTCGGCGTTGCGCTTCGTCTGCTCCAGCGCCTCCTGAAGCGCCTCCTCGACCTTCTGGTAGTGCTTCATCTGGCTTTCCAGGTCCTGCACCTTGTTTTCCAGGCGCCGCCGGTCTTCAGCCATCTCCTCCCACTGATTCGCGACCAGTTCGAGGAACGACTCCACCTCTTCGGTGCTGTAGCCGCGCAGGCTGCGGTCGAACTCATGCTTCCGGATGTCGAGAGGGGTAAGTTTCATGTCCTTCGTCGGGCGTTGGGCTGAAGGCGACAATTCCTGGTCGTGCGGGGCCGGTGGAGCGGCACCTGCAACACGACGGGCCGTGAGAGGAGACCGGGGCGAAACGGAGCGACAGGCTGCTAAGGCGGTGGCCCCGGTAACCTGAGCGATTAAAATTCGCAAAGATGACGCCGGATTGATCCGTCACGCTATGCATTGCCGGGATCAGGAGCAACAATGCCTCCCGCAATCCGAACACCACGGGGCTTTTTCACCAGAATGTGACAGTGAGGTTTCCCGCCCGTGATCCTGTGCCACACATCCATCCCGGCATGGCTTAAGTGGGCGACGTAGCGGTACTGCCCCGATCCCCAATATACGGAAAAGTATGACCGCTTCAATGACCGGCCTAATCATATTGGCGCGGGCCGAAAATAGAGCTTCCGAGCCGGATCATGGTGCTTCCTTCTTCGATCGCGACCTCAAAGTCGTTGCTCATCCCCAGGGAGAGTTCCTCCATGTCGACGCGCGGATTGTCCGTTGCGTCGTAGCCGTCGAAGAGCTCTTTCATCCGTCGAAACTGCGGGCGGACGTCCTCCGGATTTTCGGTGAATGACGCCATTGCCATCAGACCGTGGACATGCAGGTGCGGATAGTCCGCGCAGTTGTCAAGGAATGTGTGGACATCCTCCGGCGGGAGACCATATTTCTGGTCTGCACCGCTGATGTTGACCTGCACGAGGCAGGACAGCACCCGGTCGTTTTTGGCAGCTCGCTCGTCAAGGGCCTCGGCAACGCGCGGGCTGTCGAGCGCGTCGAACCAGTCGGCATGGCGGGCAATGTATTTCGCCTTGTTGGTTTGCAGGTGACCGATGAAGCGCCAGATCACGTCCCCACCGTGCATCCGACCGGGACGCGCCTTTTCCTTGTCGCGCAGCTCTCGCGCCCGGTTTTCCCCGAAATGAACCAGCCCACTGGCGACGCCAGCGGCAATTGACTGCATCGGAAACGTCTTCGACACCGCGACGATCGTGATCTCCGACGGATCGCGGTTTGCGGTCCGACAGGCTTCTTCGATGCGACGACGCACCGTGGCGACCCGCTCGCGAACGGCATCCGGCTCGATCTGCTCCTGAATCTCGGCAGTGGCCTCTGGTATCTGACTCATGCGTGTGCGATCAAATTCGTGACTCGGTCGGTCTGAAGCGAACGGTTCCGGGGCCGGCGCGGATCAGGTCTGACCGTTGGCGCGCCGCACGTCGAAGGAGACGACGGCACCGTTCTGAATGCGATAATGGATGTTCATCGGCCGACAGCATACCTCGCAATCCTCCACGTACGTCTGCTCCCGAACCGACGGATCAAGAAAGACGGAAATGGGCTCCCAGCAATATGGACACGAAAACGTACGCTCCTGTAGGTTCACGCGCAATCGAATCCTGTGGCCGTGATCATGACGGTTCTCCAGTTATCGTGGATGTAACTGTTTGAACGAGCAATCGTTTGCCCGAAACAGGTCCTCATCCGCCACCGGTCTTGCGTTTACACGTTCGTCGCACCCGGTCGTCGGCACCGCCCGCTACCGGCTCATGTGAATATCAGTTTCGACGTTCGTACACTTTCCAATGCACAGATCAATTCGGACTCTATCGTCGCACGTACACGGCGGTGCCGGTCTCGCCCTAATTCTTGCCTCGCCGATGGTTCATCGCTTTCTCGCCGGTCCCACGTTGCTTGCCTTGCTGCTGCCCTTTCTGCTCGGGCTGGTAGACGCCACGGCTCAAACCGGTCCGCTCGTCAGCCGCGATAGCGTCTCGCCGCCCTCCCCGGACCTCTCTCTTCCATCGTCCGTGGCCGCCTCCCCGACGGGATCGGTGGCTACGTGGGCACCGCCCCCGGCCTCGCCGATGATTACCCCGGTGCGGCTTCCGCGCACGATCCGCCCGTTGCCGTTCGCAGCGGGACCGGTTCGAAACGACGGCATCCACTGGGGCCGGTTTGCCGGCGTAACGACCACCCTTGCTGCCGGATATACGGGGATTTACCTCTTTGAAAAAAGCCAGTGGTGGGACGGGCCCGGCGCGGGCTTCACGTTCGACAGTCACCTCAACTACGCCCGCAACTTCGACAAAATCTCGCACCTGTACGCCGGAGAGGTGCAGGCGCTCATCAACGCGCGCCTCCTCGAATGGTCAGGCGTTCCCCGGCCCCGGGCGGCGCTCTGGGGCGCGGTAACGAGTCTCGCCGCCCAGACCCACGTTGAGATCCACGACGGCTACAGCGCACGCTGGGGATTCGACTGGTACGACCAGGCCGCCAATACCGTCGGCGCAGCCTGGTTTTACCTTCACGACCGCATCCCGGCGATGCGACGGTTCGACCTGCGCTGGTCCTACTACCCGTCGAACGCCTGGCTGGACAACCTCGACGAGCGGCAACAGGAAGGAACCATGTTCGCCGACGACTACAGCGGACACTCCTACTGGGTCAGCATGCAGGTGTACGACCTGCTTCCAGGTGCGGCGGGTCGAATCTGGCCGGACTTCCTGCAGGTCTCCGTTGGCGCCTCGCTCCACGACTGGACCGACGACACCTGGTCGCGAAAAGGACCCGACCGCGGGCCCGACCCCGATGCCTACGTCGCCTACTACGTAAGCCTTGACCTCGACTGGCGAAAAATCATTCCGCGCAACACCTGGCTGGGCCGAAGCACCGGCGATTTGCTCAACCGGTTTCATCTCCCCTTCCCGGCCATCCGCGTCTACCCGAATCCCGGCCTGCACCTCGTTTTCGTCGGGCAGAAATAGACGCGGTCTGTGCGTATGTACTTAACGTGCGTCTGCCTGTGGGACTTTGGGGCTAACCGGGCGGCGGATGCAGAACGCTTCACCTTGAACGCTGAACCTCTACTACCCCTACACCTCGGCAGTGCGCAGGACGTCCAGCGGTGGGCGGTCGTAGACGCCGCGGCTGTTCAGCAGGCCGATCCCGACGGTGAGCGCGGTTACGATCAGGAACGCGCCACCCACGGCAAGCAGGTCAGGCACGAAGGGGCCCTCGAACACGAACGTCGAGAGCGCCCAGGTGGCCCCGAGGGAGAGCACCAGCCCCGTCAACGCGGCGAACGACCCCAGGAACAGGTATTCGATTGCGGTGATTCGGAAAACAGTGGACCGTGAGGCTCCGAGCGTTTTCAACAGCACGCTCTCCTGGGCCCGCTGTGACCGACTCACTACGACGGCGCTCACGAGGACGATCAACCCGGTCGCGATGCTGAACAGGGCCATAAACCGGATCACAAACGACAGTCGCTGGAAGAGCTGGTCGAACGTGCTGAGAACGAGCGACAGGTCGATCGCCGACACGTTGGGGTACGCCTGAACGAGATCGCTCTGAACGGAGGCAGACACGTCTTCGCTCGGGGCGCGACTCAAGACGGCATAGATCTGCGGCGCCTTCTCGAGCACACCCGGGGGAAACACGACGAAGAAGTTCGTTCCGATCCGCTGCCAGTCGACTTCTCGGACACTGGCGATAACCGTGGTCACCGGCACGCCCTGGACGTCGAACGTGAGCGTGTCGCCGATCCCCACGTTCAGGTCTTCATTGGCGATGTCCGCCTCGATCGAGACTGGGACCGGGGCGCCCGTCTGCAGCGGATTGCCGCGCATGGAATCGGCAAGCGTCCCCTCGACCAGCGTTTCGCTCGGGGTCGTCTCACTCCGGTAGGTGACGCGGTACTCCCGCGTGTGAGCAAACGTGAGGTCGAACGTCGAGTCGGCGCGCAGGTCGTCGATCGTCCGCCCCTTCACGCTCTCGAGTCCCATCGTCACGATGGGCGTTCGCTCCATCACCGGGAGATCGTTCGAGCGCAGAAGACTGTCCACGCCGGCTAGTTGATCGGGCTGCACGTCCCAGAGCACGAGGTTGGGGCGGCCCTCCTCCCCGCCGGTGACGCGAATTTGCTCGATCAGGGACTGCTGAACGAGGAAGAGCGTCGTGATCAGGAAGGTGCCGAGACCCAGGGACAGCATCAGGACCATCGTCTGGTTCTGCGGGCGATACAGGTTTGCCAGCCCCTGTCGCCAGGGATAGGCCCACCCGGAGGGAAAGAATCGCTGCACGCCGCGAACAATGGCCCACGCGACCGCTGCAAGCAGGCCGAACACCACGACAAGGCTACCCGCATACCCGAGGCCAACCTGCCACGTGGGAGCCTGAACGATCGCGAATCCGAGAACGCCCGCGCCAATCGCCCCGGCAACGGCCCAGCGGAGCGGATCCGTCCACCCTCCCGTCGTGGGCTCCACGCTCGACCGCAACGCGCGCATCGGCGATACGCCTCGCACCTCCAGAAGGGGCCAGAGCGCAAAAAGCAGCGTCACGCCCATCCCGATGCCGAGCCCGAGCAGAATGGCCCGCCAGGACACGTAAAACTCGACCGGGACCGGGAGAAAGTCAGCCAGAAGCGTCGGGACCAGCATCTGAATCCCGACCCCGATCGCGGCACCAATGACCGAGCCCATCAACCCCAGCGCGGCGGCCTGCACCAGGTACACCTGGAACGTCTGCTGACCCGACGCGCCCAGGCACCGGAGAACCGCGATCGACTCGATCCGACGGCGAACGTACACGTTCACGGCACTGGCCACGCCGAGACTTCCGAGAAGAAGCGCAACGAACCCGACCAGACTCAGGAACCGGTACAGGTTGCCAAGCCCTTCCCGCCAGTTGCCCGCCGCCTCCTCGACCGTATCGGACCCGACGTCGTAGGCGTCCAGCGTTGGCTCGATCGATGCCAGCATGGACTCGACATCCCGCCCGTCGTCGAACTTGAAGTAGACCTCGTACTCCGCCCGGCTACCGCGGCCCAAGAGCGTGGTATCAAGCGCGGTCTGTGGAATGTATACGCGCGGGCTGATGGACGACACAATGGACGATTCGCGAGGCATCTTAACCAGCTCGCCGGCGATTGCGTAGGTGCGCCGGCCAATCTGGATGGAATCCCCAACTTCCGCATCGAACTGCTTCAGCAGCGTGCCGTCGACAAGTGCGGCACCCTCATCCCGGTACGTATCGACGGCCTCCCGTGGCCGCGTCACGACCTCGCCGTAAAACGGGTAGCCCCCTTCCGTCGCGCGAACCGTCGCGAGGCGCGTCCGGTCGTTCTCTGGAAACAGCGCCATGGAGGCGAACGAGATCCGCCGGGAGGTCGTCCCCCCGATCGAATCGATGATCGTCTCAATCGTATCCGGGAACGGCCGGTCGCTTTCCAGACTCAGATCCGCGCCCAGCAGGGTTTTCGCCTCCGCATCGACGGTCGTTTCCAGATTCTCGCCGAACCCCTGAATCCTGAATCGCAACAAGCGCCGCCACGCCGAGGACCATCGCGGAAAGGTACAGCACGAGGCGCTGGCGGCTACCACGGCTATCGCGCCACGCCATCTGTAGAACAAAAGGACTCATGCAGCGAACGTAATGATGACTAGTTCAACGTTCAGGGTTCAGGGCTCACGCCTCCAAACCCGCCCCCAACCCCAACACTTTCACACCTTCACACTTTCACACCTTCACTCCGCATTTCATCGAGTTCGACGCGGCCCTGGCGCAGGCGCAGGACGCGTCCGGTGCGCTCGGCCAGTTCCAGGTTATGGGTCACAAGCACGAGGGTGGTGCCGGCGTTGGCATTCAGGCTGAAGAGGAGGTCCTCAATCGTTTCCGCCGTTTCGACGTCGAGATTACCGGTCGGCTCGTCCGCGAAAAGGATGCGCGGCTCGTTGATAAACGCCCGGGCCATCGCGACGCGCTGGCGTTCGCCGCCGGAGAGCTGGGCGGGGTAGTGGTCGAGACGTTCCCCGAGACCGACGCGATCGAGCAGGTCGGCTGCCCGCTCCCGGGCGCCCCGCCGCCCCTGCAGTTCGGCGGGGACCATCACGTTCTCCACCGCTGTGAGCGTCGGAAGAAGACGAAACGTCTGAAAAACAAATCCGACGTACTGATTTCGAACGGCCGCTCGCTGATCCTCATCCAGCGGCGTGAGGTCGGTCCCGCAGAGCTCGACCGTTCCCGACGTGGGCGCGTCCAGACCAGCGCAAAGACCAAGGAGCGTGGTTTTCCCGCTCCCGGACGGACCGACGATAGCGCACGTGCTCCCATCCGGAACGTCAAATGTGACGTCGTCCAGGACCGTCAATTCACGCGAGCCACTGCGAAATGTCTTGGTCAGATTCGAGACGCGAAGTACAGTACTCATACGCTAGAACGCGGAAAGAGAGAAAGGATTCGGCACGCGCGACTGGCGGAACGAGCAGAGCAAGCCGCGAAACCCACGCCTGCAGCCGGGGTTCAGTGTACGCCTGTCGCCCGAATCCCGTTACAACGCCGTGCCGCAATGCGTGCGAGCCGCCTATACCCGCTCCTCATCTTCGCTGTTCTTCTGCTCGCCGGGTGTGGTCAGGATCGTTCCAATCCGGCTCCGGCGGAGCGGGCCGGCTCAGACACCGTAAGCCAGCGGTCGTCGGACGCGGCCCCGTCCCCATCGTCCGGCACCACGCAGGTGCTGGTCCTCGGCAACAGCATCGCCGCCGGGCTCGGGCTCCCTGATCCGGGACGGCAGTCGTTTCCCGCGCGTCTACAGCAAAAGGTTGACTCGTTGGGGTGGGATGTGCGTGTGCGAAACGCCGGCGAGAGCGGCATGACCTCCGCAGGCGGGTTGCAGCGGATCGACTGGCTGTTGCAGCAGCCGGTGGATGTGCTCGTCCTCGAACTGGGCGGAAACGACGGACTGCGCGGCGTCGACCCGGAAGCCACGAAAAAGAACCTGACGGCGATTATCGACACCACCCTTAGCCGCTACCCGGAGGCGAGCGTCGTCCTTGCCGGCATGCAGATCCCCCCGAATCTCGGACCACAGTACACCCGGCAGTTTCGCGAAATCTACCCCTCCATCGCGTCGCAGTACGACCGCGTCTCCCTCGTCCCGTTCGTCCTGGAGGGCGTCGGCGGCGTGGACTCGCTCATGCAGGATGATGGCATCCACCCCACGATGGAGGGACAGCGCTACGTCGCCGCCAACGTGTGGGACGTGCTTCGCCCGGTTCTCGAAAGTCGCCGGGCCCAACCGCGGGACGTGCAGCCGGCTTCTTAATTTACCCGGCTCATCCTGACTAGCCGC
>JAAAOT010000380.1 GCA_009908725.1 Bacteroidota bacterium | reverse complement strand
CGCGCGTCGTTTTGCCGGCGCCCGTCGGCGCTTGCAGGACGGCCTCGGGTTGCCGGCGAAGCGCCTGGCGAAGGTCCGGCAACGCCTCCTCGATCGGCAGGTCGGACGGCGGGATGTTCCGGTTCGGCATAGAGGACGGGTGAGGGCGGTCGTTGCAGAGTGGCACGAGGTTTCACGCATCGTCAAGCCGGACGGTTCGGCCCGGAGAGTGGGAGAAAGGGAGAGTGGGAGAGCTGACGGGATCGTTTGTATGTCTGTACGTCTGTAGGTTCTCGGCATCTGGCCGGGTGGTTTTGACTGGGATATTCCCAAGTCCCCATTCCCAAGTCCCCATTCGCAATTCGAAATTCGAAATTCGAAATTCTCAATTCCCAATCCCCCATCCCCATTCCCGCTTGCGCCTAGTGCACAATGTTTCGGGAGCGGAGGTGGCGGGCGACGGGGTGGAGGACCATTGGCCGGACGCGGTACCGCACCGCGGGGTCGACGCCGTCGAAGGCGTAGGTACCGGGCACGCCGACGGTCTCCGCCGGTGCGATCAGCTGGGCATTCCCGACGCTCTCCAGGACCGTTCGGGCCTCCGTCTGATCGATCTGCAGAACCTCGGCGAGCTCGCCAACGGTCAGGCTAGCGTGCTCCAGGAAGGCCTTCAGGGCGAAGGACTGTCGCAGCGAAAACGTCTCGAGAAAGTCGAACCGGATCGGGCGGACCGGAGCGACCGAGACGCCCGTTCCTTCTGCGTCCAGGCGTACAGACCGAAACCAGTGGAAGAGGGCGAGCATCACGTTTTGCCCGCAGAGCGAATGCAGCCGGTCGAAGTATTCGGCGCGGAGGATGGCCTGTCGGTCCTCGTCCGTCTCCGCACGAGCCAGCCGTCGCGTGAGCAGGGGCTGTGCCGACTCCTCCGGCGCTTCGAACGTCAGGGTAAGCCCGCTGCGGCGGTGGCGACGGATGATGAGTTCTTCCAGGGTCTCGCGGTCGACCGGTGTGAGCGAGTGCTGGACCGCAAGGCGGGCAGCCTCCGGCTCGTGGGCCTGCAGGATCTGCCAGCCGAACCCCGACATCGTGCAGATCCAGATGACGTGTGAGTCGGTCGCCGACATGAACTCGATGACGCGGCCGAGAAGGCGGGTGCCGTGAACGGCCCGGAGGAAGAGGTGCTCAAGGTGTTCGACGAAGACGACCCGATGTCGCTGTCCGGGCGGCTGCGATCGGATGCGTCCTGCCAGCTCGTCGAGGGTGGCCGGGTCCCCGTTTCGCGTCAGACCGAGAACGCGCCCGAAGATACGCGCCACCTCCGCTTCCTCGCGATACCGCTCGTTGAGGTCGACCGTGTAGCGGCGCGCCCGCCGTAGCGTTGTGGCCGATAGCACGTTGAGGAGGCTCGTCATGCCGCTGCCCGGATCGGCGGTCAGGATCAGCGCGTTCGGCAGGCCGTCGTTCCACTGCTGAACGTGCTGGTCCACCCGCTGGATGTCGGCATCCCGGCCGACCAGCAGGTCCGGGTCGCGCACCGGGCGGAGGGAGAACAGCCGTCGATAGACGAGCGGCATCTCGCTGAGTTCATCTTCGAGGCCGACGACCGCTTCGACGGTTTCGCGAACCACGGCATCGTCCACCGTCCCCGTGCCCACGGCCGTTTGCCCCATTCGAACGATGCGTTCGGCGCCGCGTCGGCCAATCTGGAACGTGCGCTGAAGGCGGATGCGGAGCTCTCGGCCGGTAGACTGGCTCCATTCGGTCGCGGATCGGAGGTAGGACTCCGTCAGGGCCCGTGCGCGGAGAACCTGCTCACGGGCCCGACCGGCGGCACGAACGCGTTCGTGGATGCGCGCCCACGCCGTGGCCGTCGTCGATCGCACGGCCCGGACGACCGGCACGCCGGCGTCGGTCAGTGGGCGCTCGCATTCGGAAAGGAGCGCCATGGCTCGGTCGAGTCCATCGAGAGCAAGCTCGCGGGCTGCGTCCAGGTGCGTCTGGTCGAGTTCGTCCGTGCTTTCTTCCCGGCGGCGAGCCACGAGGAGGTCCTGCAGTTCTTCGATGGCCGCCCCGAGGTTGAATCGAACGATTCCGGTGACGTCATCCGCCGTCTCCGTCGCTCGGGTGACGGTATCTGCGATGGGGGGAAGCAACGCCCGCCACGCATCAAACAGAAGGACGGATGTCGTCTCGCCGAGGATCGTCCGCCACTGCACGGTGTGGGACGGGGCGTCGGGCGAAATCGGGGCCTCCGGGTCTGCCGGGAGGGCGTGGATCAGGAACGTCTCCGGCTGCTCGTCGACCGCCCCGCGGATCGTGTCGATGCGCGTTTGAACGACCGCTTCCGTTTCCCGCCGAACCGTCGTCTGACGGAGAGCCCCCGACAGGTCGGTGTCCAGCATCTCGAGAATCTGCTCCAGAATGTCGTCGAGGGACTGGACGAGGTGGCGCTCGGTCCCCGGCGGCGGGACGTCGAGAAGGGTGTCCACGTCCTCGCGAAACGCCTGTAGCCGGCGGAGCGTGTCGCGAATGATCTGCCGGGCGGGAGCGACGCCGGCATCCACCACGGCACCGGCCAGCGACTCCTGCTCGGTGTGGATCCGATCGCGGATGTCAGACAGGTGGCATACGATGGCGAGATGGGCGGTTACCTGTCGGTACCAGTCGACCCATCGCCCGGGGACGTCGTCGGGAGCCGGGAGCAGGGGGCGATGATCGCTCATAAACGACCCCGCCGTGAACGCGTCGTCCTCAAGTGCCGCGTGTGCCCGGTCGGCGGCCGTCTGAAGCCGCGCTGCGCCGGTCTCGAGACTGAGCTGTTCTGCGGACTCGAGCACGTCGAGAAGCGCCTGCTCGGCGGTTTCCAAACGGTCAAGCTGCCGGTCGATCTCTTCTTCCTGTCCGGCTTCCGCTTCAGCGTCGAGGTCGCCATCCGGCTCCTGGGGCTCCGCGGGGTCGAGCGGGTCGAACGACGCTTCGGCACGCAACGCCACGTGGGCCCACTCCGTAGCGGCCCGTTCGAGGCGCGCTGTCCACCCCGCCAGCAGTTGCTCCATCTCGCGCACGACGCCTTCCTCTGCTTCCGGAAGCCGCCGGTACAGGTGAAAACGGACCAGCCGGGCTACCGGAACGGCCTGACTCCGCGTCGGCGGGGTCGTGATCCACGATTGAAGTCGACGGATCCCACGCGTCCACGCCTTGCGCGTCCGCCGTACAAATCCGTCGTCCGGATCTGCCGCAAAGAGGTCCTCGGGCTCGGGACGAGACACGGTGTCCGGCTGCCGGGCGGCCAGGGACGACCGGTTTTCGGCGAGACCCTGTCGCGCACTGCGAAGGACGACGCCCGTGTCGACGAAGCGGAGCTTTTCCCGCAGTGGCGTGAGGACGGCCTGCACGACGGTTTCGCGATATTCCTGGACGATGTCTCCGGCATCGATTGGGACGGCGTCGTCGTGCTCCCCGTCCCGGAGCGCGTCCAGTCGTTCTGCTCGTGCCTCCTGTGCCGCATACAGGCGCCGGGCGGTCTCCGTCGCCGTGGTCTGGATTTCCTCCAGAACCCCCGAGCGGAGGGCGTCGAGGAGGTCCTGGTGCTGTGCGTCGACGGCGCTGCGGATCGACGCAAGGATCGCTTCGACGGTCTCGGGGGCGTCCGCACCGGAGCCGGGATTGGCGGCGTCGGAAGGAGCGGTGGATGGCGCGGCGTTCGGAGACGAGGGGTCGGGCACGGCGGGACGTCGGTCAGGCGAGAGAGGCGAGCGGGGGTCGGCGTATCAGTCGGCCGATGGATCGGGGGCTCCGTCGCCGGACCGGGCGGGGTTCGGACCCGAAGCCACGTCGATGAAGGCACGCGTGGCCGGGGTCAGCAGCCCCTCGCGGCGGAAGACCCGGCGTGCGCGTTCGGTCACGTCGCTCGCCAGCAGAAACTCGAACCGCGTGTCGAGCACGTAGGCTTTGACCTTCAGGTGTAGCACGTGCCCGTCGTCGTACTCGTCCTTGACGATCACCGCGATGGGTTTCTTCAGATACGTGTAGCTCGAACTCGCCGCCGCTTCGTAGGCGATCCGTTTGGCCTGGCTCTCGTCAACCCAGCCCGGAAGGTACAGGTCGGTGACGACCTGGCAGTCGAGTGCTCCGGCGTTCGCGTTCGAGACCTGCCCGTCCACGATCTGCGCATTCGGCACGGTGACGAGGTTGTCGTCCGGCGTGACGATCCGCGTGGACCGGAGTCCAATCGACACCACCTCGCCGTACGTGCCGCCGACGGAGATCTTGTCGCCGGCCTGAAAGGGTTGGTCGAAGATGATCACGAGGCCGCCGAAAATGTTCTTGAGAATGTCCTGCGCGGCAAAACCGACGGCGACACCGATGGCCGTAGCTGCGGCGAGGAGGTTTCGGGCGCTGACGTTGAAGACGCCCTGCAGGACCACGACCAGAGCCAGGGCCCACAGCAGGATGCGGGCGATCGGAATGATCCGCTTGTAGAGGAGCCGTCGCTCTGCGCTGCGCTCCGCAAGCGTCTCCAGGACGAAGACGGCGCTCTTGATGGTAAAAAAGGCGACCAGAAAAACCAGGATGGCGACCGCCAGCCGGAATCCGAAGCTTCGTACGTCCTGTAGTGTTTCTCGATCGAGCGGCCGGTCCGTCTCCGCTGCTGCTTCGGGATTTTGGGCGGCGGCGGTGTCAGGGGAAGCGGCCTGACCTCCGCCGGCCGTATCCGAAGGCACAGGCGCGCCGCTATCGGCCCCGCCCGCGTCGGCTACGACCGTGTCGATCACGGCGACGGTGACCGTGTCGGCGTGCGTCGCTTCGGCAGCGGGGTCGTCGGAGGAGAACAGGTCCGTGCAGCCGCTCGCGAGCAGAAGGACCGCAAGCAGGAGGGCGGCAGGGGAGAGATGAGCACGGAGCATCAGCCGTGGGTCGACAGGCGGAAGGCGGTGAGGCTGTAAGATAAACCACGAGCCGGCACAATGAGAAGTCGCGCCGGATGACGGCTCTCTCCGCGCTGCCGGGCGGTGTCCCGGGCAGGTGGATGGGACGGGAGCTGGGTGCGTGCGCTACCGCAGCAGGTACAGGGCGTGTTGCGTGTAGAAGGCCCGGACCTCGAACTCCTTGAAGTACTTCGGGGGTGTGGCGTCGAGAGCGCGGAGGGTGCGGTCCTTCGACCAGTTGCCCTCGCGGAAGAACGCGCTCCAGATGTCTCCCTGGCGTGCCCAGAACCCGGTGCTATCGGGCAAGTCGTATTCACGGGCGATGTCCCGGTAGCAGTGCGGGTAGGCGACGGACACCGCCGGTGCCGTGAGGTCCCCGCAGTCTGGCACGTCCTGGCACAGCGCCTCGCGGGATGGAAGGCCGGCGCCACCCGTCTCGCCGGACAGGCGGTGCTCGTACAGGTCGTCGATCAGGCTCCGGTATGCGCTCCGCGACACGGCCGGGAGTGAACCGCTGTCCAGCAAGTTGGCCTCTACCGCCTTCAGGCCGGCATACACGTCCACCTGCAGCCCGGCATTCTCCTGGACGCACTGCGGCAGCTGATTCCGCCGCTGAATCTCACGCCACTCGCAGCCGGCAAAGAGTGAGAGTACGAATATCAGCAGGCAGATGCGGGAGAAAACGTTGAAACGTTGGGCGTTTGTGCGTTGGGACGTTGGTGCACGATGCGTTCGACGAGAGGAGGGGCATTGGGACTGGAAGTGAAAAAGATACCGCAGAAGCGTCAAGGACAAAGATCGCAGAGCAAAGAGGGGCAACGTCGAAAGACGAATCCCCCGGTCTCGCCCCAAACCGATGTCCCCGGCCTGAACACGTGAACACATCAACACCCGAACACACGATTACGCATCCACCGGCTCCACGTCCTCCAAGACCTGAAGCTCTTCTTCCGTAAACAGGCGGGATTTGATGACGAAACGTTTGCCGGTGGGGATCTCGAGTGAGAAGCTTGCGCCGCGGCCGTCTTTTACGTCGAGCGTGAGCTGCATGTGCTTCCAGTACTCGAACTGGTCTTTCGCCATGTAAAACGGGCAGTCGTAGACCTCGCCGAGTTTGACGTCGCTCTTCCCCAGGCGGAAGTCGCCCTGCTGGAAGCACATCGGCGACGAGCCGTCGCAGCACCCGCCGCTCTGGTGGAACATGAGGGCGCCGTGCCGCTCGCGCAGGTCGTCGATGATGGCTTTCGCCTCGTCGGTAATCGTGACGCGGGGAACCGTGTATTCCATGGTCTCGGAGAAGAAAAGAGAGGGAGAGCCGGTGCGGAGCGGAGAAGGCGCTACGCTTCGCCGTTCGCGATGTCGAGCACGACGCGACCATTGATATTTCCAGCACGCATGCGGTCGAACACCTCGTTGATGTGATCCAGCGGTGCGGTGGCGTCGATGTGGACGGCCAAGTCGCCATTCGTTGCGAAGTCGATGCTTTCCTGCAGGTCGATGCGGGTACCGACAATCGACCCGCGGATCGTCGTTCCGTTCAGGACCGTGTCGAAAATCGGCAGCGGGAAGTCGCCCGGCGGGAGGCCGTTCAGCACGAGCGTTCCACGCCGCCGCATCGTGTCCAGTGCCTGTCGGAAGGCGGGCGTGGAAACGGCTGTAACGAGCGCCCCGTGCACCCCGCCTATGGCGGATGTAACGGCGGTCCCCGGATCTTCGTTCGCGGCGTTGACCGTCAGTTCCGCACCAAGCTCCTTCGCCAGCTTCAGTTTCTCGTCGGCGATGTCGACCGCGACGACGCGCATTCCCATGGCGCGGGCATACTGAACAGCGAGATGACCGAGGCCGCCGATGCCGGAGATCAGCACCCACTGGCCGGGCCGGACTTCCGTCATTTTGAGCCCTTTGTAGACCGTCACGCCGGCGCACAGGATCGGGGCCATCGACACAAAGTCCACGTCGTCGGGCAGGTGGCCGACGTAGCCCGGGTCCGCCAGGACGTATTCGGCGTAGCCCCCGTCGACGCTGTAGCCTGCGTTTTCCTGGCTTTCGCAGAGCGTTTCCCATCCACCGTGGCAGTGCTCACACGATCCGCAGGCGCTGTAGAGCCACGGCACGCCGACGGCATCACCTTCTTTTACCGTCTTGACGTTGCGCCCCGCGGCGGCGACGTATCCGACGCCCTCGTGTCCCGGGATCAATGGCAGTTTGGGTTTTACCGGCCAGTCGCCCTCGGCGGCGTGGAGGTCGGTATGGCACACGCCGCTTGCCTGCACCTGCACGAGGATCTCATCGGGGCCGGGGTCGGGCACGGGGCGCTCTTCGATCGAGAGGGGCGTGTTGAACTCACGAACAACGGCAGCTTTCATCGTCTTCGGCATGACGGTCTCAAGATGTGCTAGAAAGAAATGGTTACGGAGGGGCTCTTGAACAGCGAAGCACGGATCACTTTCTCCGCTCAACAGACCCTCGGCATCGAGACAGGCAGGTACCGGAGCGGCGTTCCTGCCGGTAGGATCGAGGCTCGGCCCCCGGCGCGTACCTCGTGCATGCCGCCAGGACAGTCTGTAGGGTAGGAAGCGCTTCTATTCGAAATTTTTTCAATTCTATCAAAAAATGATTCGATTCCTTCACGTGTAAATATTAAGTTGTGACACCAGAATCGAACTGGCACCAGGCCAGCCCATACTGGGCGCGCATCCTCAACTGCCGGATAGATTCTCACACGTTCAGGTCGGTACCGACAATCCCCTTCGGTCGGCAACTGCTTCGCACGCTCGGTTTCGTTCCGCCCTGTTCCACGAGTGCCTGATGGGCATCGTGGCTGTAGCATGACCGTCTTTCCGTGTTACCGACCTCGTTAGTTCTTATGCCGGACGCTCCGTTTGTGTCGACCCTTCCCTGGATGCTGGATCGCGAGGATCGCCGCGCCCCGCATAACGATCCGCCCGACTCGCTCGTCGAGAACCGGACGTCCTACGGCGGCGAAGATATGCAGTTTTCGGTCTACGATACCGTTCAACAGGCCGAACGCGTGGCGCTTCGCTCGACGAATCCGCTGTACTGCGGGATGATTACGGGCAAAAAGGTCATTCACCTCACTGAGGCAGACCGGGAGCCGTTCGAGTTCCTGCCGGGTGAGTCGCTCGTCGTGCCTCCGCTGGAAACCATTTACATCGACTTCCCGGAGGCAGACCAGGAGCCGACGCGCTGCATCACGCTCGAGATTGATAGCGACAAAGTCGACGACATGGTCGCCCGGCTGAACGAGACGATGCCGCGATCGCCGGAGTCGGGTCCGTGGTCCGTGAATCGGCTGGATCACTGCCACGTCCAGAACTCCGACGGAATCGAGCGGGTGCTGCAGTCACTGGTCACCCTCTTCACGGAGGACGTTCCGCACCGGGACATGCTGATCGACCTGAACGCTACCGAACTGGTCGTCCGTCTCCTGCAGACGGAGTCGCGGTTCCTGCTGATGGGGGCGGAGAACCGCCAGTCCCCGGAGAATGGACTGGCCGCCGCCGTGCAGTACGCCCGCAAGCATCTGGATCAGGCGCTCACGGTCAGCGAGCTGGCGGAGAAGGCCTGTATGAGCGAGTCCAGTTTTTACCGCTACTTCCGGAATGAATTCGGCATGACGCCCCTTCAGTTTCTAACGCAAGAGCGGATGAGGCGGGCGTGCGAACTGCTCCTGAGCGGGTCCCGCTCCGTCGGGGACGTCAGCCACGACGTCGGCTTCTCCAGCGTCAGTCATTTCATCAACACGTTCAAAGACCACGTCGGCACAACACCGAAGCAATTTCAGTTGTCGAACCGGTAGCGCAGGCGCGTCCCGGGTTCATTGCCGGTGATCATTTCTTGCGTTCAGTTCAGTATGCGGGTGGACGGGCGAAACGACAGCCAAGCGAACGCGAAGTACGAACCATGATTGACACGGGGTAGCTGTCGGCCGGAGAGGGGGCCGTCGAGGCCGCGACCGGTCGTGGACCACCGGGTACCCGTCTCCCGGTCGACGATGTGGCCGGCGCCGGTCTGTTCGAACGAGAGCCGTCGCTCCCCGACTGTGGGTTCGAAGACACCAACCGTTCCGTCCACCCCAGATTCTCGGACGTTCCGGGCATCCACGGCGCTGACGGTTTGGCCGCTGTGGAAAATAACGACCGGTCGCCCCCCGACCGTCGTCTCGATCACTCCGCGAGAGCGGCTCACCGCGTGCGGGATGGCGAGCGGATCGTTATCGTCCGGAATCGCGATGACCTTGCTCATGGGAGGCAGTCGACCATCGGTAGCGTTGCTGACGGCGAATGGCGGGGTATCAACATCCTCGTAGCCGGCGTACGGGTTGCGTCCGTACGGACGGTCGAACCCCGTTTCGCGCGACAGCACCTGTGCGTTGGGATGCGCCTCGCGAAATGCCTGAAACGAGACGATCTGCGCGGGGAGACGAGCCAGTTCGGTGCCCGTCAGCGTCCCCACGATGGCGCGGCCCGTGAACTGCTGCCAGAGGGACTCGGTCTTTCGGTCGTACATCACCAGGTCCGACATCCGCAGAAGCCCGGACACGCCGAACTCGACCGCCTCCCCCTCGACGCGGCGGTCAAACGCGATGGCGCTGTAGCAGAGGGGGCAGAAGGTGACGGCCACCGGCGTGCCGCCGATGATGTCGTTCACGATCTCGTGGAAGATCAGGATCTGTAGCGGATAGCCGCGTGTGTGGTCGTTGTGAGAGACGAGAAGAACCGGTTCCTGCGGCGCGATCCAGCTAGCTGCCGCCTCCGGTGAAACGAAGCGCGGGTCATCGATCGACGG
>JAAAOT010000320.1 GCA_009908725.1 Bacteroidota bacterium | reverse complement strand
TCGGTCCTGTTGCTGGTCGTGACGCTCCTGCTCGGCATCGTGCTGGGGGGCGTCCTGACGGGCTGGTGGGTGCAGAACCGGGCCGACCGGGTCCGCGCCCTCCGGACGCCCTCGGGCTTCGTCGAGCGAGTGGTAGAGCGGGTAGAGCCCAGGTCTGCAGCGCAACGGGACAGCGTGCAAATCATCGCGCGGCGCACGGCGCGGCAACTCGAGGGACTACGGCGTTCGCACCGTCAGCAAACGATGGCCGTCCTGGACTCGATGCGAACCGAACTGCGAACCGTCCTGTCGGAAGAGCAAATCAGCACACTGGATCGGCGATTAGAGCGCCGACACCGCGGCGGACGGAGGTGGTAGGGTTCGGGAGTAGCGGGTTGTCGGTGGTTTGTCGGATGGGATCCATGGGGCAGAGCACCCCCGGTTTTGACGTGGCGAGGCCCATCGCGTCTTCCCGTTCCATCCCAATCCCCGATAATAAATCCCCAATTCTAAATTCCAAATCCCCAATTCTAACCCCCAATTCCGCTACGTTCTACAGCGCCTTCTTCTGCTGTCGGGAGAACGCGATGTAGTCGGTCCACACGGGGTCATGTCCTGCTGCTCGGACGTGCTGGGCGATCTGCCCGCGGTGGTAGTGGCCGTGCGTAAGGACGTGCATCAGAATGTCGCGCACCGGCGTGTCGAACGTGACGCCGGAGCTGTTCTGGTAGCGGGCATCCCGCCCGAGGTCGACCCGGGACTGGGCGGCGACGTACTCCTGCATGGCCGCGCCGGCGGTCGTGACGCGATCCACGGCTTCATCGAGCGAATCGTTCGGCCAGATTTCGAGCGGGCCGGTGTCTTCTCCCTGCAGTCGGCCGAGCCAGACTTGCTTCGTGGCGCCCAGGTGGGATAGCAGGGAGGTCGCTTTCGGGAGGGAAGGCAGGTCGCGCAGTCGGTCGCACCACCGACGGTCCGCCCACCGGTCGTATCGGAATCCGTCGATGAACGTCTGGGGCATCGTAGTTATGTGTGGATGTGTTGACGTGTGAATGTATGGGGTTTCCAGTGCTTCTACGGCCCATTGTTATCCTACCGGTTGGCCGAAGCGGACGGTGAGGTCGATGGCAGTGTCGGGGCCGAGGCTCTGTGCGACCGGGCAGCCTTCCGCAGCGTTCCGAAGGGCAGCTTCCGTTTTGTCATCGAACGCATGGGGCACGTCCACGGTGACGGTCAGTTTCGAGATGTGGCGTGGTGGGCCGTCCATTTCTTTGTCAACGCTCACGGTGGTCTCACCAAGGTCGAGTCCGTGGTTGTCGGCGTAGATGCCCATGATCGTCACGATGCAGGTGCCGAGTCCAGTGGCAACCAGGTCGGTCGGCGAAAACGATTCGCCGCGCCCATGATTGTCTTCCGGAGCGTCGGTGTGAAGCTGTGTGCCGGAGGGGCCATGCGTGGCGCGGCAGCGGAGGTCGCCTTCATACGATACGTCGATGTGAACCATAGACGGAACGTGCTGGATGATGGGTAGCTAGTGCCGGGAGTACCCGTACGCTCTGTGCCGGCATGAGTTGGCATCGACCGTCATTGCGTGAACCCACGGCCGGTCGGGGCGCTGGCAAGAACGTTACCTCGCGGGTGCAACGTGGCCTCCGCGGGAGAGATACGGTAGACGGACGTGATTGATTTACGTCGATGTGCTACGCGTTTGATGTCTTTTCGTGTAACGATGCGTTGACGCCGCGAATGTGAGCACAGAATGAGCAGTGTCTGGCGTGTACGTCGTGCGCCACGCGTTGTACCGTACAAAATGCATCCGTCGAGCCGCCTCGTGAGGAGGTGATGCTCGGAACGTATGCGGTTGCGCGATCCGGTCGCTTCCGACGTCGTCGGATGCGCACTCATCTCGTCTTCTCTGCAGCAAACACGCCTCCAGGTTTCCATATGCCCACGACTCTTGCCTCTGAGGTCGAACGCCGTGCGCGCGACACGTACGGCGTCGTCCCCAACCTTTTCTCCGCTCTGTCCGATTATACCGGGATGCCGGGCGCCGTGTACATGGCAGCCGACGAAGCGCTCACGGGCGGCCTGTTGAGCCCCGTCGAGCAGCAGGCCATCCTGCTGGATCTCGCGCGGTATTACGGCAGCCGGTACGACGCGGTCGTTCACGCCCGGCTCGCGCTGGACGCCGGCCTATCGCCCGGCGCCATCGACCAGCTTTTGCAGGGCGAGTTGCCGTCCGCCGATCCCCTCCGAGCACTGGTAGAGGCCTCCCGGGCGTCGTGCGAGCAGCGAGGATGGCTCGACGCCGAAACCCTTGGCGCCTTTCAGTCCCGCGGCGTATCCCGTGGAAAGCTGTTCGAGATTTTCGCCCTCATCGGCATGAAAGCCTTCACCGGATTCACGCTGCACATCACCGGAGTCGAGGTGGATGATGCCCTGAAACCGACCGAGGCCCAGCTGTCCACGGTGCCGGAGAAGCCGGCCGATGTCCGCCGTCAGCGCCTGTTTATCGGCTGACCGCCACTCGCCGGTGCTGCCGAATCGTCCACTGCCATCCTTCGCAATCCAGTTATTTTCATGCCGGAGTCTTTTGCCGAACATCAGGAGCGGGTCCGTGAGATGGCCCGTGAGAAGTATCCGTTTATCCCCAACCAGATTCGCGTGCTGAATAAGCACAGCCCTGCCGCCGCGGAAACGTACATCGCTACGATGAACGCGATCGAGGACGGCCAGCTCGAGCCGCACGAGCGGGAGGCGGTCATTCTGGCGATCTCGCGATATAACGACTGCCATTACTGTGCGCGGACCCACGCCTTTCTGGGATCCGAGGCGGGGCTCTCGAAGGAAGCGATCGAGGCGATTCACCGCGGCGGGCTCCCGGACGAGCCGCGACTGCGCGCGCTTGTTCAGGCAACCCGGCTGCTGCTCGACAAGCGCGGCTGGCTGGAGCGGGAGGAGGTCGACGAGCTGACGCACCGAAGCATCGGTCGGACCGAGCTCTACGAGATCAATGTGCTGATCGGCCTCAAGATTTTCAGCAACTACGTCAACCACGTGGCTCGAACGGAGGTCGACGAATCCATCCAGCAGGCGCCGAACATCCAGGAAATGTGGCCGGTCATCGGCGACATGAAGTGGCAGGGCGACGGCGACGCACCCGCAACGACGCATTGAGGAATTGGCTTGGAGGTTTGAACGTGTTAAAGTTTGAGCGTGTTAAAGTGTGTAAGTGTGAAGGTGGCCTAGGCTAGTGTATCGTTTCCGCACGGCGCCTGCTCGTAGGTACACCGGTGACCATCCACAGAACATGTCAAGACCATCTCATCCATGTCCGACGACGTTCCTCCCCTGATCATTGACGTGCACGCCGACATCGCGTGCCCGTGGTGCTACATCGGTCATCAGCGCCTGGAGCAAGCGCTTGAGAAGCGCCCGGAGATCGATGTCGTGCTGCGATGGCGACCGTTTCAGCTGCAGCCGGGTCTGCCGTCCGAGGGGCGGCCGTGGAAGGAGTTTGCCCGCGAAAAGTTCGGCAGCTGGGAAAAAGCGCAGACCATGTTCGAGCGCGTACGCGACACCGGGTCGGACGATGGCCTGGTCTTCAACTTCGACGCAATGGAGGTGGCCCCGAACACGGCCGACGCGCATCGGCTCGTTCTATGGGCAGAGGGGCAAAGTGCAGGGGTCGAGATGTCCGAACGCCTCTACGCTGCCTACTTTGCCGAAGGCGCGAACGTGAGTGACCGCGACGTGCTGGTAGGGTGTGCGGCAGACGCCGGCCTCGACCCGGATGCGGCCCGGAGCATGCTCCAGGGCGAAGACTGGAAGCAGGAGGTTGTCCGTGCGCAGGACCTGGCGCGTCAGCGCGGCGTCACCGGCGTGCCCTTCCACGTGTTCGATGAGCAATACGCGGTGTCGGGCGCGCAGCCGGTAGAAGCGTTTACCCGGGCGTTAGACACGGCGACGGGCAGTGAGGTGTGAGGTGGTGGGGGCTGAAGGGTGAGCGGTCCGATCCACGACAAACGACCTACAACCCCCTAAATCGCAGACTGCAGGCGGCGGCGTGCGATGACTGCGGCACCGACCGGGCCAGCGTCATCGCCGAGCGCGGCCGGCACAAGCCGGATCTTCTCCGCCCCCTCCCGCTGCAGGTAATGCTGCCGGGCCGTCTGCCCGATGGGATCGATAAAGTCCTGTCCCAGCCGTTCGACGACGCCTCCGCCAAAGACGACAACCTCCGGGTCCAGCACGTTGACGAGATTAGCGGTGAGCAGTCCCAGGTAGTACTGCGCATTCTGGATGGCCTCCTCCATCAGCAGGTCGCCCGCCTCCAGAGACGCCTCGATGACGCTGCTCGTCAGTTTCGCCTTCCCTTTCTCCTCCATAATGTCGAAGACCTGCGTGGAGCGGCCCTTCTCCATCTCCTCGCGGATGATTGCCTCCATGGCGGTTTTGCTCGCGTATGCCTCCACGCATCCGTAGCGACCGCATCCGCACTGGCGCCCGTTCGGCTTCACGACGACGTGCCCGACCTCACCCGCGACGCCCCGCCAGCCGTAGTGCGGCGTCCCGTTCAGGACGAGTCCTCCGCCGATCCCGGTTCCGACGAAGATGCCGACCATGTCGAGGGCGCCTTTTCCCGCACCGTAGACATGCTCACCCAGCACGCCTACGTTGACGTCGTTGTCGACGAGGATGGGCATGCCGAGTTCTTCTTCCAGGAGGTCCCCCAGCGCGACGTTCGTCCAGTTCAGGTTGGGAGCCGATTGGACGACGCCCGATTCGATGTCGACGGCTCCGGGTGCACCGATGCAGAGCGCCTCAAAGTCGGCGGCGTCCGCGTCCATCTTGTCCATGACCTTGCGCACCGTTGTACCGATGCGCTCGATAACCACGTCAACGCCTTCACGGGCACGTGTTTTCTTTTTCTTGGAGGCGAGAATGTCGCCACCACGAACGGCAGCGGCTTCGATGTTGGTGGCACCGAGGTCGACGCCGATAATAACGGGTTCAGACATGCTGGGGTCGGGCGCTGAGTCAGAGAAAAGCCGGGCGTGGACCAAGAAGGAAGCCGTCAGCCGTGAGGATGGCAAACGCGAAAAGAAATGGTTGCACCCTTCGCCACGTGGGGCGGTCGCGCGTGCGCCATAGGATCGTCTCGAGTCAGGCCACGCCGAAAAACTCGGCGATGCCGGTCAGCACCATCTTCGAGGCGATCGCGGTCAGGACCATGCCCATCAGGCGTTCGGTGGCGATCAGCCCGCGCTGTCCCATCAGGCGTGCCAGGTTGGGAGCGAGCAGGAGAACGGCGCCCGTTGCGCCCCACGCCAGTCCGAGAGCGGCAAGCCACTCGAGCCAGCGCGCCGGATTGCTGCTCATGATGAAGAGGACGGATGCCATCGCCGAGGGGCCCGCGATCAGCGGCACGGCGAGCGGGACAAGCAACGGCTCCCCTGCTGCGTCCTCAGCGTTCTCGGCGTCGGCACCGAACACTCCGCCGGGAGACGGGAAGATCATCCGGAGGGCAATCAGGAAGAGAATCACGCCTCCCGCCACCGTGAGCGTTGACTCCGAGATCCCGATGGCATTCAGGAGGTAGCGGCCGCCGAACAGGAACGCGAGAAGAAAGACGAGAGCGATCAACAGTTCACGGGCGATTACACGCCGCCGCCGGTCTTCGTCCACCGAACGGAGCACGGACAGGAAAATCGGCACATTGCCGAAGGGATCCATCACCAGAAAGAGGAGCAGAGCGGCAGAGAGGAGGGTCATTGAGGGTTGGTCAGGTTCGCAGTCGTCCGATTGCAGAGGGCGTCGGCTGCCTGAGAAGGAGCGAACGCCGCCGCACCCCGTATGTACGGTACCGTCGCAACGGCCCGTTTCATGGAGTTTTTCGATCCACGTGATCGGTGAGAGCGATCAGGGGGACAATTGAACCGCTGACATCTGAGGCAACGACCCGGCGACGACTTGCAGGACGTCCGTGACCACGTTTTGCTGGTTCGTCGGGTGTCGTGGGTGGAATGTCCGATCGTTCTCCGAGACATCTCTGAAGCGCACCGCCGCCCCCTCCCCCATTCCCCCTTTCTCCCTCTCCCCCTTTCCCATTCCCCTTTTCCCGACATGGAGCTTCGTCATCTACGCTACTTCGCAGCGCTTGCGCGGGAGCTGCATTTCAGGCGCGCGGCCGAGTCCGTATTCGTCGCGCAGTCCACACTGAGTCAGCAGATCCGGGCGCTGGAGGACGAGCTGGGGGTGCAGCTGGTCGAGCGGTCCCGACAGCACGTCGAGTTGACGGAGGCGGGGAAGACGTTTCGCCCGTACGCGGACGAGGTCTTGCGCAAGGCGAGAAAGGCGGAGTCGATGGCGAGGGCGGCGCGAGACGGGCGCGCGGGACTCCTTCGTATCACCTACGAGGCGACGGCCATGAGAAGTGGATTGCCCGAGGTGATCCAGACGCTGCGCGACGCGGTGCCGAATGTGCAGCTGGACCTGATGGAGCTGGACACCCATGCGCAGACGCGTTCCCTTCGGGACGAGCAGTCGGATGTCGGCTTCCTGTTTCTCCCGATCGATGAACGGCAGCTCCGGGTTCGCTCACTGCACACGGCGCCGATGATTGCCGTTTTCCCGGAGGACCATCGTCTCGCGGGGCGGGAGACCGTGGCTCTGCGAGAGATGGAAGCCGAGCCGCACGTCATGTGGGCCCGGGACGTCGCTCCCCGCATCTTTGACGCCTACGTTCGAGCGTGTCACGACGTCGGGTTCGCGCCGCGCATCGTGCAGGAGATCCGAGGCGGGGAGAGCTTCCTCGGCCTGGTGGAAGCCGGGCTCGGCGTCTCCATCGCCCACCACTCCAACCTTCAGATCCGGCGTCCCGGCGTCCGATACGCCGTGATCACCGAGCCGGAGATTCCCCTGAATCTTGGCGTTGCTCACCGACAGCAGGACGACGCGCCGGTTCTTGGGCGACTGCTGGAGATTCTCGACCAGTCGGAGGCGTTTGAATGAGGCAGTGTGAACGTGGACTGCGTGTGGATTGTCGGTCGTGCGTTGTAGATTGGATGATCCTCCGACCGTCGGATTCAGGTGGAGCGTTGAATCATGATCCAATCCATAATCCGCTCGACTATCGCCTCCTACCCTTTCACCGGCGTCAACCGTTCAGTTTCGCCCTCAGACGTCGTCGCGGATGCCGGCACGCGCTGCTCGAGCAGTTCAGGTTTGGGCGGGTCGTACGACATCTCAATGTTGCGCGTCGATAGAATCGTGACGAGCGGGATGACGAAGAAGACGACGCCGATGTACCCGACCGCGTACGCCCGATTGATGATTGCCCAGTCGCCGAGTTTCTCTGCAAGGCGGATCGGGATACGGCGGAGACGCTCGATCGGGAGGAAGATCGCGATGCCGTACAGGTTGAAGAAAAGGTGCGCGAGGGCCACCTTCACCGCCGCGATGCCCTGCAGGGCTTCCGCGGTCCCCGGCGCGCCGGAGGAGGACAGGACGAGCGCTGCCAGGATGGCCGTCATCGTCGTTCCGATGTTAGCCCCTAGGACGAAGGGGTAGATCTGCGTCACCGTAAGGATCCCGGCGCCGACGAGGGGCACCGTCAGCGAGGTGGTGATCGACGAGCTCTGCACCAGGAAGGTGAGCGCCACGCCCAGGAGCATCGACACGACGGGGTGCCCGAAGATGTACTCGTGCAGGACGCGCTCCGATTGTCCGAGGACAAGGCTTTTCAGGAGCGAGACCAGAAATTTTAGGGATAGAAAGAGCAGGCCGAGCCCGGCGAGCATCACGATTACGCCGCTTTCGCCGGATGCAGCGATGACGAGCCCGGCGATCGGCTCCGTGACTTGCTTCACCGGGCTCAGCAGCTGCGTGCCCCCGATATTAGCGAGCGACTCCGTGAAGTAGGCCGCGGGCCGGGAGACGATCTGAAACATGAGCTCCAGAGGGAAGAGCACGGCCACGGCCAGGAAGTTAAAGAAGTCCTGTACGGTGGCTCCGGCCATCGCGCGGCGGAACTCCTCCTTCCGCGTCACCGATCCAAGCGAGACGATCGTATTCGTGACGCTCGTTCCGATGTTGGCGCCCATGACGATCGGGATGGCGCCGGCAATGTCCAGCACACCGGCCGCGACGAGCGATACGGTGAGCGTCGTCGTGGTGGAGGAGGACTGAACGAGGGACGTCGCCAGGATGCCGATGAAGAGCCCGACGAACGGGTTCGACGTCATCTTCAGCAGCGTCTCGGCGAGGCCGCCGCCCATGAGTTTGAACGATTCGCCCATGAGCTCGAGGCTGGTGAAGAACATCACCAGGACGAGCACCAGGAGGAGGAAGCGAATCGCCTGACTATCGGGCGTGAGCGTTTGCTTGCTCGTTGGGGAGGTGGACATGAGGGCGGGAAAAGCCAGCAGAGGATGAAGTCGGGGGTGCGGAGTCGGTCTTATGCGCCGTTGAGCTGGTCGAGGGCGTCCTGCATCAGGCGGGCGAGGCCGGGTTCATCGACGGTAGCCCGGGCTTCGGAGGCGTCAAGCCACCGCCGCTCTCGCTCGTGATCTTCCTGCCAGGCGTCATGGACCTGATCGACGTGGAGCAGCCACATGCGGATCGTGGTGTCCGTTTCGCCGTGCTTGTAGGTGCCGAGGTCGGGGCGTACCAGTACTCCCTCCACGCCCGCCTCTTCCAGGGCTTCCAGTTCAGCGGACCCGGCCTGACCGTACTCGACCTCGATGTTGCCCTTGGGGCAAATCCAGCGACCGCTGGTCTTGGTCGTGATGATGAGAAACTCGACGCGATCCGCCACACGGCGAAAGGGGATGGCGCCTACCTGTTCAGTCGGCATTATGATCGATCTACATTCAGGAGAAAAACAGCGGGCGAGACACCGGAGTTACTCGGCACCATCGTTTAGCACAACGAGGTGTTCGACATCGATTTCCGGCTGGCGGAGGAATGCGGTCTCGATTTCGCCGCGGATTTCCACGCGCATGCCGATCCGAATATCGCGTCCGGGACGCACATCTTCGTCGATTTCAATGCGAATCTGTCCGGTTTCGTCCGAAAAGGCGTACTTCTCGGTGCTCACCTGCTCGAGGATCTGACCGCGAATGCGCACGTCCCGGTCGTCTTCCGGGTCGTCGAGAATCTGGGCGACGGTCGTGAGTTCGCCGTTCGAGGCGGTGGGCTGCGCAGCAGTCAGCGTCGGCAGCGTCAGCGTGAGGGCTGCGGCAAGCAAAAGCGCTGTGCAGCTGCGACGGAGGGAGCGATACATAACCGTGGCGATGAATATGGCCGGGGAGGGGCGACAGACGGGGCATGCCGTCGATGCATGTCCCTGTACGAGCCGATCCTTACCAGTCGCTTACCGCTAGCTTACAAATCTGTAAGGCGAGGGGATGGGTGAAGGTGTGAATGGGGGAAAACCTGTTTGGCGGACAGCCTTCGGCCATCCAAAAATACGGACCTCCCGATGGTCGGTCCTTGCGACGCGTATGACACGAGGCCAGGCTGATTCTGTGCGCCGCGTCTACCGCGTCATTGCGACAGGATAAGCGTAAGGCTACGATAGAAATGCACCGGCGCGTCTAGTCTTCGCGATTCATCCGCCAAACAGGTTGTGAAGGTGTGAAGGTGTGAAGGTTTGAAAGGGTGAAGGGGGGAAAACCTGTTTGGCGGACAGCCTTCGGCCATCCAAAAATACGGACCTCCCGATGGTCGGTCCTTGCGACGCTTATGACACGAGGCCAGGCTGATT
>JAAAOT010000285.1 GCA_009908725.1 Bacteroidota bacterium | reverse complement strand
GTGCGGATACATCTCTTCGGCCGTCGGGGCAAATACAACGTCTACGCCGCGTTGGCGAAGCTTGTCCGCATCGCCCTCGAGATCACGGGGATACTCCTCAAAGTCTTCTCCGGGACCGAACTGCGTCGGGTTTACGAAGATGGAGGCGACGGCGTGGTCTGCATGCTCCAGTGCAAGATCCATGAGAGAGAGGTGCCCACCGTGGAGCGCACCCATCGTCGGAACGAGGCCAACGGTCTCGCCATCAGCGTGTACGGCATCGGCATAGGACTGCATCTCTGAAACCGTACGGAGAATGTCCATATAGAGAGGAGTGCGCGTGCCAGTCAGATGAACAGGAAGGTCCGGACGATTGACCGTCCGGTCGGCTTGGACGTACACCGGAGGCAAGCACATGATTCGCCGGGCATGCGCATGGTATCCGTCGTGAATATCCCACTCGCCACTCTATCCCGTGACGCGATACCAACCTGTCGGTGCCACGCCCGGTAGCGATTTCCAACCAGACCGTACCGGACCCGATGCGTCGGATGGTTTCGATAATTCAACCGGTCCCTACACGACCTACGATGCGAAGAGGCGCGCAAGTTCCGGCCACGTTTTGGTGTTCAGCACGTCGTCCGGCTCCAGCCAGCCGCGTCGCGCCTGGTCGACGCCGTACGTCAGCAGGTCGAGGTCGTCCCGTGAATGCGCATCCGCGCTGATTGCGACCATCAGACCGATGTCTTTTGCACGCCGGCAGAGCACGTCGTCGATATCGAGACGCTCTGGCTGGGCATTCACCTCCAGGTAGCACCCGCGCTCGACCGCCGCCTCCATGATGCGATCCAGGTTGAGGGCCATCGGTCCTCGTTCGTTGATGCGGCGCCCGGTCGGATGCGCGAGAATCGTGAAGTTCGGGTTGTCCATTGCGCGTAGAATACGTGCCGTCTGCTTCTCCTCGCTCAGATTAAGACTGGTGTGGACGGCGCACACGCAGAAATCGAGATCGTCCAGCACATCATCGGGCAGATCAAGCGTTCCATCTTTCATAATGTCCACCTCGATGCTCTTGAGAAGGTGCAGATCGTCAAGTTCGTCGTTGAGCGCGTCGATGGCGTCCATCTGGCGGCGCAGGTCGTCCTCGCTGAGTCCCTGAGCCACCGCGACGGCTGGCGAGTGGTCGGTGATCGCAAGATACTCCATCCCTCGATCCCTCGCGGCCTCCGCCATTTCACGGAGTGAGTGCCGGTGCCGGCCGTCACTATCCGTCGTATGCGTGTGAAGATTGCCGCGCAGCGCCTCGCCCGTGATCAGGCGCGGTAGTGTGCCTTTCTCCGCCGCGATTATCTCGCCCCGGTCCTCGCGAAGCTCCGGCACAATGTACGGAAGATCCAGCGTTTCATAAACCGATTCCTCCGTTTCCCCGGCGATCCGCTTCTGCTCGTTATTCGTGTCGAAAACGCCGTATTCGTTCACCTTCAACGTCCGCTCGACCGCCCGCTTCCGGAGTGCCACGTTGTGGGCCTTCGAACCGGTAAAGTAGACAAGGGCAGCGCCGTAGCTCTCGTGAGGAACCACGCGCAGATCAACCTGGAGCCCCGATCGGAGCCGTACGGTCGATTGCGTATCTCCTTTCGACGCGACATCAACAACATCCTCGTAAGCAACGAAGTGCTCGACTACGGCACCGCCGTCATTGCTCATAGCGAGAATATCGAGATCACCGACAGTTTCTCTTCGCCGCCGGTAGCTCCCCGCCACCTCGACCCGCTCTACGTCGTCATGCCCGCTGAGGTAGTCAACGAGAGAGGTAACCACGGGCTCTGCCCGAGACCGTAGCCACCGCTTCGCCTCGCCCGCCTCCACGATTCCGTCCAGAATATTCTGTTCGATCTTTTCCCCGAAGCCCTCGACCGTCCGAATCTTGCCCGCCTCCGCCTCGGCTTTCAGATCGTCAAGTGTGGACACGCCCAGCGTTTCGTGGAGCATCCGGACCCGCTTCGGCCCGAGACCGGGAATGTCCATCAGGTCCGCCATGGCCGGGTTGATCTCATCCTCGAGGTCCTCCAGGAGCGGTAGCGTCCCGGTATCCAGGATCACGGTGATCTTCTCAGCGAGGTCGTCGCCGATGTCCGGCAAGTCCGCCAGGTTCTCTCCCTCCTCCACCATGTCTGAAACCGGGCGGGACAGTTGCGCAAGCGTCCGCGCCGCATTCCGATAGGCTCGTATACGAAAGCGATTCTCTCCCTTCAAATCGAGCAGATCAGCTATCTCTTCGAATATGCGGGCGATGTCGGCGTTGTGAATCGGCATATCGCTGTATGGTGTCCACTGATATCGTCTCTACGTTGAATCACATGCTAGCGCGTGCGGCAACCCGAACCTACGTGATCTGTCTCTTACACCGGCCGGCAGGCGTTCGCGTACGCTCATTTTCGGACGTGGCGACGCCCGTCACCGATGACAGGATCGACGAGACCGCGCCGCGTACTTCGGATCTCCTCGATGGTGATGAACGAGCGAGGTGCAGCCTCCTCCACCAATTCAGCGACTCGGCGTGCGTAGCGCCGGCCGACAACGACGTTCGCGATATCGACCGGTCCATCCCGCCCTCGGCCGTCAACCTCCGTTACAGCATATCCGACCTCGCGAAGCGTACTCGCTACCCCCGCACCGTCCCCATCCGGAAGAATCACGCGGAGTACCACCTGTCCCAGCGCAAGGGTGCGCTCGATCGACACGCCGACGAATGTACCCATAGCAAAGCCGCCCGCATACCCTGATAGGTGATACGGAGACGTCAGGTGTTCCATCGCGCTTCCGACCGCAATAATCCACACGAGCACCTCGACAAAGCCCATCCCGGATGCAATGAACCGGCGGCCGCGAACCATAAACATCAGGCGCAAATCGGTCCGTACGGTAGAGCGAACCAGACGTCCATAAAGTCTGCAGATGGATTTCGATAGAGGAAGCGAGCGCTTCGGGCCACAGGGGCTCAAGCCATCGCGCGGGCCGATCGACCATGCCTTCCCGCCTACAATGCCCCGCACGCGGCTCGGTGGGAAATCGCCGCCCTGGCTCTCCTACGGCTGCGGCGACGTGATCTCGCCAGAACATACCCACGACCGCATGCATGGGCGTTGCTGATTCTTCAACCCTACGCGTGGGAGAAAAACGCAGCAATAGACACATGACCTCGACTCACCGACGTGCTCCCCGGTTTGACTACGGTTCAGCAGGTTGCGCATTGGAATCTGAAAAAGCAGCCGATTCTGACTGCGGACGTGGCGAGCGGTCCTCTTTACGTTGACCTTGCACAGCCGAATGTCGAGGTTACGCGTGTCGATACATCGTGCCTGGGCGGATCGGCACCCGTTCGTCAGGCAACGGTGCACGCTGCTCTCGATCAATCACGAGGACCGTACTTACCTTATGGCTGAAGATTTTAGAATTGAAAACGACTCCCTCGGCGAAGTCCGCGTCCCCGCTGACGCCCTGTACGGCGCGCAGACCCAGCGTGCGAAGCAGAACTTCCCGGTGAGCGACCTGCGCTTCTCCCGCCGCTTCATCGAGGCGATCGGCCGCGTTAAGCAGGCGGCGGCGAAGGCGAATGCTTCCCTTGGAGGGCTTGAATCAGATAAAGCCCAGGTCATCGTCGAGGCCGCGCAGGAAGTGATCGACGGACGGCACGACGACCAGTTCGTGCTCGACATCTTCCAGACGGGCAGCGGGACGTCGACGAACATGAACGCAAACGAAGTGATCGGCAACCGGGCCTCGGAGCTGCTCGGGGCCGAGCGCGGCAGCAAGGCCGTGCATCCGAACGACCACGTCAACATGTCGCAGTCGTCCAACGACACGATCCCGACGGCCATGCACGTCGCCGCACGGGTGGCCATCGAGGAGGAGTTGCTTCCCGCTATGGACGAATTGCACGAGGCCCTCCGCGAGAAGGCACAGGCCTTCGACGATGTGCTGAAAAGCGGGCGGACGCACCTCATGGATGCCACGCCGGTGCGTCTAGGGCAGGAGTTTTCCGGATACGCCGCGCAGATTGAGCAGGCCATCGTACGGATCGAGCGGGCATCCGACGAACTTGCCGAGCTTGCCCTCGGCGGAACGGCGACGGGAACGGGCCTCAACTGTCCACCGGAGTTTCCGGCAACGGCCATTGAGGCGATTTCTGAACGAACGGGCCTCGACTTTCACGAAGCGCCGAATCACTTCGCCGCGCAGGCCGCTAAGGACGCGTACGTCAGCGCACATGCCAGCCTCAACACGCTGGCGACGGCTCTGCTCAAAATCGCGAACGACCTGCGGCACCTCAGCTCTGGTCCGACAAGCGGCCTCTCCGAAATCACGCTTCCGACGATTCAGCCCGGATCCTCGATCATGCCGGGGAAGGTCAATCCCGTGCAGAGCGAGCAGGTCATGATGGTGGCTGCGCGCGTCACGGGCAATCACACGACGATCACCGTGTCTAACACGCACGGCAATTTCGAGCTCAACGTCATGATGCCCGTCATGGCCCACGCGATGCTGGAGAGCATTTCCATCCTTGCCGGCAGCATCAACGCCTTCCGCACGAAATGCGTCGAGGGCATTGAGGCAAACCGGGAACGGTGTAGAGAGCTGCTGGAGCTGAATCCGTCGATCGCGACCGCCCTGAATACAGCGATCGGCTACGACAAGGCGAGCGAGGTCGCCAAGAAGGCGGCCAAGGAGCGCAAAAGCGTTCGAACCGTCGTCCTGGAAATGGGACTGCTGACTGAGGACGAACTGGACGAGTACCTCGACGTCCGCGACATGACGGAGCCCGGCATCCCCGGCGAGTGATCCCGAACAGGGGACGCGCAAGGCGGGCTCGGTGGATGCCCCCGGGCTGCCAGCGTCCGGGGCCGTGCCTCACATGATCATTACGAACGCGACCATGTTGCACGGCCCTGCCGGTGGCGGCGGGTATGCGAAACGCCGGTCCCGGTGCGTTATACAATCGATCGAGCCGAGACGCAGTTGCTATGTTGAAAATCTGCGCTCGGGATGGATGTTGCCGATGCCAGCGGATCCATGCCAGGGACATCTCTCTCCCATCCGGGCTCGACGTACGCGTCTTTTTTCAAATGACGACCGTTCCATTCAATGGATGCTAAAAAGATCATAACGGCTGCCGCCATCGTCGCGGCATTCGTGGCCGGCGTACTCTTCGTCACGGCCGGCGCTAACATTTTCGGATCCGAGCGTGCGGTGCTGCCGGCCTCCTGGGCGGACGGGTCGACGGCGATCGACGATTCGGACGTCAACACGCAGGCGATGGCCTTTCAGGAGACATTTACAAAGGTCTCCGAATCGGTAAATCCGGCCGTCGTCCAGATCCAGGCGCGGCGTACACAGGAGCGCCAGATGCGGTCCCCGTTTGAAGGCACACCCTTCGAGGACTTCTTCCAGCAGCCGGGCCCACGTCAGTTCGAGTCGCAGGCACTCGGATCCGGCGTCATCGCCCGCTCGAACGGCTACATCATTACCAACAATCACGTCGTCGAAGACGCCACCGAACTCTCCGTCAAGATGTTTGACGGGGAAATGATGGAGGCAGAGGTTGTCGGAACGGATGCACGCAGCGACCTGGCCGTCATCAAGGTGGACGGCGACGAGCTGCCCTCGATCAGCTTCGGCAATTCAGACGAGGTCAAGGCCGGACAATGGGTCCTCGCCTTCGGCTCGCCCCTGTCGGACCAGCTCTCAAACTCGGTCACCGCAGGGATCGTCAGCGCGACCGGACGGCTCCGTTCGATGGGCCAGATGGGCGTCACGAACTTCATTCAAACGGACGCGGCCATCAACCCCGGTAACTCCGGCGGTCCGCTGGTCGACATTCAGGGCCGGCTCGTAGGCATCAACACGGCGATCGTGAGTCGTTCGGGTGGATACCAGGGCATCGGCTTCGCGATTCCCGCCAACACGGTGCAGCGCGTCACGCGGCAATTGATCGAGGACGGCGCCGTCGAACGTGCCTATCTGGGCGTTCGCTACCGCCCGGCCCCGGAGACGCTGATCGAAAATGAGGGTCTTCCTCGCGGCGCGGCCATCATCGCGTCGGTAGAGTCGGGCTCCCCGGCGGATGAAGCCGGACTGCAGGAAGGCGACATCGTCGTAGCTATTGCCGGAGAAGACCTTCAGGAGTTTCTCCAGCTCGGCAACGCCGTCGCACAGCGAACCCCCAGCGACGAGATTACCGTGACGGTCGACCGCAACGGCGAGCGCCGCGAGCTGTCGGTTACGCTCGGCACGCTCAACGACGACGACGGTGAAACCGAGTCGTCCGAATCCGAGGAAACGCCATCGAGCGAATCCATGATGGAGCAACTGGGGCTCTCCATGCGCAACATCACCCCGGAGATCGCCGAGCAGCTCGGTCTGGAGGATACAGACGGCGTCATTATCACCGAGGTCGATCGCCGTAACCGGATGATCCGCGAGTCCGGCCTCCGGGCGCGCCACATCATCGTTCGCGTAAACGGCCAGCCGACACCGGACGTCGACACGTTCCAGTCGGTTTATGCCGACATTGAGGCGGGCTCCCCCTTCCGCGTCGTCGCTCGGACACCGGAAGGTATGGCCTTCGTCACCAGCCTGCGCAAGCCGGCGGAGTAATGGCCGGTCCCCGTTCGTCGGACTCGAAAGCCAGGCGACTTCATACGAGAGCGCCTCTCCGCAATCTGCGGGGAGGCGCTTTTTTATTCAAACGGAATGTGCGGCTCGAAGCCCCTACGAGCACGACTTCGGGCGGTGGGGCGGCGCCAGACGCGAGACCAGTTCGTCAGGAAAACCGACACGGGGAATCTGCCGGAGCGTCGGCGGTGGCCCGTCGAACGTGATGCGAACCCCCGGCGTCTCGTTGCGCACGACGTTGAGCGCTCGCGCGTACGCCTCCGCCACATCGGGACGCTGTTCCTTCATCGCCTCGTCGTATAAAATCATCAACTGGGCTACAACTCAACATTTCGCGCGTCGGCTCACCGGAAGAGGCCATAAGGACCGGAAAGAAAGAGGCAAAGAAAAAACGAGGGTGCGAGGCGGCAAATCGGGGAAGCCATACCGACGTGCCGGTAAGGCAGAAGCGATACGTCGACAGGCTACAGTAACATGCCTGTCAATCACGAAAAAAGGAAGTCGGTCGCTACCGGTTCGTTACTTTCGTCGAACCACCTGCGGCTCACGCAGGTGCATGGCAATGACGCGATGTCTTGTCGCCTTCATTGCCCGAACCACGTATCTGACCATGAACGCGAACGCCCCGCTTCTTTCGCCAGACCGAAACGTGGAGCACCTGGAGTCGCTCCCGTCGCCGGAAGCAATCCGTCGCCTCCGCTCACGAGCAAACGATGACGCGGAAGCCGTGGCAGCCAGCCTGCCCGGAGCATCCGATACCTACCTCGTCGTCTCGCCGCGCGGGACCTGCATCTGCATCCTGCTCGACAATTTTCTGAAGTCGGCATCCTGGGCACCGAAGCACAGTCCAGAGACCGTCGCCGCCGCCCTGCAGACCGGGTGATCTCGGGCGGGGATCGGCGTGGTTCGGTCCTTGCATGATACTCTGGTACGCGTCGAACGAACCCCTTTCCGACCATGCCCCGCTTTTCCGCCGATCGCCCCCAGGCTCCGAACGCGGATGCGCTCCGCGAAAAGATGCTTGCCGTCTGGAAACAGGCTCAGGCTGAATATCGCAGGGCCGGTGAACCGTTCGGGTCCACCTCTCGCGCCCTCGAGGTGTGGATGACTTACGGGCGAAAAACGACTGCGAATTGAATGCCACAATTGTGGGTTGATGCCGGCTCCTGTCTCAGACCGGCTCAACGTGAGACGTAGCGGCGTCGCACCCCTGCGACAGAAACGGTCGCCCTCCCCCTTCCACTCCCTTCTTATCATCTTGACCCGGCCGACCGGTCAGGCTTCAATCGGAGCCTCCGAGTCGGCCTCGCTTTTTCTCTCTTCAAACTCGCGGCCGAGGAAGCGGATGACGTAGCTCCAGCCCGCGATGAGCAGAATCACCGGAATCGATAGCCAGCGAATCCCGCCGGCGGTGAGGATATCGAGGCCAAGATTCAGCGCGACAGCCACCACCTTCGCCGCCCGCTGAAGAAACATGTCGATAAACGCCTTCGCCTTGTACTTGACGTCCTGGCTGGTCGGCGTGTAAAGCGCCTCTCGCGCAGACTGGTTGATCGAGTAGTTCAGCCCGTTGTCGCTTGCCGACAAAAATCCAACGAGAAGCAGGGACGGCGCGAGCAAAAATCCGACGGATCCGGCGAACAGGGCAACCGGAAGAAACAGCAGGGCAATTTTCAGGCCCATGCGCTTCATTACGAACGACGTGAGCAGCAACTGAACGCCGATGGAAACGGCGCTGGTTAGTTGTCCCACGAAGCCGAAGAACTCGTCCCGCGCGAGGTCAGTGTCGATTGTATCTTCGACGTAGACCCCGAGCTGGAAGTCGATGACGTTGGATACGATCTCGTACACGCCAAGCAGGGCCGCGATGCCCAGGAGATACCGCGAGTTGAGCACAAGCTTCGCGCCCTCGATCGCGGCATTGGGCGTCGGATCATCGTCTACGGCATCATCCGGGCAGCACGCTTCTCGGCCGGACTGCTGCACCTCCAGGTGATGGATGTACCACACCAGGCCGGCAATCGCGGTGAGCGGTAGCAGAAGTCCCCACAGAAGCGGCTCGCGGCCGATCTCGCGGACGTACCCGCTGACGATGGAGGCACCGACGAACCCGCCAAGCACGCCGCCGAGCCCGATTACACCGTACAGGCGCTCCGCCTCCTCGCCCGTATTGAGGTCGTTTGCAAACGCCCAGAAGGTCGCGACCATGACGGTCGTCCAGATGTCACCGAGGACGTAGAACGACCAGACGCCAGGTCCGCCCAGCACCTCGATGTTGTCAACGTAGAGCCCGAAGAAGGCAAAGAGTCCACCGAAGACCAGGCAAAAAGCTACAATCAGCCGATGACGCGGGATTCGGCGGACCAACCAGGTGAACGCGACCACGACGGCGAACGCCACGATCATGTTCAGCACCTTGCCCAGCTGTTCGGCCTGGGCGCCGTCGAATGCATACCCGAGGATGCGAATTGGGTCGTTGCCGAAGTATCCGATGATCAAGCCGCGTTTCATCGGCTTGAGCACCCAGAAGATGGCGATGACCAGGAAAAAGTAGGCCGACAGACCGAACGCCTTCGGGAATTCACTCGGGCGTATATCGAATAACTCCTTTCGGAGAGTAGAAAGCATGTAGGGTTCGCGTCGGCCGGATCGTTCGGGCATGACCGGCTCCCCGTTCTGGTTACCCGGTCATTCTATATCGAGGACTGATTCGTACCACAATCCCCTGCCAATGTTACGGCCACCCGACCCGGCGAGGCTCCGGCGTCAGGTCTCGAGGATGCAATTGTCGCTTCCGTGCTCGTTTCTCTCGTACGCATCGGCGTCCCCATCATTCTCCCATCCGTGAGATGGACTATAGTACCGAAACGCGTACCGGCCTCCCTCCTTCAGCATCACGTTTGTGCTGTAGGTGTGATTGCTCCGCCGGATGAAGCGATTCTCTCCTTCCGTCCAATCGTTGAAGTCCCCCACCACGCACATATCTTCCGCGTGCGGATGGTCTTCTGGTAAAACGAACGTGACCTTGACATCGTCGCTGCCGCGCTTGTTGACCTTCTTGATCATGGCAACTCGTAGACTGGTTCTCCGTCGCGTGAAGGTGAACGATCCGGCTGAACGCGACCGCATCGCCCATACGAGCCGTTTCGTTGAATTTGACTCGCATTTCCA
>JAAAOT010000355.1 GCA_009908725.1 Bacteroidota bacterium | reverse complement strand
GGGCCGCCAGCAGCACAAGTGCGCGTGTGTAGTGGGTAAGCATAAAAGTTGGAAATCACAGTAAGGGGAAGCGAGAAGGCGCCACGGTGGGCCGGCCCCGTTCGTCGGAGACGGCCCGTGGCGGAGTGGGCGCGAGCGCCTTACTCCTCTGCGCTGACGACGATGTTATCTACCTGCCACTGGGCCGCGTTCTCAATGCCCGACTGCGTATAATTGAATCCGACGTACACGTCCGTACCTTCGAAGTCAGTTATGTCAACAGGACCGGACTCCACAAATTCGAAGTCGCCGCCTGAGAAGGTCACCCGGTCAGAGATATCGGTCCACGTGAAGTTCTCTGGGTTGCCAGATCCGTCGTAGTCGGTGGAAACGAATACGTCGAGGCCGCGGCGACCCGAGTCGTTAAAGCCTTTCGAGTTCAGGAAGGTGAGCGTGACGGACTGGTAACCGGTCGTGTTGAGTGCCGGAGTTATGAGCCAGTCGTTCGACAGCTCATCAGCACGGAACCCATTGCACTGTGCGTACGGGCTGTTCTCGACCCCACTAAACGAGGCGGTCTCCCAGTTCTCGTTGCTGGTCACACTGTAGGCGGTCATCGGTGCAAGTTCATCGTCGGAGAAATCGGCCGACACAAGCTGCACGGTTCCCTCCGCAGCAATGTTGACGCGGAACGTCTGGCCGCCGACGAGCGCACCGGTCACCTTCTGCAGGGCGAAGACGCCGACCTCGGCTTCCGGCTCATCCTGATCGTCGGTAAGCGTATACGTGAATGACTGCTGGGCACCGTCTTCCGCTCCCGCGGGAAAGGTGATGTTGGCGAGGACGAAGGCCGTCTCATCGTCGTTCACGGCGGTTGCATCGTCGATATTGAAATCGTCGATGGTGGCCGAGCTGGCGCCGGCTGCGTAGAGGAGCTCGGCGCTGACCTCGCTGTCGCCGGGGTTCTGAACTTCGACGGTAACCGTCACCGTGGTGTCGCGCTCGGAAACGCTCGTTTCCGAGCCGGCGAAGGTGATGACCGTGGGGTCCGTCGTGTTGCTCGACTGCTCCGGCGAGGTGCCGCTATCGCAGGCGGTCGCAACGAGCAGCACTGCGAGCATCATCGCAGTGGGCAGTGCGTGTTTGAGTCGATACATGATGTCGTAGAAATCTTAAAACCAAGAGTCTGGAGACGCAGGCGGGACCTGCAATGCGGGCCCACTCCGAGCGACCGCCGACCGGGCGAGCCCGACCGGCGGTGCCGAGAGCGGCATGCGGGCTAGAACGTGTAGCGCAGTCCCAGCTGCACCTGCCAGCGAGAGGCGATGTTCGACGTCTGGAAAAGCTCGTCGGACGCTGTTTCCTGAAGGTTTTCCTCGTCGAAGCTAACAACTGGCTTGCCGAGGTCATCCTCCGTGATGATCTGACCGCCGATCTCTGTTCCGACGTCTTCCGGATTCACGTACTGCTGGAAGTCCCAGGCAAACGCGTTCTGGAAGCTAACGAACTTCTGCCGGCCCCAGTCATCGTTGAGCCAGTTCAATACGTTCTCCATCGTCGCCGTAATCTCCAGCTTCTGCTGCTGATACGTGACGATGTTCTGCGAGATCTGCAGGTCGATCTGATGGTTCCACGGGCCGATGTCGATATTCCGCTTCGTGAACCCACCGCGGTAGTCGTCCAGGCCGTCCCAGGCTTCGATGAAGGCGTTCATCGACTCCCAGTTATTGGAGGCGAGAACAATCTCGTCCTCCGAGGCCGGCACGTAAACGAAGTCGTTGTCGTCCCGCGTATCGGCATTCGCGTTGCCGTCGTAGATCCAGCTGAACGGCTGACCCGAGCGACCATCGTAGATCACGCCGATCGTCGTGGCGAACCGGTCGAGATACTCGATCCGGTAATTCAGCGTACCCAGGATGCGGTGACGCACCGCCTGATCCGTCCGGCCGAGACGTGAGTTGTTGACGTCCACGTTCTCGTTGAACTGCCAGTTCGAGATGGCGCGGCTCGAGGAGCCGGTGTTCACCGAACGGGCCTCGTTGATCGTATACGAGAGCGATCCGCTCAGCCCTTCACGCACCTGGCGCTGAAGCTGAATCGTTCCGCTGTACGAGTACCCTTTGTTCGTATTTCTGAGCAGCAGGGCATTCGTGAACCGGTTGCTAACGTCCTCGTCGTAGATCGGACGGCCGTATCGCGACTCGCCCGTCTGACGGAGGTTCAGGTTCGTGAAGGCGACGCCGTTCACAGTGTTCGAGTAGAGACCCTCGAGCGTGACGGAGAAGCCGTTCTGCAGCTGCTGGTCAATCGCGAGATTGGTCCGGAAGACCTGCGGGTACTTGAAGTCCTTCTCGATCACGTTGATCTCCGTCGTTGCGACGGGCGTGATGAGGTCGTTGTCGCCAGCACTCGGAAGCTGGTCGCGGATTCCCTGGCCGGCGAGGTCCTCCGGCACAAAACGAAGGCCCTCAGCCGGGGCACCGGATCCGTAGTAGTCATCATACGAGAACCCCTGATCGATGCGGAAGAAGTCCGCGCCGCTGTTGCTGAACTGGTTCGACACCCAGACAAACGGCGGGTCCCCGGCGAAGAGGCCGACGCCACCACGAACCTGCGTCTCGAGATCGTTCCCGAGCAGGTCACGCTGGAAGTTGAATCCGAGGCGAGGCGACCAGAGCGGGTTGCCCGTGGCGATGCTCGACGTGTTGACGCCGAAGGCCTCAAAGGCCGTCTGGTTGAAGGTGGGTTCATCCGGGACGATCGGGACGTCGGCACGGAGGCCGAACGTCAGGCGCAGATCGTCGCGCACCTGCCACTCGTCCTGCGCGTAGAGCCCGACCTGAAAGGCCGTAAACTCCGCAAGCGGCTTCTCCGCCCCGGCCTCCGGTGTGGCGTAGCTGAAGCGATACCGGGTCGGCTGACCGCGGCGGTAGGCTTCCAGCGCCGAGATGGTCTCGTTTTCCCCTTCCAGGTCTTCGAACTCAAACTGACCGTAGAAGTCCTGGATGAAGAGGTTGCTGAAGCGCCAGATCTGATTGCTCGTCCCCAGCGTGAAGGTGTGATTCCCGCGGATGTACGAGAAGTCGTTCGTGATCTCGACGAGATCCTGGTCGAGGCGGTTCGCCTGGTTGAAGCGGCCCGGGCCGAGCTCAATCTCACCGTCGCTGTCTGCTTCGATCAGAACGTCGGCAAAGGCTTCGTTGCCGATGTCGCGGCTGTCGCGAATGCGGGTGTAGACGACGCGCGCTTCGTTGTACATGTTGTCGCCCAGCGTCGTATTGAGCTGCAGCACCGTCGAGTTCTGGATGCTCGTGAACTGGTACTGACGGCTGCTGAACCCGAAGCTATCTTCCCCGCGACCGATGCCTGAATCGTCGAGACCGCGCACGTAATTGTGGCGAAGCGTCAGGCGATTGTTGTCGTTCAGGTTCCAGTCCAGCTTCGCAAGCACTTTGTAGCTGTCCTGAATCTGCGACAGCCGGCTCGTGCCGCCCGGGTTGTACCCGTAAAGGTTCTGCGTGATATCCGCAACGTCCTGCAGGTACGATTCCGTATCCGTGTTCGGAATCTGGAAGTTGTTGGGCCCGGGGCCAACGCCGGTGTTGAGCGGGTTTTTCTGCGTCACGTACTCCGCGTTGACAAAGAAGAAGAGCTCATCTTCGATGATCGGGCCACCGATGTTACCGATGAAGTACTGACGGCTGAAGGCGCCCGTCCCTTCCCCATCGAGATCGCCGGTGAAGTTCTCATTCCGACCGAAGTAGCGAACGAGTCCTTCGAACTCATTGGACCCGCTCTTCGTGACGGCGTTGATCTGACCGCCCGTAAAGCCGCTCTTGCGAACGTCGTACGGAGCGATGTCGATCTGAAACTCTTCGATCGCATCGAGGCTGATCGGCTGCGTGCCGGCCTGGCTGCCCGGCACGGCATCACCGAGACCGAAGACGTCGTCCAGCGTCGCACCGTCGATTGAGATGCTGTTGTACCGGTCGTTGTTACCGGCAAGGCTTCCGCCGCCCGTGTACTGCGGCGTCAAACGCGCGAAATCCGTGATGCTGCGGCTGATCGACGGGAGCGCATCGATCTGCTCCTGCCGAATGTTGGTTGCCGCACCGGTCCGGTTCGCGTTAATGACGCCTTCGCGTTCGGCGATCACTTCCACGCCCTCCATCTCTTCCGTCTTTGGGCGCAGCCGAAATCCGATTGTTGCCTTCTCATTCAGCTCGAGCGTCACGCCGGTCTTTTCGACCGACTGGTATCCGACAAACGAGGCACGCACGACGTAGGGACCGCCAACGCGCATGTTGAGAATCGAGTAGCGACCCTGAGCGTTCGTTGCCGTTCCGTACTGCGTGCCGGTGGGCTGGTGGATGGCGACGACGTTCGCTCCGGGGATCAGTTCTCCGGTGTCGTCAACCACCGTACCGGTGATCGACGCCGTCGTGCTCTGCCCGAACACGGGAGCCGCGGGAAGCACGAGAAGGAGGCATATCAGCGATAGCCACCGTGTAGCCGTAAGCTTCATATCGAGGGGTGTAGGTGTGTTCATAAAGAGGCCGTGTGATGCCAACGCGCAGGATTCATACTGCTGATACGGACGCTGCTTTGCCAGGCGCAGCCGTCAGAGAGGCAGGCGAATATGAGCAGCGGCCTCGCTCAGTGCACGTCTACGCTGTAGGTCGATACGTCGGGGTCCTTCGCTCCAATTACAACCCTTCCGTTGCCGGACGGGATAACAACGGGCTTTGAAGGCCAGCCGGCTGATGACGCGCGGAAACGCCCGACAGCTACATGATGCGGTTAGCAACACGATCGTATAGTAACAGCACGCCGCTCAACCATGGTAAAGATCCTGTTTAAAGGAATCCGTTTACAAAAGGATAATCTGGGATTGACATCCGTCCACGCTGTTTTCAGGCGAAACTAAAGCGATGTTCTCAGAGCCTGCTTGCATCTAAAAGCCCTCCCCTTTCCGCCGCATCCATGCTCCAGAAAACCCGGCTCGTGGATCTTTTCCGTTGCTCTACAAGACCGTACCTACGAACAACGGGCGGCCGCTGGAAACGACCGCCCGCTGGATAAATGTGCGATGCTGGATTTTTCTTATCCGTATCGCACGTGAATGAAGGAGCTTAGCACTCGCTTAGAAGGTGTAACGGAAACCGATCTGGATCTGCCAGCGGGATCCGTAATTGCTTCCGGAGTCGATCACCTCATTCTCGAAGACGTCATCCTTGCTGTCAAATGCTTCAATCGCTCGCTCCAGGTCTTCAGCGGAGAGATTGCTGGCATCGAAGGTCGGATTCTCATTCAGGAAGTTGGTGAACGGTCGGGTGAACGTGTAGCGCGGCGTGAAATCGCCGTCGTCCGCGTCGGCGTAGCTCTGAAACTCCGTCACGTCGAAGGCGCCGACCCCGAAGTAGCGACGTCCCCAGTCCTTGTTGAGAAGGTTGGTGAAGTTGAAGATATCCAGCGTAAACTCTAGCCGCTGGCCATCTTCGAACGTCTCGTCGAAGAAGCTGCCGAAGATCTCCTGGCGGAAGCGCAGGTCGATGACGTGCTCGAACGGCGTGCGATCATCGTTTCGCTCCATGTAGCCGCCGCGGTTTTCCGACAGGGCGTCGATCCCGCTGACGAACGCATCCAACGCCTGTGCCTGCTGGGCTGCCGTCACGGTCACGCCCCGAACGTTGGTGTCGACGAATTCGAGATTGCCGGCGTTTTCCGGTACGTAGAAGAGGGCCCGATCATCACCGCCGCCTCCGGCGCCGACGAGGCCGTCATCCGCACTGTTGCCGATGATGTACGAGAAAGGACGTCCGGATTCTCCGTTGTACAGAAGCGAGAGGGAGGATCCGCCGATCTGATACGTGAACGTCGCGAGCACGCGGTGGCCGATCGAGAAGTCGGATCGTGATGTCCCGACGTTGTTGAGGCCGTTGACGTTCTCGATGTCCTCCCAGTTGGAATTGATCTGGGAGGAGGTGCCGTCATTCACCGTGAAGGCGTCCCCGTACGTGTAGGATGCCGAGCCGCTGAACGTCCCGTACTTCGTGTCGACCTGATTCTGAAGGCGGGCGGTCACGTCGTAGGCGTATCCTTTCGAGGTGCTTCCCACGCGGTGAATCACGTCATAGCGCGAATCAATCAGCGCCGCGCCGGGGTCAATGTCGCCATCGTCATCCCGGTACGCCCAGATCGGACGATCATCGGGGCCATCTAGCGTCTCATTGGCCGGCTTCACGTTCACGTTCGTGATTGTCAGGTTGCTGAGGGTGTTCGTGTACTGCCCCTCAATCGTGCCGACGAAACCGAACGGAAGGCGCTGGTCGATCCCGAGGTTGGTGCGGAGGACCTGCGGGTACTTGAAGTCGTCCTCGAAAATCTCGAGACGCCCACTCGGCGCGAGTGCTTCAGCCGTCAGGTCGTCGTCGAAGTCGAGCGGGGAAAGACCGTTCGACGGATCCGGGCGAAACGGGTTATTGCCGATGTTGAACAGGAAGCCGTTGGAGACCCCGTTGTTCAAGAACATGCCTCCGGGCCAGACATACGGGACGCGGCCAGTGAAGACGCCAACACCGCCGCGAATCTGCGTGGCGCGGTCGCCCTGCACGTCCCAGTTAAATCCAACGCGGGGCGACAGGAGAAACTGTGCATCGGGAGTTGCTCCGGGTTCGGCACCCGCAAGGCTGTATCCATCGAAACCGGCAACGTCGGTGAGCTGCACGTCGGTGACGACCGGATTATTGGGATCGGCCTCAACCTCAACCTCCTGCCCGGTACGAACGGCCTCGAGCGTCGATTCAAAGACGCCGTCGTCATCATCCACGCCGTCGTACTCGTCGCTGTAGAAGGGCGGCTCTGTTGTGATCTTCGGTACATCCAGCCGCAGCCCGAACGTAAGGCGCAAGTTGTCCGTCACGCGCCACTCGTCCTGCGCGTAGAGACCAAGCTGGAAGGCTCTGAACGCCTCGGCGTTGTTGGAATTGTCGCCAAACTGTCCGGTACCGTCGCGGAGATCCGGAATCGAAAAGCCGCGGAGCACGGTGCTTGAAGGCGCGGACGCACCGCCCGGGAAATTCGACTGGCAGTAGTCGCTACCGCCCGATCCCGCCGCACAAACGGCCTGCAGGAAGTCATCCGGGCTAGAAAACTCGTACTGTCCGTAGTTGAACGGAATGAACGTGTTGAATATCTCGTAGAACTCGTTGTGCGTCCCCACCGTGATGGTGTGGTCGCCCACGAAGTAGCTGAAGTTGTTCGTGATCGTGAATACGTCCTGCTCCAGCAGGTTGGCGGTTGAGAACGGCTCGGCGCCGAGGCTGATTTCGCCCGCGCCATCATCGATATCCACGGTAGGGAAAATCGCCGCCGCGTTTCGATCGTCCCGGACGCGGGTGTAGCCGGCGATGAACTTGTTGGATATGTTGTCTCCCAGCGTCGAGTTCAGTTCGATGGCCGTCGAGTTCGTCGTGCTCGGGAAGACCTCGGCGCGCGTCGTGAAGTTGATGTCGTCTCCACCGCTCCGAAACTGGTCGGTGTTTTCACCTTTCGTGTAGCTATGCCGCACCATCAGCCGATGGTTCTGGCTGATATTCCAGTTCAGCTTAGCAAACACCTTCGGGCTCTCCACGGTCGTGGTTTTGTCGCGGAAGGACCCGGGATTGAAGTCGAGTTCCTGCTGCAGAACGGATGAGATCTGCTGGAACGTGTCTTCGCCCGAGGCGCCGGTGTAGGTACCGGGCGCATACGGCTGGGGCGTCGCCCGGTCCAGGTACTCGGCGTTCACGAAAAAGAAGAGCTCATCCTGGATGATCGGACCGCCGAGGCGAAAGCCGTATCGGTCGTCTTTGAACTGGTTCAGGCGACCCCGAATGCCGTCGGCTCCGGCCTGCGGATCTCGACCCGTCAGCCAGTCGCGGCGACCGAAGAAATAAACAGAACCTTTGAAGCGATTTGTGCCCGAGCGGGTGACCGCGTTGATGGCTCCCCCGGTAAAGCCGGACTGTGTGACGTCGAACGGTGAGATCGACACCTGAAACTCTTCAATCGCATCGAGGCTAATCGGGGTGATACCGGTCTGCCCGCCATTGGTGCCCTGCGCCGACAGGCCGAACACGTCGTTGTTAACCGCCCCATCGATGAAGATGGAGTTGTAGCGGTTGTTCTGACCGGCAATCGATATCGCCGGACCGTCGTCGTCATCGTTTTCCACGTACGCTTGAGGCGTCAGCCGCGTGTAGTCGGCCAAGTCTCGGCTGAGCGTCGGGGCGGAGTCGATCTCGTCCGCACCGATGCTACGCTCGATACCGGTTCGCTCGGCGTTGAAGACGCCACCTCGTTCAGCGGTAACCTCGACCCCGTCCAATTCTTCCGTGGCAGGCTGGAGCTGGACATCGAGCTCATACACCTGGTTCAGGCTCAGCTGGAGCCCCGTCTGCGTGTACGGCTCGTATCCAACGAACGTGACGCGGAGACGATACGGACCGCCGACGCGCATATTGGGCAGCGTAAAGCGACCGTTCGGATTGGTCGTCGTACCATACTGCGTACCAGATGGCTCATGCACAGCCACCACGTTGGCGCCCGGAAGGGACTGGTTTGCTTCATCGGTGACCTGACCACGTATCGTGGCGGTCGTTACCCCCTGCCCCATCGCCGGCGCTGTGGACACCAGCAGATAGACGGCAAGCAGGATGGGAATCGTAGCCCATCGTTTCATCGGACTGTGTATGCTATATGAGTAAAGTAGCGGGCACACACCCCCGATGACCTTCATCCATCTGTGGACGGATCCACGTCAGAGCTCCATCGCAGAAGTCCGCTGACGCACGGTACTGAGATGGCCTATTCGGCGGCCATAACCGGTCCACCGAGAGTGCACCCGTGAACATAAACCGCCGTCTCTCGGCTCTTCAATGAACCGCAGATGCATAACCGTTTGATGATTCTTTGATAGCGCTCTGATATTACTATCGTCAACGTGGCGTCATGTCCGGATTTGACTTTCCGGAGTTTAAACCCACGATTACGCGATCTCGACGCTTCGTAACGGACCTGTTTCCTGGCGTGCCGGCTGGATCGCCGCCTTCCTCTTCACGGCGCTTTCCGAGCCATTGCCTCGGTTTGTTCGAGAACGCGAAGCAGGTTGCCCCCGAGAAGTTTGTAGATATCCGCCTCCGAGTAGCCGCGCCGCAGGAGTCCGTAGGTGAGATACGGCAGGTCGGTAACGTCGTCCAATCCACGCGGCAGGTCGAACACGCCGTCGAAGTCGGACCCGATCCCGACGTGATCGATGCCGGCTACCTGAACGGCATGATCGATATGGTCCACGACGTCTCCCCATGTGGCGCCGGGGAGCGAGCGTTCTCGCCGGATGTCGTAGACGGCCGACCACAGATACGCCAGTCCCCGCCCCGAGGCGGAAACACGGCGGCGGGCCTCATCGAACACGTCGGCGCCAAGATGAGGATTGACCATCGCGTCGAAGAAGTTGATCATGACGACGCCACCGTTCGTCGCGACGGCCCGCATCTGTTCATCGCTAACGTTTCGGACCGTGGGCGTCAACACTCGACTCGATGAATGGCTTACGATGACCGGCGCGCGGCTGGTCTCGATGGCGTCGAAAAACGTCGAGTCGGATACGTGAGCAAGGTCCACAACCACGCCCTGGTCGTTCATCGTCCGAACCATCTCCCGGCCGAGGGGACTGAGACCGCCGTGCACGGGTTCATCCTGCGAGCTATCCGCCCACCGGTTCGTGTTGACATGCGTGAGCGTCACGTAGCGAATTCCCTGGCGCGCAAAGCTCCGCAGCGTGTCGGTGGATGCCGCAAGGGCATGCCCTCCTTCCAGTCCCAGTACGATCGCTTCTCTCCCCGCGCGCGTGATACTG
>JAAAOT010000318.1 GCA_009908725.1 Bacteroidota bacterium | reverse complement strand
TGACACGTACAGCAGGTCCTGGTCGAATCGCGAGATCTCGAGCCACACCTTACCTCGTCGCTCGTCCCAGTAGAATGGCACGAAGCCGTCGTGCTTCTCCATTCCGTCGGTTTTCTCCGAAAGGGAAGGAAGAGGATCCGGTCCGTCGTCTTGAGCGAAGACGGAAACGGAACCGAACACGGCGAAGAGAACGACGACGCAGAGAAGGGTACGAAGGGGGCGATTCCGCATGAAGGCGTGATCGATGGAGAAGGAGCACATGGTTGCAGGCTTCAACGTAAGCAAGCTACGCTCGGAATGGAACCGGGCCGCATGCCAGAGACCTTCAGGGCCACAAGGCCCCCGGCGCGGCGTCCCGGGGCGCTGGCTTCGCCTCGAGTACGACGTGGTGTAAAATACTACGTGGTGTAAAACCCGACGAAAAAAGGATGGCACGGTAGATCTGTAGACAGGGGATCAGCAGGGCGCCAACTACGGCACCGCGGACCACCGCGCCCAACCATGAGGTGCTGTAGACGCGGCGGATAGAGATGATAGCATAGCCGGAAACCACCGCGCACGAAAGCAGCGTCCAGACGTGATCCCTGAAACCCACCAGCGTGTCGCGGCCCACAAGACCGGTCGCCTCGAGAAAACCGAATCCAATGATCATCGCTGTAGCTGTCAGGGGGAGGGCCAGGAGCCAGAAGGTCGTGACGTGTGTGGCCTGAACGAGCGGAGGCAGAAGTCCGCCGCGCGGTAGGTGACCGGCTGTCCCGAATCTCAGCACCGCAAGCAGGGTGAGAAGGATCGGGATGAGGAGAAAGACAAGGGATTTCGACAACCAGTCGGCTCGCTGGTCGAATCGAGTCTCGTACGCTCGGAACGCCTCGAGCGCCCTGAGCGACGCTTCCACGGAACGTTCGCGCCCGGCGTCATCGACTCCGGACGGGGCGTCGCCGGAAGACTCAAGGGAATCGGCGAGCGCCTGCGCCTCCCAAAGATCCCATCCGTCGGGCGCCTTGATGCGGGTGTGGACCCAGCGCTCGGCGATGTCCTGATGATAAAAACTCACGGAGCTCACGTGCAGTCGGAGCGACGTGTTGAATACCTCCATGAACCCGGACGCACCGAGCAGTACGATCAGGACGTTCACCGTCGCAAAGAGCTGCACGAGACTGATGTACGGCTGTCGGTTGCCTCGGAGGTGGTGCACCGTTAGCGCCCCCGGCTGCCGGAAGAGCAGGTGGAGGCTCCGAAGAAGACGACTGTCCGCATCCATGAGGCGCGCCACCGATCGCCGGACAAACGCCCACACGGACGCCGGTAATCGGCTTGACGCGCGGGCGCCACACCGGCTGCAGAACCGGCTGCGGATCGTGGCGTGGCACGTCGGACAGCGTTCGGCGTCGGCGGTAACGCGACCGTCGCCGGACAGGGCATCACGGATGGATTCGGGGGATGGATGCTGGGCGCGCTCCAGACGGGTGGCGGAGCTGCCCATGCGAGAAGGCGGTACGCCCATGCGATCGTGAGAATAGCGAGTCGGCAGCAGGCGCAAGGTACGACCCGGTTCGCCGCTCCACAAGCGAGGCGGCCGACGGACATTCCTTTGCCGCGCACGTGATTGTCGGACGGGAGACCTCGACGGTTTTCGGATCGTGGCGGACGTCTTTCGTCAAAAAATCCGCATCCCAGACGGACCCTCGGCCAAATTCCCCGATTCTTTGCTCCCACGGGATCGAAAACCGCGTGCAGTCCTAAGCAATTGCGCACGCTGCGTTTTACGTTCATAGCGGTTTGCATGTGGACCCCGTGCACAGGTTCACCCTCCGGCCGCCACGTGTCGCCGGATTCGTATCCTTCCCGACGGCCTTTTACACCGCGGAGCGATACGACCCGCACGACCGGACCGCGCGGACTCCGCCATCCGGCAGCCACCGGCGCCTCTCGCGTCCCTCATCGTACGCCCGACGTGTTATCAGCCTTCCCGACGGCCTCCGGTCCCGTCATTGTCCCGAATTAATCGAGCCCACCTCCCATGGAAGTTGGATCCGCACAAATGAAAGGTAAGATCGTCGAGATCGTTGGACCGGTCGTCGACGCCGAGTTTAAGGCCGACGAGGTCCCCGATATTCTCGACGCCCTCGTCGTCGAGCATGACGACAAGGAAGACCTGATCCTCGAAGTTCAGCAGCACCTTGGCGAGCACCGCGTTCGCGCGATCGCCATGGACTCCACCGACGGTCTGCAGCGCGGACAGGAGATCCTCGCGACGGGCCAGCCGATCGCCGTCCCGATCGGCGAAGAGATCCGCGGCCGGCTGTTCAACGTGGTCGGTCAGGCCATTGACGGCATCCCGGCTCCGGACGTCGACGAGTATCGCCCGATTCACCAGAAGGCCCCGGACTTCGACGATCTGGCCGCAGAGCAGGAGATTCTGGAGACGGGCATCAAGGTGATCGACCTGATCCAGCCTGTGCCAAAAGGCGGAAAGGTCGGCCTCTTCGGCGGTGCCGGTGTGGGCAAGACGGTTCTGATCCAGGAGCTGATCAACAACATTGCCAAGGCCCACGAAGGCCTCTCGGTGTTCTCCGGCGTGGGTGAGCGTACCCGTGAGGGGAACGACCTTCTGCGCGAAATGCTCGAGTCCGGCGTCATGACGTACGGCGAGGAATTCGCCGAGGCGATGGAAGAGGGCGGATGGGACCTGGATAAGGTCGACATGGAGGCGCTCAAGACGTCCAACATTTCGCTCGTGTTCGGCCAGATGAACGAGCCCCCGGGAGCCCGTGCCCGCGTGGGTCTGACGGGTCTCACGATTGCGGAGTACTTCCGCGATCTGGGCGGCCGTGACGTGCTGTTTTTCCTCGACAACATCTTCCGCTTCGTGCAGGCCGGCTCGGAGGTGTCCGCCCTGATGGGTCGTATGCCGAGTGCTGTGGGATACCAGCCGACGCTCGCCTCCGAGATGGGCGACCTACAGGAGCGCATTACGTCGACCAAAAACGGCTCGGTTACCTCGTTCCAGGCGGTGTACGTCCCGGCGGATGACCTCACGGACCCCGCCCCGGCCACGACGTTCGCCCACCTGGACGCCACGACGGTACTCTCGCGCCAGCTGTCGACGCAGGGCATTTACCCGGCGATCGACCCGCTCGACTCGACGAGCCAGATGCTCAACGAGCGAACGCTCGGCAAGGAGCACTACCGCACCGCGCAGGACGTGAAAGAGATTCTGCAGCGGTACAAAGAGCTGCAGGACATCATCGCCATTCTCGGAATGGACGAGCTCTCCGATGAGGACAAGCAGGCTGTGAACCGCGCCCGCCGCGTCCAGCGCTTCCTCTCGCAGCCGTTCTTCGTCGCCGAGCAGTTCACCGGCCTCGAGGGCAAGTTCGTCAACATCGAGGAGACCGTCCGCGGCTTCCGCATGATCCTCGACGGCGAACTCGACCATCTGCCGGAGCGCGCCTTCCTTCTGAAAGGCACGATCGATGAAGTGATCGAGACCGGCGAAGAAATGCTGGCCGAAGAGTAGGCGAAGTGACGTTTAACCTACTTCGTACTCCGAACTTCGTAATTCGAACTGATCTATGGCTGACGATCTATACGTAGACATCGTGACGCCCGACGACCGGGTCTTTCAGGGCCAGGCCACCGGCGTCCGGGCACCGGGCGTAGAGGGCTCGTTTGAGGTTCTCTACAACCACGCGCCCATGATCGCGGCTTTCGGCGTCGGCACGCTGTCGGTGAAAACGAAAGACGCGCACCGCTTTGCCGATATCCACGACGACCGGGTGGTCTTCGCCACCAGCGGCGGGTTTATCGAGGTGATCGATAACAAGGTCACCGTCCTCGCCGAGACCGTGGAGCCCGCATCGGAGATCGATGTCGAACGCGCTCAGGCAGCGGAGGAACGCGCCGCACGCCGACTCAAGGAAGGAGGCCTCGAAGGCGCCGAACGAGAGGAGGCAGAAGCAGCGCTCGAACGTGCACGCAACCGTGTACGGATCTCGATGGGCGAAATCGGCCGCTGACCGCCGCGCACCATCCATCTTACGCAACGCCCCGACGGCCCACGGCCCCGGGGCGTTTTGCGTTTCCCCCACCATCCCGATGACCGCACGGGTGGATCATCCATCCCCACGGGACAGGACGGGGTTTCCCTGACATCTGCGGGTGTGCAGTTAACGTATCATGGGATGTCAGTGGAGCGACGGATCGATCAATCAAACGCAGATGGATACGGACGCGGAATGGGGATACGTCGGGGATGTTGGCCCTTCGCACTGGGCGGACCTGTCGCAGGAGTTTTGTGCCTGCAGCGGCTCGCATCAGTCCCCCATCGACCTCCCTCGCCGGGAGGCTACAGAGGGGACCATCGACCTGGACATACGCTACGAGAAGGCAAAAGGCCGGCTCAGTTACAAGAGCTACGGTGTTCAGATGACCCTCAACGGGGGACGCCTCCGGCTCAATGGCGAAAGCTACCGGCTCGTGCAGTTCCATTTCCACACTCCAAGCGAGCACCGTCTTGGGGGCGAGGCCTTCCCCGGTGAACTCCACCTCGTACACGTCGGCGATGACGGCCACATCGTCGTGTTGGGCATTTTCATGGCAAACGGAGACACGCATTCCGGCCTGTCGCCGATCTGGTCTGCATTCCCCACGGTCGAAGCGGCGCCTCCCTTCCCCTTCAACCCGGCCGTTCTCCTGCCAGAAAGCCGGGAGGTCTACGTCTACGAAGGCTCCCTCACGACGCCGCCCTGTACGGAAGATGTGACGTGGCTCGTGATGAAGCAGCCGATGTACCTGTCCGACGTTCAGATCGAGAACCTGACCGCCGTACATGCCGAGACGAACATCCACAACAATCGACCCGTCCAGCCCCTAAACGACCGCGAGGTGAGCTTCCTGCATCCGGTCCGCAACCCACATTCTCGTTAAGGCGTACCCTCGCCACTCCGCCCCTCCCGTGGCACGTCCAGCAGGTGCACGTACCATCGTTTATCTCCGTAAACGGAAGCGCGTACTCCTCTCAATCCGGCTCCGTCGTGGAACGAACAGGTCTTTGCGGAACCATGTAATCTCGCATGAGTCAGACCGCGCGAAGAAAATGTGGGGATATTGCGGTGCCATACTGCCCGGTTACTGCCGAACATGTGCGTAAGTCCGACGCTCATGTTAGCTTGTATGGCACTGCTGCGGAGGTTCGAACTTCGGTTCGCGCGTCGTTCCATCTCCCCCGTGGTATCACGCAGATACGGCTTAGAACCCGACCGTTCCCCGCCCGGGTCTGAGCCAGAATCGCTCCAGGTCGATGCCCGTGAATTCGGGCACTTGCCGGCCTCGATGATTCTGGCTCGGGGCCGGAATGAGCGGATCATATTGTGGCGCTGAACCCGTTCGCTCCGACGGACTCCCGTCCTCCGGCATCCGCCGGAGTCACCCAACCTCTGTGATTGATCTGTCGACACGATGACTCGTATTTCCAGTATTTCTTTCGCACTCATCCTCCTACTTTTCACCTTCACCGGCTGTCAGTCCGAATCGGATACGGCTGCCACCGAAGCGGATGAGGCTGCCGAAACCGCGGAAGCGGACGAAATGCAGAACGTGGAGTGGGGATACTCCGGTGAAGGGGCCCCGGAGAACTGGGCCGACATTTCGGAAGACTTCGCAGCCTGCGATGGTCAGATGCAGTCGCCCATCGACATCCCGACGGGCGACAATCCCGAAGAGACGTCTTCCATCAGCATGAGCTACGAGCCGGCTGAGGGGACCCTCAAGGATGCCGGTTACGTGCTGCAGATGGATATCTCCGGTGGCACACTGACCATCGACGACAAAGCCTATCAGCTCGCGCAACTGCACTTCCACACGCCAAGCGAGCACACGATCGACGGCACGCGCTACCCCGCGGAAGTCCACCTCGTCCACGCCGCAGATGACGGCCAGCTCGCCGTCGTCGGTGTAATGTTCGAAGAAGGCGAAGAGAACGCCGCACTCGCCGAGTTCTGGAACAACATCCCGAATATCGAGGAGGCCGGCGCCGTCAACTTCAACGCCGGATCGCTGCTACCGGATGACCGGACCGCGTACACCTACAGCGGTTCGCTCACGACGCCGCCGTGCTCGGAGGTCGTTTCGTGGCACGTGATGGAGACCCCGGTTTCGATCTCGGCCGAGCAGCTTGAGACGCTGACGAACATGCACGACGACAACGAGCGGCCCATCCAGCCGCTGAACGACCGCACGGTTGAGGTCGCCGAGCTGTAAGCCGTACCTCCATACCATCTGGGACTCCAGCCGGAGCCCCACGTGACGCCCGGAGCTGATCCAGCTTCCGGGCGTCGCTTTTTTTTACGCCATACGGGCGGGCGGATCGCAGACCGTCGGGCCGATGCGCCGCGTTGCATCGCGCCCCTCGCGCTTCTATGTTTGGACCGCTCCGGTCTCCCGCTTCCGCTCTCGCCTCGTCGTTCATGGCTGCCATTGCTCGCACGCTTCTCTTCACGGTTCTGCTCGCCTCCCTCCTCACCGGCTCCGTGCAGGCACAGGTCCCCCCCACGGACACCCGGCCATCTGACGGCCTGCTGACCGCCGACGAACTGCAGAAGGTGGTGAACGCACAGGTCCGGCGCGACGCTGACGCCGTGATGGGGAATCTCGACGCTGACGATGCCGCGGTCCGGGCGCGCGCAGCATTTGCCCTGGCGTCGGTGCAAGATTCATCGGCTGTACCCCTCCTTCTGGATCGCCTGGTCGATGACCCGTCGCCACAGGTCCGTGCCGACGCGGCGTTCGCGCTCGGTCAGATGCCGGGGGATGTCCCGGCGGAGCCTCTCTTTCGCGCACTCGATGACACGGCGCCCGAAGTCCGGCGCCTTGCTATCGAAGCGTTAGGCAAGACGGGCACCGAAGAAAACCTTCGCCGGATGGTCGAACAGGATCTTGCCGGCACCCTTGAAGCGACGCTCGCGCTTTCCGTCGCCCGGTTCGGCCTGCGCGGCATCCACGACTCGCTTGCGGTCGACCGGCTTGTCGGGCTTCTAACCGAAACGGACGACCCGACCGTCCGGCAGAACGCAGCCTACTACTTTGGCCGAATGGAGTCCAGCACCCCGTGGCAACATCGCGCCGGTGACGTACGGTCCGAACTTACGACGTCGGCTCCGGGCGACCCTGCGGCCATGCATCTGATCCGGGCCGTCGGCCGCCTGGACGACCCGGCGGACGATCCGCTGCTCTTCGACGCACTCCGTGCTGCCACCGACTGGCGGGCGCGCGTTAGTGCGGCGACGGCGCTCGCCCCCCGCACCGATCGACCCACGGTTGTCGCGGCCCTGACGGAGAGCCTAAACGACAGCATTCCGCATGTAGCCATCACCGCGGCGGAGGTCCTTTCCCATGCCACGATTGCTCCATCCCAGTCGGGCGCGCTCATCACATGGGTGGAAGCCCACCCCGACCGGTGGCGCGTGGTCGGGCGGCTGCTCCAGTGCATCGCCCGGAGCTCCGACGACCCAGTCGGGCGGCCGTTCGTCCAGGGCATCGTGCGCCGATACGCCTCCCAGCGCAGCGCCGTTGCGCACGCGGCAGCTCTCCCCGCCCTTGCCTACCTCAAGACGGATCGCATCTCTCCCGCCCTCACGGCCGCCGCCCGGAGCGATGACCCGCGCGCGGCTGCAGCCGCCCTTAGCGCGATCGCCGACCGATGGGAACGGCGACATGCAGGCGCCGACCGGCTCAGCCCCGCCCGCGTGTCGCGCTACTTCGAACCCCTCGCGGCGGGCGTCTTTCGTGGGGACGTCGCTACAATCAACGCCGCAGCACCCGCCCTTGCGGATTCCTCCTTTGCAACGCAGGGAGCGACCGGTATCCTCACGAGCACACTGGAGCAACTCTCGACCCCCGACGACCTCGAAGGCATGACAGCGATTCTCCGGGCTCTCGGCGAGGTCCCCGGGTCGGACGCCGCCACCGCCGCGCTCCGGGAGCAGCTTCAGCACGAGCACCCCGTGATCCGCGCGACGGCCGCCACCTCCCTGGCAAACCACACCGGAACGGAGGTACCGGTCGATGACGAAACCGTCGACACCCGACCGATCGACTGGTCGGCCGCCGAACCCCTCGGCCGGCATCCCCGCCTCATCCTCGAAACCAATCGCGGCCGGGTCGTCATCGAGATGGACGTCGAACAGGCGCCGCAAACGGTGACGACGCTCACCAGCCTGGCTCACGAAGGAGCATACGACGGCGTCCCCTTTCATCGCGTCGTCCCCAACTTCGTCGTCCAGGGGGGTGACGTCGCTCGCTATGACGGGTGGGGTGGGCCCGGATTTACGATTCGGTCGGAGTTCACCCGTATCCCCTACCAGCGTGGAACGGCCGGCATCGCAAGCGCAGGAAAAGACACCGAGGGGAGCCAGTTCTTTATCACCCACAGCATGCAACCCCATCTGGACGGACGCTACACCGCCTTCGGACGCGTCGTCGAGGGTATGGATGTGGTGGACCGCCTGCTCCCCGATGACAGCATCCTCTCTACGCAGGTCGTGGAGGATGACGAACGGTGAACTATCGCCGCGTACAGCCTTAGTACGTCCGGTGAACGGGCCGATGCCTTCTACCTGTTGCTCCGCCGCCTCACGCGCCCCGCTTCCACGCTCTCTCTTCTTCCGCCCCCGAATGCTGATCGACGACGTACACACACCCGCCGTTCTTGTGGATCGCGGTCGGCTTGACCGAAACATCAAGCACATGCAATCGCGGGCCACAGAACAGAATGTCGCCCTGCGGCCCCACATAAAAACCCACAAGTCGGTCGACATCGCGAAGCGCCAGGTCGAGCAGGGAGCGGACGGACTCACCGTCGCTACGGTCCCGGAAGCCGAAGCGTTCGTCGCCGCCGGCTTCGACGATATTCGCCTCGCCTACACGGTGATCGGCGCCGACAAGTACGAGCGACTCCTCGCGCTGATGGACCACGCCCGGATTTCTTTCTGCGTTGACACGCTGGCCGGGATCTCGCAGGCGTCCGATTTCTTCGCCGATGCAGGGCGCGACGTCGAGGTCTTGATCGAGGTCGACGTCGGCCACGGCCGTTGCGGCGTACCGTTCGGCAAGCCGAACGAGGCGGTTGCGCTCGCCCGGCAGGTTGCAGATGCCCCAGGACTCGACCTCTGCGGAGTTCTAACCCACGCCGGGCAGGGCTACCACGGCCCGAAGACAGGCGAAACGCGGGACGACGCCCTGAAGCGGACGGCCCTCGAGGAGCGTGAACGGATCCTGGAAGTGGCTGCCGCCATGTTCGATGCCGCGGCACCGGACCGTGACCGGCAGGCGTTCGAGGTCAGCATCGGGTCGACCCCGACGATGACTCATTTTCAGAACGGAGAACGCGACGAACTTACCATCACGGAGGTTCGCCCGGGGAACTACGTGTTCTACGATGCCATCCAGGTCGGTCTTGGGGCCTGCGAACTCGACGACTGCGCGCTTACCGTGCTGGGACGGATCGTCAGCAAGCGGCGTGAAGATTCCGGCACGGAACGCGCGTACATCGATGCCGGCAAGAAAGTTGTAACCACCGACACCGGAGCCTGCACGGACGGGTACGGCATCGCCCTTTACAACGCGACCTACATGCGCGAGCATCCCCACGTCGACATCACGGGGCTGAGCGAAGAGCACGGCTGGCTGAAAATTCCAGGCGCCGCAACGTTTGAGGTCGGGGATCGCGTACGGTTGGTGCCGAATCACGCCTGCGTCACCGTCGCCACACAGGACGAACTTCTGGTCGTCGACGATGACGAAGTGATCGAGCGCTGGCCCGTCGCCACCTGAATCCAACCCTGCTGCGAAGACGCCGCGTCCCGTCGACGCACGCACACCCCACACGGATACATCATCCCAGGTGATGCAGCGTATCGGCCGTATGACTACATCGAAACCCACCGGAGTTTTGGTCTGAAGACGCCCCGCCGAATCGCCACGACCGGCGAACGTTTCGTAACGTACCGATGGACGAACCCACCTGAATCTCTCCGATCGAGTACGGACACGCACCCTCCGGCCCATGTCTGCCCAGCCTCACTATCCGGATGCGTCAGAGTCTTCTGAGCTTGTTTCACCCATGATTTCGTTTCGACAGTCACAGACTGCGCCTCACATCGTCGTTGAGGCAGAAGGGACGATCTCCGGAGCGGAGGTCCGACGCGAACTCGCCCCGCTCCGAGACGTGCTGAAATCAATCGAGCCGGGGTTCACGGTCATGGCCCTGTACCCCGACCTCGTGATGCTGCAGTCCGACGCGATCGGAGCGCTATTCTATTACATCGCGCGCGTCTTCGACGCAGAGCCCGGCCTTTTCCTCATGGTCGACGGCGGCCGATCACCCCACCCGGGCCTCCGCGCGTTCGTGGAGCAACTGGGCGTGGAAGGTCAGGTCCGGTTTGCGGAAACCATCGAAGCCGCCCGGAGGATCATCAAAGACAGCGAGTCTACCCCGCCCCGGTAGCCGCACCGCTCCGCGTCAAAATCGGGACGAAGATCGGCGCATCCAGGGCGGCCAACCACCACGTCATCGAACTGACGTGCTCTCCGCGTCGTTATATGTGGTCGGGATCGCTTGATCGCTCCCCCCTCGCCGTCCGTCCGACTGTCGCGTTTCGTGCCTGTGCCGTCCCTCACCGCCGAGTCCATCGCAAGTGCCCTTGATGACCGCCCGTATGCTGACATTTTGCGGCGGATCGGGGTGGTGGCGGAAGAGACGTCGATTGAAGCCTACGCGGTCGGCGGGCTCGTCCGCGACGTTCTCCTGGACCGGCCCACTACGGACCTCGACTTTGTGACGGTCGGGCCGGAAACCGGTATCGCGCTCGCACGGGCCGTGGCGGAAGACCTCGGCGGGTACACCGCCCACGTCTACCCCAACTTCGGCACCGCCGCCATCCGAATCCCACCCGAGCAGTGGGGACCGGACGAGGAAGACGAACCGCTTGTCCTCGAGTTCGTCGCCGCGCGCAAGGAGAGCTACCGGTCCGACTCGCGCAAGCCCATCGTGGAGGACGGCACGCTGGACGACGACCAGCACCGCCGCGACTTTACGATCAATGCCATGGCCGTCCACCTCACACCGGACCGCTTCGGGGAAATTCTGGATCCGTTCGAGGGAAGGTCGGACCTGCAGCGGCAGACGATCGACACGCCGCTCGATCCGGAAGAGACGTTCGAGGACGATCCGCTGCGTATGATCCGCGCCGCCCGATTCGCCACGCAGCTAGAGTTTCGCGTGTCCGACCGCGTCTTCGATGCGATGAAATCGAAGGCAGACCGGGTCGACATCCTGAGCCAGGAACGCATCACCAACGAACTTCAAAAGATCGTCGCCGCCGACCAGCCCTCGATCGGGTTCAAGATTCTGGAAGCAACCGGCATTCTGCAGCACATTTTCCCCGAACTGCAGAAGCTAAAAGGGGTCGATGAAGTCAAGGGACGCCGGCACAAGGACAACTTTTACCACACGCTGAAGGTGCTCGACAACGTCGCCGAGCGAACCGCTGACCGGGACGGGGAGGACACCCTCTGGCTCCGCTGGGTTGCGATCCTGCACGACATCGCCAAGCCGGAAACCAAACGGTTCGACCCGCAGAATGGCTGGACCTTTCACGGACACGAAGAACGAAGCGCACGCAAGGTGCCGCGCATCTTCCGGAACCTGCGTCTTCCGACGGATGAACGGATGCGCTACGTAGAGAAGCTCGTCCGGCTGCACCACCGACCGATCGCGCTCGTCGACGACGACGTGACCGACTCCGCCGTCCGCCGTTTACTATTTGAAGCGGGGGATGACATTGACGATCTGATGACCTTCGTCCGAAGCGACGTCACGAGCGGCAACCCCCGCCGACGACAGCGCTATCTCAGCGCGTTCGACGACGTCGAGGAGAAAATGCAGGAGGTCGAGGAAAAAGACCGGCTGCGCAACTTCGAACCGCCCGTCGACGGCTACGAGATCATGGAGACGCTCGGCATCGACGAGGGCGTTGCCGTCGGCATCGCGAAAGAATGGATCCGGGAAGCAATCCTCGACGGCGAGATTCCGAACCAGCATGACCCGGCCTTCCAGTACCTGATGGATATGAAAGATGAGGCGCTCCGACGGGGAGACCTCTTCGAAACGATGCTGCAGCGCATGAGCGGGCCTGAACGTCGCGCGACCGGTGCCGTGAAAGATGCCGTGTTCAACGACGATCTCCCCGCCACGGACGACGCAGCCATCGCCTACCTCGACGGTATCATCGAACGTGAATTGACCGCGGGCGACGAGGACTGACCGGCCCCTCGATCCTTTGCGCTCAGCCGGTGACACACCCGGCGTCCCCGACGTGCCCATGACCTGTGACGATGCCGTCTCCCCGGGCCCCCGCGACCTGTGACCGGTCGTCTGTTACCACATCTCAACAGGACGGTTTAACCACCTGGTTGAAATCGTCGGGGTCCGTGCGTTGCTTTCACGTGTTCGAACTGATAAAGCAACGCGGATGACCGACCCCAGCGCCAACACATCACCCGACGACACCGATGGAGACGCCACACCGTCTCCGTCCTTCGATGTCAGCGAATACTCCGAGACGGAGCAGCAGATCTTTGACGCGGCGCTGGCGGAGTTCGGGAGGAAGGGGAAAGACGGCGCTCGCATGCAGGCCATCGCCGATTCGGCCGGCATCAACAAGGCGATGCTGCATTACTACTTCCGCGGAAAAGACCAGCTCTACGCGGACGTCTTTCGCCATACCATGCAGCGCTTCATGGCCTCCTTCGGCGCATCCCTCACGGAGGCACCGACCTTTGAGGAGACGCTCCGAGCATTCATCGAAGGATACGTCTCCTTCGTTCGGGACAATGAACTCTGCGTGCGGCTGATCGTCTCGGAAAATCTTGCCGGCGGGACGCTCGTGGCCGAGCACGTCCGTCGGATGAAGACGACGGAGGGCGCACCGCCCCGGGTCATGGTCGACCGAATCCAAGCCGCGGTGGAAGACGGTGACATTCGACCGGTCGATCCCGACCACACGATCCTGTCCATCGTGTCGACCTGCATCTTTTTCTTCGCCATGCGGCCCACCGTGGAGGTGCTGCATGAGGACGCCGGGGACTGGGACGCGTTCGTGACGAGCCGTACCGAACACATCTTTGAGCTCATCTACCGTGGACTGGCGCCACGCTGATCCGGTGCCGTGGACGCGGCCGAATGCGTCCCCTCTTCGCCCTGCCGACCCTTTCATCGACGCATGAACGCTTTCCGAACCATTTTCTCCGTGCTACTCGCCGCGGCCCTCTTCGCAGGCTGCTCGATGACGCCCTCGATGGAGACACCCGAGGCCGAGGCGAACCTGCCGGAGCGCTACGACGCCGAGAGCGACTCCCCTCTTCTCCCCGCGTCGGCGGCGGACACCTCCGTTGCCGTCCCGACAGAGTGGTGGACACGCCTCGGAGACCCGGTGCTGGAAACCCTGGTCGACTCCGCGCTCATCGGCAATCTCGATCTACGCTCCGCTCGGGCCCGCCTGGATGAGCTTCAGGCCCGTTTCCGCATCGCTCGTGCACCGCTCTTCCCGAGCGCCAATGCGACCGGGACCGTCAACCAGCAGACGCAGCCGCTGAACACGGGCCTCGGCGCGGTCTTCGGACAGCAGGGCGGCGACCAGCAGGGAGGTGGCCAGACGGGCGGGGGCGGCGGATCCCAGACCGGCGGCCCACCCGACCGCGTCAGCTTCACGACATACAGCGCCAGCCTCGGTCTCAGCTATGAGGTCGACTTCTGGGGGCGGATACGAAGCCAGCGGAAAGCAGCGCTGAGCCAGTTCTTCGCGACGGCCGCCGACCTTCAGAACACCCGGATCGCCGTTATCAGCCAGACGATCTCCGCCTACGCGCAGTATGCGTCGCTGCTGCAGCAGGAAGCGCTCACCGCCGACGCCATCGCGCTGCTCGAGGATCGCCTGGCCGTTACTGAGGATCGCTACGGGCGCGGCATCGCCTCCTCCTTCGAGCTCTATTCGGTCCGGCAGCAACTGGAGCAGGCGCGGGCGAACCAGCCGCCGCTCCGTGCCGAGCGATACGACGCCCAGACCCGGCTGGCCGTGCTGACCGGCCGACCGGCAGGGGAGGAGCAGGCCCTGCTCGCCGCCCCGTCGCGCGATCGCCTCGCGCTCGATCCCGTTCCCGCCGGCCTCCCGTCCGACCTGATCGCCCGGCGGCCAGACGTGATGGCGGCCTCCGCCCGGCTCGAAGCCGCCCGACAGCAAATCGGCGTCGCCCGCGCGGAAATGCTGCCCCGTCTTTCCCTGACGGCCGAGGGCGGGCTGCAGAGCGCGAGCCTTGACGACCTTCTCGACATTGATCAGCGCTTCAGCTCCCTCATCGCCAACCTGTCCGCGCCGCTCTTCCAGGGCGGGGCGCTGTGGGCCCGGGTGGACGTCACCAAGGCGCAGTACCGCCAGCAACTGGCCGTCTACGAAAAAACGCTTCTGACGGCGTTCCAGGAGGTCAAATCCGCTCTTGTCGCCGACCGGCAGCAACAGGTCGCCTACGAACGCGTCCAGAATCAGCTGGACGCTGCCAGCGCGTCGTTTCAGACGCAGCAGAGTCGCTACCAGCGCGGAATCGGCGACTACCTCGCCCTTCTGGATGCCGAGCAGAACCTGCTCACCGTGCAACAGCGCGCCGCCACCGCACGCCAGCAGCGCATCGCCGCCCGGCTGACGCTCTACCGCGCCCTCGGCGGCCCGTGGACCCAGCAGGATCCGCTCGACGAACCAGGCCTCTTCCAGTAGTTTCGACTTTCGCAGATCCGACTCAGCGCTCCCATGAAATCCTACCTGATCGGCGCCGGCGTTATTGGAGCCGGGATTCTCCTCGCCGTACTGCTGGGCGTGTTCGCGCCCGCTCCCGAGAAGTCCTCGCCGCCCCCGTCCGCCCCGCTGGTGCGAACCGCACCCGTGGATGTTCGCACGGGCAGCCTGTACGTCCACGGCACCGGCACCGTCCGACCGACCGAGGAGATTACTCTCACCGCCGAGGTGGCGGGTCGCATCGTATCGACGAACCGGGCCCTCGTCAGCGGCGGGCGCTTCGAGGCAGGCGACGTCCTCGCGCAGATCGATCCGTCGGATTATCGAAACGCCGTTCGGCAGGCCCAGGCGGGGGTGACGCAGGCCGAGTTCGCGGTGCTGCAGGCAGAAGAAGAAATGGCCGTGGCCCGCGAAGAGTACGAGCGCATCCGCGAGCGAACGGGCAGCGCGCCGGAGCCCGACAGCACCGACCTCGGTCGTCTCGTCTTCCGCGAACCCCAGCTCCGCCAGGCCGAGGCGAATCTGGAAAGCGCCCGCGCCTCCCTCGACAACGCCGAGACGCGGCTTCAGCGCACGCGCATCTCCGTCCCGTTCAACGGCATCGTTCGAACGCGTCAGGCCACGCGCGGCTCGTATGTCGGACCGGGAACGCCAATTGCCACCGTCTACGCGACCGATGCCGTGGAAATCGTCGTCTCCCTTCCGTCCAGCAAGGCGCAGTTGATCGATGAGCTCTGGGGCGCCAACCAGAGCCTCTCGCCCAATGCCCTCCCGGCCACGGTGCGGACGTCTTTCGGCAACAGCACGTTTTCCTGGGACGGATTCGTCGACCGCGTCGAAGGCGCCATCGATGAGCAGACGCGCACTGTCGACGTTGTCGTCCGCGTCCAAAACCCGTACGAAACGCTTCCCACCGTCGCCCCCCGGCGAAGCGAACAGCCCGGCGGCGGCGCCCGTCCGCCCCTGGCGGTCGGCGCGTTCGTAAATGTCGACATCCAGGCCCGCCGCGACGCCCGTTACGTGGTCATTCCCCGTAGCGCACTACGCACCCGCGAGACCGGCGTCCCCCCGACGGTCTGGACCGTTGCCGGCGACACGCTCCTCGTCGAACGCCGCGTGCAACCGATCCAGACCGTCGAAAACACTACCTACCTCGCCGCCGACCCCGCCCTCACCCCCGACACCCGCGTCATCACCAGCGACCTCCGCGTGTACTCCGACAGCATGAAGGTGAGGGTTCAGCAGTAAAGATTGGGGATTGGGAATTGAGGATTTCTGGGCTTCGAAACCGTCTGACCGTCACGCAATGAAGGGTTGATATGGCTACAATTCGGCGTTTTGAGGAGCTTGAGGTATGGAAGGACGCTCGCAAGCTAACCACCAGTGTTTACCGGGAATCGCGGCACGGGGCATTTGCACAGGACTTCGGGCTGCGAGACCAGATCCAACGTGCTGCCGTCTCGGTCATGAGCAACATTGCGGAGGGATTTGCGAGTCGGACGACGGGCGCATTTATCCAATTTCTTGGCTATGCGCGTCGCTCCACAGCAGAAATTCAATCCCATCTCTACGTCGCGCTTGACCTCGACTATATCTCCAGCGAACAGTTCGACGAGATGTACGACGCGGCCGACAACTGCTCACGCCAGTTGTACGGTTTCATTCGCTACCTGAAGACCAGACCGGATCGCTCTGGAATTGAAGAACCGCCTGCCGGCTACGATTCGAATCCGCGTCCACCGATCGAATAGCCGAATTCATCATTCTCAATCCACAATTCGGTTGTCCCGAGTCTGACTCCGTCTCGGGCTCGAAGCCTTGCCCATTCGGGTAAAGACTCCGTTTCAACTTACTGCCAGACTCCATGAACCGAGCCATTGAATGGTTTGCGCGTAACGGCGTGGCCGCCAACCTGTTGATGCTCTTCCTCCTCATCGGGGGTGGGGTTGCTGCTGTCACGACCGTGCAGGAGACGTTTCCCGAGTTCAGCCTGGATGCCATCCAGGTTCGGGTGACGTACCCCGGAGGCTCGCCGCAGGAGGTGGAGGAGTCGATCGTGCGCCGCATCGAAGACCGCATCGAGAGCGTCGAGGGCATCGACCGGGTCCTAGGGACTGCGTCGGAAAACGCCGGGGTCGTAACCGCCGAGCTGAAGCTGGGCACCGACGTCACCCGGGCGCGAAACGACATCAAGCAGGAGGTCGACCGCATCACCTCCTTCCCCCCGGAGGCGGAGGAGCCAATAGTTACCGAACTCGAGAACCGGCAGCAGGCGCTCCAGATCGCCCTGTACGGGGACGGAGACGCGCGCGTCCTGAAGGAGATGGCGGAGCAGCTCAAGGACGAGTTGATCCGGTACCCGGAGATCTCCTTCATCCAGGTCATCGGCGTGCGCGACTACGAGATCTCGATCGAGGTCCCGCGCGAAACGCTCCGAGAGTACGGCCTCACGCTTGCGCAGGTCTCCGCCCTCGTCCGGCAGGGAAGCCTGGACCTTCCCGGCGGAAGCATCGAGACCGACGAGGAGGAGATCACGATCCGCACGAAAGGGCAGAACTACACGAAGCAGGACTTCGAAGACCTGATCATCGTCAGCCAGTCCGACGGCTCGACCGTTCGGCTCGGCGACATCGGATCGGTAGAGGACGGGTTCGACCAGAACTCGGACCTCATCACCCGCTTCAACTCGGAGAACACCGCCATCCTCAACATCTTCCGGACGGGCGACGAGCAGGTGCTCGCGATCGAGGAGCTGATCAAGAAGCACCTCGACGAGGAGGTCCGTCCCGCCCTCCCCGCCAGCTTCGGCGTCGCCATCTGGCAGAACCAGGCGGAAAACCTGCGCAGCCGGCTCAACCTGTTGATCAAAAACGGCCTGCTCGGTCTGTTTCTGGTCATCGTCGCTCTCTCCCTCTTCCTTGCCCCGCGCCTGGCGTTCTGGACGTCCGTCGGGATCTTCCTGTGCTTCATCGGCACGTTCATGGTCATGCAGTACCTGGGCGTGTCGGTCAACCTGTTATCCCTTTTCGGCTTCATTTTATCGATCGGAATCGTTGTGGACGATGCGATCGTCGTCGGGGAAAACGTGTTTGCCGAGCAGGAAAGCGGTCAGAATCCACTTCAGGCCGCGATCCGCGGCACCCAGCGCGTCGGCGTGCCGGTCATCTTCGCTGTGCTCACGACCGTCGCGGCCTTCACGCCGCTGCTCTTCGTGGCCGGCACGATCGGCAAGTTTCTGGGCGACATCCCGACGATCGTCATCATCGTCCTCCTCCTCTCGCTCGTGGAGGTGCTGCTGATCCTCCCGAACCACCTATCGCACGTCAAGAAGAACAAGAAACCGTCCAACCCGGTGGCCCGGTACATGGACCGCGCCCGGCTCTGGGTGGCCGCAAGGCTTCGGCTCTTCATCCGCGGACCGCTGACGAAGGGATTGGCGTTCGCCACGCGCCGATACGGCCTGACGCTATGCATCGCGATCGCCACGCTGATCGTCTCCTTTAGCTTCGTCGCGAACGGGTACATCAAGTTCAACTTCTTTCCGCAGGTACAGGGCAAGCTGGTCACCGCCCAGCTGGAGATGCCCGCCGGCGTGACTGCGGAGGAGACGGCCCGGATCACCCGGGAGCTTGAAGAGTCCGGACGTCGTGCCCTTCGCGAGCTCGAAGAAGAAGCAGGCCAGCGACTCGGCGACAACGTCTACGTCACCGTCGGCCAGCAACCTCGCGCCAACAGCGGACCGAATCAGGGCGGCTTTACGGCAACCAAAGCGAACATCGCCGAGGTCAGCTTCGAGCTGATCGATCCCGAAGCTCGGGACGTGACGTCGACGCAGTTCGAGGATCGCTGGCGCGAGACGACCGGCACGCTTGCCGGCGTTCGCTCGCTCGCCTTCACCGCAAACGTGGTCCAGGTCGGCGAGCCGGTCTCCGTACAACTCTCCGCGCCCACCGCGGAGCAACTCGACCGTGCCGTCGCCGCCGTTCGCGACTCACTTACGCGGTACGAGGGCGTCTTCGATATCCAGACGGACCAGGAGAAGGGGAAGCAAGAAATTGAGCTTCGCCTGAAGCCCGCCGCCCGCACCCTGGGCCTCACCCTCAGCGACCTTGCCCAGCAGGTCCGTGCCGGCTATTTCGGAATCGAATCGTACCGCCTCCAGCGCGGCCGCGATGAGGTCCGCGTCTACGTCCGGCTTCCCGAGGAAGAGCGCGATGCGATCAGCGACCTCGACGAGTTTCGGATTCGCGACCCCAACGGCGCGGAAGTCCCGCTTGAGGAGGTGGCGAGCGCCTCGATCGGCGTGGGACCGTCCCAGATCAACCGGCAGGACGGCCGGCGACTCGTGACGGTCACGGCCGACGTCAACACCTCGGTCACGACCGGCCAGGAGGTGACGAGCAGTCTCACGGCGAGCGTCCTCCCCAACCTGCAGGAGATCATTCCGGGCATGACGTACCAGTTCGGCGGTCAGCAGCGCGAGCAGCGAAAAGCCCAGAGCTCTCTGGCCATCGGCTTCCTTCTGGCGATCTTTTTCATCTATGCGCTCCTCGCCATCCCCTTCCGGTCCTACGTGCAGCCGCTCGTCATCATGAGCACGATTCCGTTCGCGTGGATCGGGGCCATCCTCGGGCACCTCTTGCTCGGCATCTCGCTCGGGCTCCTCAGCATCTTCGGCATCGTCGGCCTGTCCGGTGTGATCGTGAACGACGCCCTCGTGATGCTGGACTTCGCCAATGAGGAGCGCGCCAAGGGCTACGACTGGGAGGAGGCGCTCATCCGGGCAGGCCAGGCACGTTTTCGGCCCATCCTCCTCACGTCCATAACCACCTTCCTGGGCGTCTTCCCGATCATCATCGAGCAGAGCGTTCAGGCGCAGTTCCTGGTCCCGATGGCGGTCAGCCTCGGCCTCGGCATCCTGTTCGGCACGTTCGTGCTCATGTTCATCGTCCCCGCGCTGGCGATGCTTCAGGAAATGATTGCCATCGGCGTGAACAACCTGCTGGGTCGCGAGCGCTCACTGGACTCGTTCGGCCCCTACGCTGCGCAGAGCAGCACCTCGCCGGAAGCCTCCACTGCCTGAGCCAGGCCAAAGGGTGGGAGACGGGTTCAGCGGAAAACGGCGACGCGCCGAGGCGGGCAACGCTCTCCGGCCTACCCCGCCGCCAAGCCCGTTCCCAATTCCCAATTCCCCATTCGACATTCCCCATTCGACATTCCCAATTCGACATTCGACATTCCCAATTCACCCCTCCCCATTCACCATCCCCGCTTCGACCTCTTCAAGAATCTGCTCCAGTTCGAGCATCGCGGAGGTGCCGTGGATCAGGTCCGCCAGTTCCAGCAGGTCGCCATAGCGGTAATGCACCGTGATCGGCCCCGATTTTGAGCGTGCCTGCATCTCCCACACATCGTCTGGATCAGCGTCCGTTTCTACCACACGGCGGAGGACGGATTGAATCGCCGGGAGGTCATCCGGAGTCAGAATGAAGGGCACGCCGCGGAACGTGACCTCGACGCGACCACAGCAGGCGCAGCGGAGAGCGGATCCGTGAGGCGTCGAAAAGAGCGAGGCGTCGGACATCCGTCGGTGGAATCGTGTCAGAACAGAAGTGATTTCATTATGGCGTTAACTTATATCTGGTCTAAATAAGATGCAACTGGGGAGGATCTCGGCGTCTCCCCGCCCGGTCGGCGCGTGAGCAAATGAATGGAAATAAGGTTACTCTAATATTTTCATAACATTAGAAATTGGATACAGGTTGGCTCACATGATTTTTTCGTTCCTTTCCCCGGTACTTCAAGGAAATCCCCCGATCCGACGTGAGCGTTACGTTACTGTTGGCTAACTATTACAGCAGAGTAAACCATATCTCACGACGCACCCCCCGACCTATGAACCTTCGCTACCGATTACTGGCCTGTCTGGCCATCGCTTGTCTGTGGATGGCGCCGTCCGTCCATGCCCAGGGCGTGACCTCCGCCTCTCTGAACGGAATCGTCGTGGACGAGACCGGCGAGTCGCTCCCCGGCGCGAACGTCGTCGCCGTCCACGAACCCTCCGGCACGCAGTACGGCGTCTCCACCCGCGCGGACGGCCGGTTCACGTTTCCCTCGGTCCGCGTCGGCGGCCCGTACACGGTGACCGTTACGTTCGTCGGCTATGAAAGCGTACGGAAAACCGGACTTCAGCTCCGCCTCGGCCAGGAGCGTTCGCTCGAGTTCACGCTTTCCCCTCAGACGGAAGAGCTTGATGAGGTGTTCGTCTCCGGCGAAGCCGACTCGGATGCTGACCGAACGGGCGCAGCGACGGCCGTGAACCAGGAGCAGATCGACGCCCTGCCGACGATCAGTCGCTCGACGCAGGACTTCACCCGCCTGACCCCACAATCCGACGGCCTCAGCTTTGGCGGTCGCAACACGCAGTACAACAACTTCTCGGTCGACGGTTCGATCTTTAACAACCCGTACGGCCTCGACTCGCCCGTACCCGGCGGCCAGACCAATGCGCAGCCGGTCAGCCTCGACGCAGTTGAGCAGGTGCAGGTCTCGATCGCGCCATTTGACGTGCGCGAGGGCGGCTTCACCGGCGCCGGCGTCAACACCGTCACGAAGAGCGGTACCAACGAGTTTAAAGGCACGGCCTACTACTTCACCCGGAACGAGAACTTTATCGGCGACCAGGTCGGCGACGCTGAACTGTTCGAAGCCGATCTGTCCTTTGGGCAGTACGGTGCGAGCCTCGGCGGCCCGATCATTGAAGACAAGCTCTTTTTCTTCGCCAACGTGGAGGTTGTCCGTCGAGACGACCCGGGCTCGACGTTCCGCGCTGACGGACCCGGCGTGTCCGGCGCAAACGTGTCACGCGTCGATGCGGACACGATGGATGCCATCCGTGACCGCCTGCTCAACGTCTACAACTACGACCCCGGCACGTACGGCGAAGGCTACACGCTCGGCACCGAGAACGAGAAGATCCTCGCCAAGCTCGACTATAACATCAGCCCGGGCAACACGGCCAGCGTTCGGTTTAACTACCTGAATGCATCGCGCGACCTGAACGCCAACCCGGTCGCCATCTTCCAGCGCGGCCCGAGTCCCACGGCGCTCCCGTTTTCCAACGCCGGTTACACGATCAACAACAAGATCTACTCGATCGTCGGGGAAACCAATCTCACGATCGGAAATCGGTTCGCGAACAAGACCATCGTCGGTTACACCGCATTCCGCGACAACCGTGATGCGTTCAGTCCGCGTCCCTTCCCGACAATTGAGATCCTTAAAGGAGGAACGAGCTACACGACGGCCGGCTTCGAGCCCTTTTCCATTAACAACCTGCTCGATCAGGACGTCATCCAGTTCACGAACAACCTGAGCATCTTTGCCGGGTCGCACACCATCACGGCCGGTGTGAACTACGAGCAGTTCATTTTCAACAACTCGTTCAATCTCTTCAAGTACGGGTTTTTCGTCAACACGCCGCCGGCGGGAACCCTTTTCCTCTCGCCGCAGCAGTTCCTGGACTACACCGATCCGGCGCTACGAAACACCAAGCCCTGCCGGGATGATAATGGCGAACTCATCGACTACGGCAACGACCCGACGTGCTTCCTCGACCTCGACGGCTTTGTAGACCGCGCGTCGCCCGGCTTTGCCTTTGACGAAACCAACGTTGCGCAGACGGCGGTGTACGTACAAGACGAGTACCGCCCGTCGAAGAACCTGAAGCTGACGGCCGGCCTCCGCGTCGATGTGCCGCTCTACTTCATGGACATCCCCACGAACCAGGCGATCGCTGAACTCTCGTTCCGCGACGGTCAGCAGGTCGACACCGGTGATCTGCCGGATGTGGCACCGCTGCTCTCTCCGCGCCTCGGCGTCAACTGGGACGTGTTCGGGGACCGCAGCACGCAGGTTCGCGGTGGCACCGGCATCTTCACCGGACGCCTTCCCTTCGTCTGGATCGGCAACCAGGTCACGAACCAGGGCATTGACGCCCCCGGCTGCACGAGTGACGGCTGCCTCGGCATCGTCAACGGGCTGGACGAGGACTTTACCTGGCCGCAGGTCTGGAAAACGAACCTCGCGATCGACCAGCGCCTTCCGGGTGGTGTGATCGCGACGGCAGAGTTTCTCTACAGCAACGACATCAACGCCGTCATCGCGAAGAACGTGAACCTGCCGGAGTCCTCCGGTACGTCCGGCATTGACGGACGCCCGCTCTTCGGCGCAGCGACCGGCAACCCGACGGCGATCAATCCGCGCGTCACCGGTGCGTACGTCCTCGACAATACCGACGAGGGCTACGAATATACGTTCACCGGCGAGCTCAAGAAGTCGTTCGGGTTCGGTCTCGACGCGAAAGCATCCTATACGTTCACTGAAGCGAAGAATCAGCTGACCTCGACGGAGATCGCGCAGGTGCTCTTCCAGGGCAACCCGATCGCCGGCGATCCGAACGATCCGGGACTCGGCTTCTCGGAGTTCGGCCTGAAGCATCGGTTCATCGCAGCAGCGAACTATCGCTTCGACTATGACTTCGGCGGCAAGGGCGTGGCAACCACGGTCGGTCTCTTTGCGGAAGCGGCAAAGGGCGATCGCTTTAGCTACGTCTTCGGCGGCGACTTCAACGGCGACGGCATCGGCAACAACGACCTGCTGTACATCCCGAACGACCCCGCGGCGGAACTGACCTTTACCGGCACGCCGGCAGAGCAGGCAGCGCAGGCGGCCGCGTTCGATGCGTACATCGAGCAGGACGACTACCTGAGCGAGAACCGCGGCTCCATCGCGGAACGAAACGGCGCGCTGAGCCCGTGGTACTTCAAGATGGATCTGCGGCTGGCACAGGAGTTTCGCGTAAACGTGGGCGAGACGCCGAATCGTCTCCGCGTATCGCTCGACATCCTCAACGTCCCGAATATGCTGAACTCGAACTGGGGCGTCCGCGAGACGGTTCAGACGAACGCGCCCGTTGCCGTTGCGCTGGATAGCCAGGGCCGGCCGATTTACGATGACGGCGATGCGGTCCTTGAGTACACAGGAACGAACGAGACCTTCCAGCCGAACCCGTTCCTCGAGTCGCGTTGGCGCATGCAGCTGGGCGTCCGCTACATCTTTAACTAGCGGTCCCGACAAACCATTCGTCGGCCTACGAGGCTGATGAAAACAATCAACGGCCCGGCGCTGGTGACAGCGACCGGGCCGTTTCTATTTCGAGGCTTGACGATCGAAAGGGGAAGTGGTGGGTCGGAGGTGGTGGGTCGTCAATTGGATTCGATTCTTAGAGGGTAATCTGAATCCGCAATCCACTCGCAAACTTCCGAACGCGCTAACGTCCCAACGCGCTAACGTCCCAACGCTCCAACGCCCCAACGCTCCAACGCCCCAACGCTCCAACGCCCCAACGCATAAACGCTATCCTAAACCTCCCGGCGGTTCTTCCAGGGGCTGCGGGACGGGGCACCGTTCTGGGAGGCGGCGGCGGTCGTCTCGTCGTCGCTCACGGCCTCATACAGCGTCGCAGCGAGGGCGGCCAGGTCATCTTTCGAATCAGCGTCGACCGACAGCGCATCCGGCGTGAAGTGGTCATCGACGAAGTGCGTCGAGAAGTGTCCATCGCGGAAGGCCTTATGCTCCATGGCGAACCGGCAGAACGGGATGGTCGTCTGCACGCCGGCAATTTCGTACTCGTCCAGCGCGCGGATCATCCGCCGGATCGCGGCGTCGCGGTCGCTCCCCCACGACGTCAGCTTCGAAATCATCGGGTCGTAGTGGATAAGCACCTCTCCCCCCTCCTCCACGCCGGAGTCGACGCGCACCCCGAACCCGGACGGCGCGGCGTGGCGGTGAAGCGGACCCGGGTCCGGCAGAAAGTTGGATGCCGGATCCTCGGCGTAGACGCGGCACTCGACCGAGTGGCCGTGAATTGACAGGTCCTCCTGCCGGATCTCCAGCTCTCGGCCTTCGGCGACACGAATCTGCTGCTCGACCAGATCCACGCCGGTGATCCATTCCGTCACCGGATGTTCGACCTGCAGGCGCGTGTTCATTTCCATGAAGTAGAAGTTCTGGTCCGCATCGACCAGAAATTCGACTGTGCCGGCATTTCGGTAACCGCAGGATTCCGCGGCGGCAACGGCGGCCCTTCCCATCTCATCACGCAATTCCGGTGTCAGGATCGACGAGGGCGCCTCCTCGACCACCTTCTGGTGGCGTCGCTGAATCGAGCACTCCCGCTCGAACAGGTGAATCGTGTTGCCGTGAGCGTCTGCGAGTATCTGAAACTCGATATGCCGCGGCTGCTGGATGTACTTCTCGATGAACACACGCCCGTCACCGAACGCCGAGGACGCTTCGCTCTGCGCCATCTCCATCGCCCGCGTGAAGCCGGCGGCCTCGTCCACGATGCGCATGCCTTTGCCACCGCCCCCGGCGGCCGCCTTGATCAGCACGGGATAGCCGATCTCCTCAGCCACGACAGCCCCTTCGTCCGGGTCTGACACCGCATCCGTGGTGCCGGGCGCCATCGGCACCCCGGCGTCCTCCATTAACTGACGGGCCGCCGTCTTGTCACCCATCGCCCGGATCGCCTCCGGGCCCGGGCCGATGAAAATGACGCCGGCGTCCTGACATGCCTCCGCAAACGAGGCGTTCTCGGACAGAAACCCGTACCCCGGATGAATGGCGTCCGCACCGCTCCGGGCAGCCACCTCGAGGATCTTCTCCTGAACGAGGTACGACTGGTTCGCCGCAGCAGGCCCGATGTGGTACGCCTCGTCCGCCATTCGGACGTGTGGGGATGGACGGTCCGGTTCGGAGTAAATGGCCACCGTCTCGATGCCAAGCTCACGACACGTGCGCATGACACGAACGGCAATCTCACCACGGTTGGCAACGAGAACCTTGCGAATCTTGCGAGGCTGTACCGGCGAATCAGTCATTTCGTCTCGAACTGCGCAGTGGCATGAATTGTGTTTATTCAGTTATGACGGACTTGTATCCCGGACGACGGGCCAAGATCGACGTTTTTTCTGCAGAATCGGCGGATTCCGCTCGTCCCTGAGGACGAACCGTCAGGCGCGTGGCCAATCTGGCAGTCCGCCGGCGTCGGATCCTTTCCGAACCCTCGTACTTCGCTCATCAGGCGTGTCGCACCCGATATGCCGCAAACCAAGGACTATTACGACATTCTGGGCGTCAGCGAGGACGCAAGCCAGTCGGAGATCAAGAAAGCGTATCGATCCCTCGCACGCAAGCATCATCCGGACCGCAACCCCGATGATGCCGCCGCGGAAGAACGCTTCAAGGAAATTCAGGAAGCCTACTCCGTGCTGTCTGACGAGGAGAAACGGCAGCAGTACGATCAGCGGCGCAAGTTCGGCTTCGACGGCGACGGCTTCCGCGGCGGTCGAGGTGGCCGCGAGGTCCGCTTCGAACAGGGCGACTTCGAAGACATCTTCGGCGGACGTGGAGGACGCGGAGGCGGCTTCGGCGACATCTTCGAAAGCTTCTTCGGCGGGGGCGGCGGCTCGCGCGCCCGGAAACGTGACCCGTTCCAGCAGCAACAGCGACAGCGCCAGGCTTCCCCCGGACGCGACATCGAGACCACGCTTCGGATCTCGTTCCGAGAGGCACTCGATGGTGGCAAGCGGCAGGTCAAGCTTCCGACCGGAGAGACCGTCCGGTTGAAGGTCCCGAAAGGCGTTCGGGACGGATACAAGGTGCGCCTGCGAGGCCGAGGCCAGCAGGGGCCGGGCGGGCAAGGCGACCTCTACGTGACCTTTCGCGTCGGAGATCATCCACGGTTCCAGCGGAAGGGAGACGATATTTACCTGACAGAGTCGGTGTCCGTGTTCGATGCGATGCTCGGCACCACGCGTCAGATTCCAACGCCCTACGGCCAGAAGGTCAAGGTCACGATCCCCGCGGGTTCGCAGCCCGGCGAAAAGTTGCGGTTGAAGGGTCAGGGGGTTGACACGGACGACGGTCAGGGCGACCTCTATGTTGAGATCGAGGTCCAGATTCCCGAAAACCTGACCGAGGAACAGCGCGCGAAACTCCGCAGCGCCGCCGAGGAGACAGACTTGCTGTAATCCACGCGCACTGGCTCTGCCCGCCGCCCGGACCAACCCGGGCGGCTTTTTTCATTCTGCCGACCCGGTTACTTGTCCGACGCCGGCCGTGCCGCGAGTCAGCGCAGGCGGGCTCAAAGGTAGAACGACAAACAGGTCCCGAAGAACGCTTCTGCCGATGTACCTCATCGAAAATCGCAAAGGCTCGTGGGCTATTTTCTCAAACTTTGCCGCTCAAGATCGTAGCACTTGCATTCACCCGGCCTAACCCCCATATTTGTGCGGCGTATGCGCCCTGTGGTGGAAGAGTCTGTACGTGTCGGGATCCGCTTGCGGCGCCTTTTCTTACGTGTGCTTTTCTGTGTCGGGCTTGAACGACGGTCATCCGGAGCTTCGTGCTCACGGAATGCGAGGCCGCATGTCATCGTTCGTTTCCAAGCCTTCTGGCCCGGCGTCATCTGTTCTTTCCCGCCTGCTCGCGACGGCATTTCGCGTGGGGAGGCCTCGATCACCCGCTGATCGCACCATTCCCGCTACGACACGGCATCATCTCCACCATGACCGATAAACCGAAGAACGTATTCCGTATTGATATTCAGCCGTCCGACGAGCACCCGGACCGGCACCCGACGCACGGATGGCAGGTCCGCATCAAGCGGCAGAAGAAGCAGCACACGAAATACTTCTCGGACAAGCGATTCGGCGGGCGTGAAGACGCACTGGCGAAAGCCGTGGAGTACCGGGACGAGCTGCTCGAGACACTGCCCGATCCGATGGATCCCGTTCGCCGCTCTGCAGAAGCCCGGTCGAAAACCGGCGTGATCGGCCTCAACTTCTGCTGGAAGGATGACGGGAGCGGCACCGCGAAACCGTACGTGCAGCTCAGCTGGCTGGAAGGCGACGGCACCCGCCGCAGCGCGGCATACTCCGTCCGCAAGTGGAATCTCCGCCGCGCTGTCTGGAAAGCCTGCGTGCGACTCCATCAGGCCCGCGAGGAGCATGACGGGGAAGTCGACGAGGTCAACGAGATGTTTCAGACGGCCTACCCGAACATCAAAGAGCAGTACGATGAGGGACCGGAAGGTGAAGGGAACTCTGAGGAGGACGTGACAGCAACGACAGGGGAGCCGGAACTCGCGGCCGCCGACGCCTGATACGGACCACGTCCGACGAGCACAGCGCCGCGCACGGTCTTCGGGTCGTGCGCGGTTTTTGTAGAAGACGGCGGCTGGGTTATAGGTTGGCAGGGCGAATCCGCGGTGTGCCGCGTTCTGATGCCGCTGCGTCCCTCGATTTTCCCTGCCCCGATCGTCTATGGCCTCTCTCGTCTCGAACCTTCGCTCCGCACGCTCTGCCCCGGCACCTGTCCGATGGGCGCGTGGGTTCGCGCTTCCGTTTCGTGCGGTCGCCCTGCTGTGGCGCCACCGGTCACTATGGTCCTGGGCAGCGGCACCGGCACTGATCGGGGTTCTGCTCTTTGTCGGCGTTGCCGCCACGGCGATCGCATACGCAGACGACCTGCTCGCTCTGTGGTGGTCTGCCCCCGTCGCCGAGGGGCTCTGGACGGGCTTTCTCCTGCTCGTATGGACGGTACTCTACGTTCTCCTCATCGCCGTCGGCGTGGCGGGTGCCTATCTCACGGCGCTTCTTCTCGGTGGCGTCGTGGCGAGCCCGTTCAACGACGCGCTCTCCATTCGCGCCGAAGCGATTTTAACCGGAGACGCGCCTTCCCCGGACGAGGTCGCGATGTGGACCGGGTTCGTGCGGTCGATCGTCAGCACCGCGGCGGTGACGGGCGTCTACATCGCGTTCGCGGTGCCCGTCCTTGCGCTAAACCTCGTGCCGGGCATAGGTCCGCCGGTCGCAACCGTCTTCCACGCAGGACTGGCCGCTTTTTTTCTGGCCGTCGAGTACGCCGATGTTGCTCTCGCCCGCTACGGACTGCCGTGGCGGGAGAAGCTCGCACTCCTGAACGCGAACCGGACGATGGCCGCCGGCTTCGGGCTGTCGACCAGCCTTATCCTCTGGATCCCGGGCCTCAACCTCGTCGTTATGCCGATCGCCGTTGTTGGCGGCACGGCCCTCGGCCTCGCGCTCTACGACCCCGACGAGCGCCGGTAGATTCGCTTGCCGCCGGGCCTCGCACCGACCACCGGCCCCTCTCGCCTCCGTCTCCCCCCGCCCCCTCGAACGCAACCTGCACAAACCCAGCCTCGCTCACCAGACCATCGCCCAGCCGTGTCCGACCACGACGTATACCTCGAACGGCGCGACTTCCGACCGGAGAGCAGCCTGCGCATTTTCGATCCGGACGAACGGCGCGACCTGAAACGATATGGTCACTGGCTCCAGGCCCTCGCCGATGGCACCATCGAGCCGGAGTCCGAGGACCAGGAACGATTCGTCGAGCTCATCCAGAAAGCGCCTACTTCGCCGACCTCTGGTGGCGCTACCAGCGGCGAATCGAGTGGGAGAAGAGCAAGGCGAAACGGTGAGGAAACGGTTTCGAGACGGGAAAGTGTGAAAGGGGGAAGGGGGGAAAGATTCAATGCCTCAACGTCCTAACGCCTCAACGTCCTAACGCCTCAACGCCCCAACGCCTCAGCGCCCTAACGCCTCAACGCCTCAGCGCCCTAACGCATCAACGCCTCAACGCCCCAACGCATCAACGCCCCAACGCATCAACGCCTCAGCGCATCAACGCCTCAACGCATCAACGCCTCAACGTGCTCAGGACGTGGGACTCCTTGGTCTAAACACTGTCATCATGCCTGTCATCCGCTGCACAAGGCGTTTGTTGACGTACAGCAAACGGTCAGCCGTTGCGACGCCTCCCTCCCCGACGGGACCGTTTGGCGAATGGTATGCCAATGCGATCAGCATGCCGTTCCCCGGGAAATGGATCGTGCTCTACACCCATCCTCAAACGCGTATCTCCGTGGTCGTGCCCGGACGGTCACTGAATACGACGGTGCACCATCTGAAGGATCGCTTTGCCGGGCTTCTCGCGCGGCTAGGCGTGCCCGACAGGCAGCGGCAGGAGGCCTGCTCGGGCTTGACCGACGAGGTGGTCGTAGCACGCACGAACAGTCGAAGTGTCATCGGGACGCAGACGGACTACAGCCACACGCTTCGCCACCTGGCCGGTCGCGCATCATCCATGGACGAGGTCGACCTGGCAGAGATGGAAGACGCCATGGCTCGCACACCGATCATCGCCCTCAAACTCTTCCCTCGAGACGCCGTCTACGACACCCTGGGCATCGAGCGGAACCGCTCCCCCTGGGAGTAAACCGGCACACCCCGTTCCCCGACGATCCCAGTTGACGGGGAAGGGAGAAAGGGAGAAAGGGGGAAAGGGGGAGAGGGTGAAGGGGGAAGGGGTGAAGGGGTGAACGTGTGAAGGGGTGAACGTCCCAATGCTCCAACGTTTCAACGCTCCAACGCATTAACGTCTAAACGGAACTCGTGGGCAGGACGCCCGTGACCGCGCACACCTCAAACCTCAAACCGCACACCTCAAACCCCACACCTCAACCCCTCGCCACTAGGCTACGGTGTTGGCGCGCTTGCGCTCTTTCGGGTCGCGGTGGCGCTTGCGAAGGCGGAAGGACTCCGGCGTGATTTCGATCAGCTCATCGTCGCGGATAAACTCGATGGCTTCCTCGAGCGACATGTCCCGTGGCGGGGGAAGGCGCTCCAGCTCGTCACCTGCAGCGGCCCGCATGTTCGTCAGCTTCTTCTCCTTCGTCATGTTGACGTCGAGATTCTGCGGGCGGTTGTTCTCGCCTACGATCATGCCTTTATACACCCGATCGCCGGGGGCGACGAAGAATTCGCCGCGGTCCTGCAGGTTGAGCAGCGCGTAGCCGGTCACCTTCCCTTTCCGATCGGCGACGAGAGCACCGGTCGTACGGTGCGGGATCTCGCCGGCCCATTCGTCGAACCGCTCGAACCGGTGCGTGAGGAGGCCGGTGCCTTTCGTGTCGGTCAGAAACTTCGACCGATACCCGATGAGTCCGCGGCTGGGCACCTCGAAGACGAGTCGCACGCGACCGCTCTCCTGGTGCTCCATGTGCTGAACCTGGCCCTTCCGCTCCCCGAGGCGTTCCATGACGACGCCTACGTGTTCGTTCGGGACGTCGATTTCGGTTCGCTCGTACGGCTCGTGCTTGGTGCCGTCGATCTGCTTGGTGATGACCTGCGGCATACCGACGCACATCTCGTATCCCTCCCGCCGCATCTGCTCGATCAGGATCGCCATCTGCAGTTCGCCGCGGCCATAGACAAGGAGGCGCTCCGGCGTGTTGGTGTCCTCCACGCGGATGGCGAGGTTGTTGCGCGCCTCGTCGTACAGACGATCCCGGAGCTGGCGCGACGTGACGTATTCGCCCTCCTGACCACTAAACGGTCCGTCGTTCACGCGAAACTCCATCGACATCGTGGGCTCGTCCACGTGGAGCGGCTCGAGCGGCTCCGGATCCTCGGCCGTGGAGAGGCTTTCGCCGAGGCCGATCCCTTCCACGCCGGCAATCGCGACAATGTGGCCGGGTCCGGCTTCCTCCGCCTCCACGCGAGACAGGCCTTCGTACGTGAAGAGGGCGGTCACCTCCGTCTTCTCGAAGGAACCGTCGCGATGACACAGGCTGATCGACTGCCGGCCTGAGAGCGTCCCCTGCTCCACGCGCCCGACCGCGACCGGTCCGAGGTAGTTGTCGCCGTGCACGCTCGTCACCAGCACCTGCAGCGTCGCTTCCGGATCGCCGGACGGCGCCGGGACGGTGTCTACGATCGTTTCGAAGAGCGGGCGCAGGTCGGTCAACTCTCCGTCGGGCTCAACTGCGCACTGCCCCTCCGTCGCGACGGTGTAGAGGACGGGAAAGTCGATCTGCTCTTCCGTTGCCCCCAAATCGATGAAGAGGTCGTAGATCGCGTCCAGCGTCTCATCCGGGCGCGCATCCTTGCGGTCGATCTTGTTAAGCACGACAATCGCCGGAAGGTCGAGTTCGAGCGCCTTCTGGAGGACAAACCGCGTCTGCGGCAGCGGCCCCTCGGCTGCATCTACGAGCAGCATGATGCCGTCTACAAGCCGGAGGGTTCGCTCCACTTCACCGCCAAAGTCGGCGTGCCCCGGCGTATCTACGACGTTGATTTTGTAGTCCTCATAGCGAAGCGCCGTATTTTTTGCCATGATGGTGATCCCCTTCTCCCGCTCCAGGTCCATCGAGTCCATGACCCGCTCCTGGACATCCTCGTTGTCACGGAAGGTACCGCTTTGCCAGAGCATGGCATCCACGAGCGTGGTTTTGCCATGGTCAACGTGAGCGACAATCGCGATGTCGCGAAGATTCTGCTGCTGCATAGGTACCGGACACGAGGGACAGAGATTGCGTACAGCCTATGTCAACGTCCGCCCAACCCGATGTTTCCGGCACGGATGCGCGTTTGTCACGAAGACGCAGAACGGGCCGGGGCCCAGCAACGGTGGCACCCGGCCCGCACATCCCGATATATAGTGGGGTCTATTCGTTCTGCGGCATTGCGCGCGTCATAACGGGCATGGCGTCATCGTAGACGAGCTCGACGAGCTGTGCCGTCAGGTTCTCACGTTGCTGAGCGTAGTCCTCGCGTAGGGTTCGGTTGTTCAGCGACACGATCGTCGTCTCCGTTGTCGTGGCAAGGCGAGGAAACGAGAGCAGTGTGGCGAAGGTGTTGACCGCGTTCAGATTGCTCGCCTGCGGCAATCCCTGGGTCATTATCACCTCCTGTACAATCGCTTCATCCGTGCGGACGGTGAAGAGAGAAATATCCTTTTCATCCGCATTCGGCGGCCGGTAAACGAACTGCAACTCTTCGATCGTTTCGACGAACTCATCGCGCACGATCGAAAACTCGTACTGGATGAACACGTGCGTCGCGCTTACGAGACCAAGGCCGTCCTCGAGCAACTCATCCCGTACCTGTCGAACCGGCTGGCGGGTCGCATCAGGGGTGCGCCGGAGCGTCATCGAGTCGTCCGCGGTTTCGTAGGCGTGCACCAGCGAATCCAGGAGCGCGTACGCCGGTCCGTCCTCAACCACGGGCTTCACGACCTGGACGCGCTGCGCCCATCGCTGCGCCTGAGCGGGCAGAGCAGCGGTAAGCATCAGAAGACCGACAAGAAGTGCAACGGGGAGAGGGCGAGAAAATCGGGGCACACGAAGGGGCGTGGACATGGAAACGAGCGGCAGGTTCAAGCGGTGCGAATGGAAAGGTAGAATAGGCGTCTTGCGGAAAGCGGAAATGTTATGATCGGTGTGTTCTACATATCACTTTCCATCCTAAAGAGAATGACGCTTCAATCACCGGGTCGCGTCATCCTTTGGAGCACCTAATGGAAAAGATCGGGTAACGCGTATCCACGACTGCCACATTCTGTCAAAGCGCTCGCAGCGTGCGATCCTCGACCACGAGCGGCCGGTCCATATTCGTGCGACAGCAAAAGCCCACTGAGACATCCGCACGCCCGGCCGCTTCCAGAACGTATGGGTCGAGGCGGCATCCAACGCGCCGGGCCTACTGGTCGGCCAGAATGCGGGTATGGTACACCTTGTCCCGGTCGTAAATAAACGTTTTCATCTGGCGCATCAGCACCTTCCGCCGCTGGTCATATCCTTCGCGTAGATTACGCCCCGCTGCACTGACCACCTCCACATTCTGATCGAGCGACAGCGCGGGGAAGGACAGCTCATTCACGAAGTAGTGCGTCATGGCTACGTTGGACTCATCCGGCACGCCGGATTCTCGCATCACATCTGCGACCATCTCCTGCTCGGCATCGAGGTAGAGCACCGAGATGTCCCGCTCGGTCGTCGACGGCGGTCGAAAGATAAGCTGGATGTCCTGGATTTCCTCGATGAGTTCGTTATCGACGATCTGGAACTCGTAGTCGATGAACATCCGGTTGGCGCTCTGCAGCCCCACACCGTCGGCGAGCAGCGAGTGCTGCAGCGTCTGGAGACGCATGGGTTCTCCATCCCGGGAGCGGCGCACCATTAACGTGTCACTTTTGCGAAGCCGATTCGCCACGGTGTCGATAAAGGCGCGCGTGGCATGCCCCGTCTTCACATCCGCCATCACGGTCGCCGTCTGGCGCCACTGCTGGGCTTCGGCCGGCTGGACAGCGGCGAGCAGCATGACCGCAAGAACGGCCGTCACAGCCGTCCGTACCGGGCGGGAAAGAGAGAATTGCGAGAGGGCGGCAGAGGAAAATGTCATGTCATCCGGTCGATCCATTCGGGAAAACCTGCTCATAACGCACACCGGCGGTATCTCTCCATCGAAGAGCAGTTTCTCCAGTCCCTGCCTAGTTGAATGACCGTTAGATACTTCGCCCCGATCGAACGGGCGCGAAAGCTTACGCGTCGTCGAAGTCCGGGTCAGGTGCGTCGTCGGGTTCGACGGGCAACTCCAGGGTGAAGGTGCTTCCCTGACCTTTCGCGCTGTCAACCGTGATGGTGCCGTTCATCAGATCGACCAGCCTACGCACGATCGTGAGCCCCAGCCCGCTCCCCTCGTGCGAGCGACGCGTCCCCGTCGACTCCTGCCGAAACGCACCGAAGAGTTCCGGGATGACGGACGGCGCCATGCCGATCCCCGTATCTTGAACCGTCACAACGAGCGAGTCTTCGGATGCCCGGAGGGTCACGGAAACCCTGCCGTCCCGCTCGGTGAACTTGATGGCGTTGCTCACGAGATTGCTCAGGACCCGAAAGAGCGCCATGCTATCGAGCCGGGCAGCCACCTCTCCGGGCGGAAGGTCGACACGAATCTCCACCTCCTCCTCGTCCGCTCTCGCCTGCATCAGGTCAACCACCTCGCTCACCTCCTCGGCGACGTCCACCGGCTCCGGCGACAGTTCGACGTTGCCAGCCTCGAGTCGCGAAAGCTGCAGGACGGACTCGAGGGTGTCCATGAGGCGGTGTCCGCTCCGGGAGATCAGCCGTGCGATCTCGTCGTGCGGCGCTTCAGACTCGTCCGCCAGTACGTCCGCGAATCCGAGGATCGCGGTCAACGGTGTACGGATTTCATGACTCATGTTGGCAAGAAACGCGGACTTGAGGCGGCTCATCTCCTCCGCCTCTTCCTTTGCCTCGACCAGGTCGTCCTGGTATCGCTTCTGCCGCATCGCCAGCGCGATGAGCCGTGCCACCTCCCGGGCCATGTTGATATCGCCCGATGAAAAGGCGTCCGGCTCGCTGTGCGCCAGGTTGAGCGCGCCCACGGTCTGCCCGTCCAGAATGGCAGGAACAGAGATGAACGACTGAATGCCCATCTCCTTCAGGCGCTGGAGGAGCGGCGACGAGGAGGAGAGTTCATTCAGGTCCGTGACGCGTCCGTCGAGGCCGCGTTGGAGGGCGTCGAACGTGTGGAGCCAGTCGAGAGGGAGGCGAGTGCCTTCATCGATGCCTGCCTCATCATCGGCGCGTACGGATAGGACCTCGGCGTACCCTTCCTCTTTTCGAAACGCGAGGATCGAAGACCGGCACTGCGGAATGGCACGGGCAAGCGTGTCGAGCGCCACCTGGCCGACGGTGTGCAGGTCCGTGGTCTGCAACGTCGCCTGACTGATGTCGCTCATGATGCGAAGCCGCTGCGCCGTCGACCGCAGCACGTTTTCCGACTCCACCTGCATGGTCACATCTCTCGACGACGCGACGTACTCGATACCCCGGTCCGAAGACGGGTCCCGAACGAGTCGTCCGGTCACCTCCAACCACACGTAATGGCCGTCCCTGTGCCGAAAGCGGACCCGTTCCTTGATGCGAGCGTCGTCGTCCAGCGCCCGCGCGATCTGGCGGTAGATGCCAAGATCATCGGGGTGCGTGATGTCGATGGCTCGCCGACCCATCATCTCCTCCGGCGTGTAGCCGAGCACCGATTCCACGGCCGGCGAGACGTAATGATACGTGGAGTCCAGCGCGTGACGGGTGATAATATCGACAGAGTGCTCCGCCAGAACGCGGTACAGCTCTTCGCCCGCCTGCAGCGCGAACTGCGCCTCCTTGAGATCGGTGATGTCGATGATGATGCTGTCGTAGAACAGCACATCCCCGTCGTCATCGTGCGTCGGTATGCTGTTGAAAAGGCCCCAGAACGAATCACCGTCGCTACGGCGAAAATGGATCTCTTCACGATGGAGCCCGCCGTTCTGCCGCCGACGCCGACGAAGCGCTTCGGCTTCGGAGGGATTCACGAGCATCTCCTCCGCATCGATCGCCCGGAGAGTGTCCTTCGAATACCCAAAGAGCCGCTCCATCCCCTCGTCCGCTGCGATAAGACCCTGCTGCGGCGTACTCCGATAGAGGCCGACGGCCTGCCCGACGTTTCCGATTGCGTCTGACCGTGCCTGTCCTCGCGCCGAGGTGCCGGCACCGCCCGGAACGGTGGCGCGCGTCTCCCCCTCGGTCGCCCCGAACGGAAACGAGGTCCGGGTGAGCACAAGGAGAATGGCTGCGGCGTCCTCCCCATCGACGGGGAGCCCGGCGCGCATCTCACCGCCGGCCTGGCGGTGAAGGTCGAACCGGACCCAGCGGAGGTCGTCTTCCCCGACCGTGAGGCCGCGAACGAAGGTTGCT
>JAAAOT010000207.1 GCA_009908725.1 Bacteroidota bacterium | reverse complement strand
GGGAACCGCCCGGGAACCGCCCGAACACGTAGGGCATCCACGCGTCCGTACACTCCGGTCAGTTGATGCAGGTTTACCGGCCGCTCCACCGACCGGTCCCGTTTCTACCGAGCCGCCTTCTTTCTTCGATCGTTTTCTATCCGCCCTACGACCATGCCCGAAGGTGTGATTGAGTGGTTCGACCATGAAGAGCAACACGGCCTCATCGAGCCCGACGACGACGGCGACCCGATTCCGTTCAGTCTGGACGCCGTAGAGGACTACCATTCCGGGGAACGCATTAGCGCCGGACAGCGGGTTGTGTACGAGATCGATGACATCGATGATGAGGCCGTCTCGGTGGAACGCCTGTCCCCGACCGGATACGGCTGATGCCCCGTTGACGCTGTGCCCGCTTCGATCTATCTGCCATCTCCACCCCGCGCTTCTCCCATGACTGAGACCCGTCCGGACCCGAAAGCCATTCTGCCCGACACCGTCGAATTATGTGAGGTTGGTCCCCGCGACGGCTTTCAGATGGAAGACACATTCATCCCGACCGATCTGAAAGTCGATACGATTCGGGCGCTGGCCGAAGCCGGTCTGCCCCGCATCCAGGTGACGTCGTTTGTCCATCCGAAGTGGGTCCCACAGATGCGTGATGCAGAGGAGGTGTGCGACCGGCTGCCAATGGCGGACGGCCTCAACGGCGCCAAGCTCAGCGGTCTGGTGCTAAATCGCAAGGGCCTCGGACGCGCGCTGGAGGCCGGATGCCGGCACATCGACCTGTCGATCGCCACGCACGACGATCACAGCATGGACAACGCGAACATGCCGGTGGCGGACGCGGTCGCGGAGGGGACGAACATGGTGCGCGAGGCCCGGACGGAGGGGTGCGACGTGCAGATGAACTTCCAGACCGTCTTCGGCTACCGGGAGCCGGGCGACACCCCGCTCGGACACGTGGTCGACCTGGCCGTTCGATTCGCCGAACTCGGCGTCGAGTCCATCTCGCTCGCAGATTCCACGGGTATGGGGAATCCCGTCGCGATGCGTCGCGTGATACGGGCCCTTCGCGATTCGATCGGCGAAACCCCCATCGTGCTCCATCTGCACGACACACGAGGCCTCGGTCTGGCGAATCTCGTCGCCGCACTCGAGGAAGGCGTCACGCGGTTTGACACGTCGCTCGCGGGGATGGGCGGATGCCCGTTCATCGAGGGCGCAACCGGCAACGTCGCGACCGAAGACACGGTCTACCTGCTGGACCAGATGGGTGTGCACACGGGCATCGACCTCCATGCGGTGGCGTCCGCCTCGCGCCGGGTCGAGGACGCGCTGGACACCTCCTTCCCCGGCAAAATGCATCGCCTGCTGGGTCACGAATCCTCACAGACGCCCGCCTGACCTGATAGCCAAGGACGCCGGTGCGATCATCAACGGTTTCTGCTTTCGTCGTCCCGCGTGTCGACCTCCGGGGCAGTACCAACATGTCCGTCGCCCGATAGCACTGGCGGGCCGAGGTCCGGCTGCGCGGTGGTCTGGCCGTCGCCGCTGCCGCGGACGCCGGCAGCTGCCTGCGACCGGACGGGCTCCGAGACGATCGCTTCTCGCGCTCCCCGTCCCGCAGGAACCCAGCGAAGGATTTCCATACGACCATCCCAGTGCTCGACAAGGGCCGTGCAGCTCTCAACCCAGTCGCCCGTGTTGACGTACTGCACGCCGTGAATGGTGCGCATTTCCGGCTGGTGGATGTGGCCGCAGACCACGCCGTCGACGTCGTCAATTCGGGCACGCCGAGCCACGGCATCCTCGAAGTCAGCAATGAACTGCACGGCTTTCTTCGTGCGGTTCTTCAGGTAGGCCGAGAGCGACCAGTACGGGAGTCCCATCCATCGCCGGCCGCGATTCACGTACCGGTTCAGTTTCAGAATCCCGGTGTAAGCCACGGCTCCGAGCATCGACAGCCACCGTGCATGGCGGATCACCCCGTCGAACTCGTCCCCGTGTAAAATGAGAAAGCGACGCCCATCCGCTGTGGTGTGCGTCGCTTCTTTGGTGAGATGAATTCCACCGAGCCGTATTCCGGGAAAAGCCCGGGCGGCTTCGTCGTGGTTGCCGGGGATGTAGGTCACGTCCGACGTCCGCGCAATGTCGAGCAGACACTGCACGACGTCATTATGGGAGGCGGGCCAGTACCACGATCGCTTGAGCGCCCAGCCGTCGATCATGTCGCCGACGAGGTAGTATTGCTCGGCCTCCGTCTTCTGGAGAAAGTCCATCAGAAACTCGGCCTTGGACTCTCGAAGTCCCAGGTGAGCGTCGGAAATCCAGATGGTCCGATAGCGGTTCGTCGAACCTGTATGAGGCTCGTCGAAGAAATCAGTAGGGGATTCCATCAGGAAGGATGCACCGAAAGGGGAGGTTCGTGATGATCACACGGTGGCAACGTAGGCATCACGTGTTATCTCGACATGATGCCCGGATCATAAAACCGTTTTGTTCTCGTCAACCGCACATCACCCGTCTGATCGGTGCACCGCACGAACGTGCGTACGGTCGGCACCGATCTCGGACCGGTCGTCGACGACGCTGTTGATCGTGTACCCGTTCGCCTGGAGGACATCCACGACGGCGTCGTGGTTGGCATGCGTTTCAACCAGGATGACGCGCGGCCGAACGGTCATCCCCTTGAGGATCGGGAGCTCCTCCCCTTCGCAGTCCATCTCGTACACGTCGGCATCGGGCAGTTCATCATATGCTACCCGCCGGAGGTCCTCCTGCGGACCGTAGGTAAAGCAGGAATTCTGCGGCGCCCCCACCGATGCATGCTCCAGCCGGACGCGGCGCGTCAGGTCGTTGTGTTCAATCGTCCGCGTGCATACGCCAAGCGCCGTCGTCGACGGTTCGAAGACCGTGACAGTCCCCGCCTCACCGGCTTCGCGTGCTGCAACGGTCGCCGTCACGCCGAGTCCCCCGCCGATCACGACGACGTGGTCGCCCGGCTCGACGTAATGGCGGATCGCGTCGATCTCGGCGGACTCGTACACCGGATTGCTATCGACCGGGACCGCCGGCGTGTAAAACGGAAGGCGGTCGTCCAGCGCGGATCGCGTCACAGGGACCTCCACCCCGTTGAGCGTGATGACGGATTCGTTCAGACCCGCAGCCGGTCGGACGTAGGCCTCCAGTGCATAGCAGTACAGATAGTACGCTTTGCGGGACAGGCCGGACACGCCTCCCTCTCGGTAAGCCTGCAATACTTTTCGAATCATAGGTACTTTCAAGCAGGAGCGGCAGCACGCGGACCTTCCCTCAATGTGCTATGCGCGTCACGGATCCGCACGTCGTCTTTGTAGCACTGCCTGCCGCTCACTCCTTGTCCGGGTCCACAGAAAAAAGCCTCTCCGAGGAATATCGGGAGGCTTTTCCCATCCAGCAATGAGACGACGCAGGTTGTACCTGCAGGCAGATCAGTTCATCGATGGCGACGTGACCGGCTCGTACACGCCCGAGCGGAGCAGACGACAGACCTCTCGTTTCGGCCACGACTTGTAGCGCAGACGCGGCGGATAGTCTACCGGTTGTCCGTCTTCCGTCAGCCACTCGAAGAACACGTCGCACGACGTTTCGAATAGAACGCCGAGCGTGCACCCTTTGCCTTCGAGGCAATATTTATAGCATCCGGTACAGGAGCGATCGCAGAACGAGAAACCGACGGGGGCTTCTTTCTCGAAGTTTGCGAGTTCGGCCGTCGTGGACATAAGCGAGAGAAGAGGTGAGACGCGCGTGTTTGGCAAGAGCGTTACGCCACTCTATTTAGACTGCATCTAGATAAACGCAAATAGTCGGCGGTTCGTCAAGTCACGACCATGAAGTTCAGACGCAATTCGCGGAGGCGCTGCCCGAGAAAACGGCGGTTGCAGCGTCAGGAGGTCGATCGAGCGGCTGTGGGGCGATCCCCTACATCACGGAGACCCGCCGGGAAGAGGCGCGGTTGGGGCGATTTAGACCGCCTCTAAATATCGTGCCGCGCGGATCCACCGATCTAGCGCGTACGTTTGGACTCACAGAAATTTAGATAACGACGCCCTCCCGAATTCCCAGACCCGTTATGTCCCACGATATTCAGCCGATGTGCACGTCCTGCAAGCATCTCGATCGGAATCGCTCCGACGAGCATGTGTGCAACGCTTTCCCGGAAGGGATCCCGCAGGACATCTGGAAGAACAAGCACGACCACCACGAGCCGTACCCGGGCGACCAGGGCGTTCGCTTTGAGATTGCGCCTGTCCCCGAAACGAAGGAAGAGGCCGAGACGGTCGGATAATCGACGGGTTGGGGCGCCGTGCCCCGGACCCTTTCTTGCCCGCCTCGGGCTGCTCACGGTCCGGACCTTTCCGCCGATCTGCGTTCCCCTCGCAGGTCGGCGACTTTTTTTGTGCGCAGGACATGAACGTCAACCTGCGCCGATCGCTCGCGGCAACGTCACAGTCACGCGGGTGCCGGTCCCCTTTTCGCTTTCCACGTCCATCGATCCCTCGAGCAGGTCGACCAGCTGGGCGGTAATCGTCAGCCCGAGCCCGCTGCCCTCGAAGGTCCGGCCCAATCCGGACGACTCCTGCTCGAACGGCTGGTACATTCTGGGCAGAAACGCTGCGTCGATCCCAATGCCGGTGTCTTCGATCACGATGGAAACAGAGTCCGAGTCCGCATCCACGGTGCACGTCACGTGTCCGCCGGACGGCGTGAACTTGATCGCATTTCCGATCACATTGCTCAGCACGCGATGCAGCGCCGCTCGATCTGTACGTGCGCGGATGGCCTTCGCCGCCACGAGATCGACCGCGACGTCGCTATCCTCGGCCTGTTGCCGTACCAACTCGACCGCTTCACGGACCTCTTCGACGAGGTTCACGGACGCGGGCCGGACGGTCATCGTACCTGCTTCCAGGCGAGACAGGTCGAGCACGGAGTTCAGCGTGTCCAGCAGCCGTCGGCCGCCGCGCTCGATGCGTTGCGCGAAATCCACGGCGATGGCGAGGTCGTCCGGCGGGACATGCGGCGGGTCAAGCGACTCGCGGATGGCTTCCGAGAATCCGAGAATGGCGGTCAGCGGCGTTCGGATTTCGTGGCTCATATTCGCGAGGAACGCAGACTTCAGTCGATTCATCTCCTCGGCGGCGTCGCGGGCCCGCTCGAGCGCCTCCTCCCGACGGGTGCGCTCCGTAACGTCGATCCCGATTCCCAGTCGGGTCCCGCCCGCACCCCGAACGCCGATCCACGAACTTTCGACCACATCTCCATCGTGCCGCGTAACTGCAATGTCCGTCCACGTCGGCGGTAGGGCGTCGATGAATGACCGCATGACGATGTGAGCCTCCGGGTCGAGGTCGATCTGGAAGCCGGGCATGCGCGCGGTCCCGGACCCGACTGTCGTCTCGAACGCACGATTCACGCGCATCGTCCCGGTTTCGGCGTCGTGGACGAGGATCATGACCGGGATGGCGTCGAAAATCGTCTCCAGGAGGTCGCGCTCCCGTTCCAGCCCTCGTTCCGCCTCTCGTTCGCGAGTCACATCCCGGATCGTCGCCACGTAGCTGAGGACCGCTCCGTCCTGTCTCCGTACGGCGGATGGATGCATCACGACGGGGAACCGGGTCCCGTCGCGCTTTTTCAGCGTCAGGTTGTAGGAGCCCTCCTGCCCCACGGCCGGGTCGAAGGCCACGCTCAACGTTTCGTACTCTTCCCGGGGCCAGAATGGATACGGAATGGTGGTCCCTAGGAGGTCGTCGCGCGAGAAGCCGGTCATCGTGCAGAACGCCTCGTTGACCTGGATCGTCGTGCCGGCGGGGTTAAACACGAGCACGCCGTCCTGCATCGTCACAATCAGGTTCTCGGCGAACTCCTTCGTTTCTCGAACTGACCGGGCCTCCGCCTCACGGTGGGTTACGTCCTGGACGAGCGAGATAACGCCCACGACCGTCCCCTCGTCATCGACAAGTGGTGTGTTGTGCCACTCGCACAGGATGACGCGCCCGTCACGGGTCAGGTTGGCGTTGTAGCTGAAGTAACCGCCCTCCTGCTCGACCTGGCGATTCCACACGCGCTCGACCTGGTCCCGATCGCCGGGCGCGACGATGTCGAGCACCCAGAGGCTTTGTGCCTCCGCCCGGCTGTAGCCAAAGATCGCCTCGGCCGCTGGACTCCAGTCGACCACGTGCCCATCGCCGTCCCACTCAATAAACGCGAGCGATCCGGGTCGATGCGCCGGACGCGACGAAACGGACGCATCTGTGTGGGCCTGAGAGCGCCGAGCCGTATGTGCGGGGAGGGACTGCGGCGGCGGGTCAGGTCGAAGCGGGCGCACCCACGACGCGCCGGCGACATGGGCCAGGTCGGCCAGTGCGGCGTAGAGTTCTGCGTCGGGAGTTCGTGGCGCGGCACTGGCCACGCAGAGTGTCGCATCGGGCACCGCCCCCAGAGGCGTTGCCGCGAGAAATCGTGGGGCGTGCGGGGGGAGGACCGCGTCGAGAAGGTCCGAATCCGAATTTACCTGCACATCCGGCGCCGGATGCCGGTCGGGAAGCGCGACGTTGTCCGGGGGCCAGGACAGGTCGGCAAACACATGGCGCGCCGATCGGAGGCCTGGCGCTTCGGCCGTGGCCACGGCAACGGCATCGACGTATACGGCTGCCCAGTCCGACCGGCAGGACCGCACGGCGAGACGCGCCACACGATTAAGCAGGGACAGCGGGGGCGTCTCAGGGGAAGAGGTGGGCCTCATAGCTCAGTACCGTCGGGAAGCGATCCGCTCGGGGACGGGGACCGGAACCGACAGGATACGCTCCCACCGGGAGGTACCGATGCGCGAGTCGGCGCAGGTGACCGCAAGCCATTGGCGCACGGGATAGCGCCGCATGTTCGCTGGTTTATGCTTCAGCGGCGGTCGTCAGCGTTTTCTGCACGGAGCCTGCGTAACTTTCACCGAAATGATTCAGGTGATTGATCAGGTGGTACAGGTTGTAAATGTGCCGGCGAACCGCGTACCCGTCGTCCACAGGCCAGGATTCACGGTAGGCGTCGTAGAACCGGTCGTCGAACCCTCCAAACAGCTCGGTCATTGCCAAGTCGGCCTCGCGATGCCCGTGGTACGCCGCCGGGTCGATCAGAGCCGGTTCCCCGGTGGCGGTAATCATGAAATTGCCCTTCCAGAGATCGCCGTGCAGGATCGAGGCGGGCGGTCGTGCGGGCAGCAATTCCGGGAGTTTCAGGTATAGCGCGTCGAGCGGATCGTCCCAATCGGAGCGCCAGCGGTCACTCTGACGTGCGCGCTCTACCTGCGGCTCAAGACGGTGTTTGCGGAAAAAGACGGGCCAGTCCGACTCCTGCGTATTCGCCTGCGGTAGACGTCCGATGAAATTATCCGTATCAAACCCGAAGTGGTCGGCCGTCGCCTGATGCATTTCTGCCAGCCCGCGTCCGAAGGTTTCCCAGAATCGGCGGCCCTGGCGTCCCGCGTTGATCCATTGCATGAGGAGAAATCCCGGCCGGTCCTCGTCCGGGGGCGCGGTATCCAACACGTCCGGCACCAACAGTGCGTCGGTTGCCTCGCCCAGTGCATCGAGACCGGCGACCTCCCCCGGGAACGTGCGGGCAACCGGTTCTTCGCCCCACTTCAGGAAATACGACGCCTCGCCCGTTTCCAGCCGACAGCCGTTTGCAATGCAGCCTCCGCTCACGGCGGCACACCCCTCAATCTGGGCGTCCAGTGTTTCGGAAAGGTGGTCACGCAAGACGTCAGGTATCATGGGCAGCGAAGAAGCGACGACAGGGAAAGAGAGAGACGGGGCGTCATCCGCGCAGAATGCCGGTGAGCCCGGCTTGGATCGAATGCGTCGACATCCAGCGATAGGATACAAACCTGACCGGGCCTCGTGCAAGATGCAGTGCAAAGACGCCCATCGTCCAGAAATCGCTCGGGGCGCGCCGTGTAGGGGATTCCTCTACACGCGGCCGGGATATGCACCCACGGTGGCGGAGTAACATTCCTGTCTCCCGGGCTCCGCCTATCTTTGTTACTTATCGTTCGCAGCCGTCATCCGGCGGCAGTGCCCTCCATTCGCCCTCATTCGGCGCTCCGGGCGGCCGGCCCCCTCAGTCCGGTCAAGATGTCCCCGGCTTGCGTTCCACCTCACCTGCCCGTCATCGCCATGCGAAATCCGTTTTCTTCCATTCCGGCGAACATACGCTGGCCGATGTTTATCATCGGCCTGCTGTCCATTAGCATTACCGCGAGCGCCTACACGTTTTACAAAGCCCATTCGGACGGCGGGCCGGCCATCGTCGAGAATTACTACGAGAAGGGCAAAAACTGGAACGCGTCCGCGGAGGCCCGTCGCAACGGAGGGCGTCTCGACGTGGAGATTCGCGTGCTTCCTGCGACCGGCGACAACAACATGCGGCCGGTTGAGGTGACCGTGCGCGATAGCACCGGGGCAACCGTCGACGATCTGACGGGGATGATCCGCGGGCTCCGGCCTCACCTCGCCGCGCCGGTCGCGTCCGTTCCGCTTCGCTCGGTCGACGGGACGCCCGGGACGTATCGACAGTTGCTTCCGATGGCGGCCGGCGGCATCTGGGACTTCGAAATCGACGGCTCGCTCGGCGAGACCCCGATCCAGACGACCATACGCGTTCGTCTCTAACGCCACCGTTCGACGCCTCGGCTCTCCCGCTTCTCCTGCCCCTGCATGCCGGAACTCACCTCCCATCCCGCCTCGTCTGGCGACTCGCTCCCGAGCGATGCCGTCGTCGACGTGACCGATCCCGACGCCTCCCGAACGGCGCCGTCTGCACGTACGCCGTGCCGCCACTGCGGCCTGCCGGTTGGCTCTGCGCCGGTCGGCGAAGACCCCTACTTTTGCTGCACCGGGTGCGAGATCGTGTTTCACGCCCTGCAGGAGAACGGGTGGGACGAGACCTTCTACCGCCTGAGCGACGTGGCACGGGAGCGAGACGCAACCCCGGCCTCTCCGTCCATCGATCCGCTCGTCCTGAGCGAACTCGATAGCGAAGCCTTTCTCGATGAACACACGGTCGAGCACGACGACGGGACCCGAACGGTCGACCTGTTTCTTGACGGCGTGCACTGCGCCGCCTGCGTGTGGCTCGTCGAACGCCTGCCGCAAGAACGCGCCGGCGTCCTCGACGCCCGGCTCGACCTGCCGCGGGCGCGGCTGAGTTTGCGCTACGACCCCGACCACATTGCGCTTTCCGACGTCGCCCGCTGGCTGGCACAGTTTGGCTACACCGCACACCCGGTTCGGCACGACTCGGCAAGCGCACGCACCGAAGGCGAACGTCGCCTCCTCGTAAAGGTCGGCGTTGCATGGGCCCTCGCCGGCAACGTGATGCTGCTCGCTCTGGCTCTTTATGCCGGGCTGGACGCGTCACAGGATCCGGGCCTTGCCACAGCGGCTCGCTGGCTGAGCATGCTCCTGGCTGTGGTCGCCGTCGGCTACGGCGGCATGGAGTTCTTCTCGCGGGCATGGGCCTCGGTGAAACTCGCCTGGCGCACGCGCTCCTTCCGGAGCCTCCACATGGACACACCGATCGCCGTCGGTATCGGTGTCGGCTTCGGCGACAGTGCCTGGGCCACGATCAGCGGCACCGGCGACGTCTGGTTCGACTCCATCACCGTTTTGATCGCCGCCCTGCTGACGGCACGCTGGCTGCAACTCCGCAGTCGCCGCCTCGCCGGCGATGCCACGGACCGGCTATTGTCGCTCATCCCCTCCATGGTCCGGCGCGTCACGGACTCCGGCGACACCGAAACGGTCCGCATCGACGACGTCTTCGTAAACGACGTGGTGCGCGTCCCCTCCGGTGAGGTCATTCCGGTGGACGGGCGCGTGGCAACCGGCGCGTCCACGATCAACAACGCGGTGCTGACCGGGGAAAGCCGTCCCGTCTCCGTCTCCGCCGGCGACGAAGTC
>JAAAOT010000036.1 GCA_009908725.1 Bacteroidota bacterium | reverse complement strand
ACTTCCTGCCGACCTCCGAGCTGGATGTGAAGTCCATCGAGGTCGTCGTTGGTCCCGCCTCGGCGCTCTACGGGCCGAACGCGCATACCGGTGTCGTCAACGTCATCACGAAGGATCCGTGGGATCAGTCGGGCGTCGCGCTCAACGTTCGCGGTGGGCAGCAGAGCCTGCTTGACATCAACGGCCGGCTTGCCGGCACCTTCGGGGACAGTCAATTCGGTTGGAAGGCGACGGGGCAGTACATGTCGGCGAACGACTTCACACCGCCCAGCGGCGGACCCAATGCCGCTGCGTCGGACTCCACGCACTTTTACACGCCCGTCTTCAACGAGAGCGAGCTGGTGGGCGACTACGACATCGAGTCGATCCGTGCGGAGGGAAGTCTCTACTACCGGTTCGGCGACGACTGGCAGGCGAACCTCGCGTACGGTTTTTCCAAAAACGACAACTTCGGCCTGACCAACTTCGGTCGTAACGACATTCGCGGCTGGCGAGTGCAGTACCAGAACCTGCAGGTGAGCAATGAGAACTGGTTCGCGCAGGTCACGCACACGAGCAACGACGCCGGCGACACCTACCAGCTCAATACGGTAGCCAACCTGGCAACCGAGATTTACGCGAGTACGCTCGAAAGCGGCTCAACTCTGGAACAGGCGCGCACGGCGACACTGGGTCAACTTCCGGCGCTGCGTGAGGCGACCCGGTTCGTCGATCGCGGCGAACTCTGGGACTCCGAGCTCCAGTACCGCAGCACGATTGAGCTTGGCGACGGCTCGCTCGACATCGTCACCGGCGCACAGGGGCGACGCTATCTGCCGGACTCCGACGGGACGTTCCTCGCCGACGCCATCGGGCGCGAGATCGACGCGACGGAGGTCGGCGGCTACCTGCAGCTCGACTACCGCCCGACGGATCGCCTTCGCATCAACGGCGCCGTCCGCGTGGATGACCACAGCGAGTACGATACGCAGGTCAGCCCGAAGGCGGCCGTTGTCTACGGCGTGCTCCCCAACCAGAACATTCGCGTCGGCTACAACCGCGCATTCAAGAGCCCGACCGTGCTGGAGGGCAACCTCTTCATCCCAACGCCGATAAGCCCGGTCGATGCCCCGGGCGTGCCGCCCGGCTACGTGATCAACGCACTGGGTAACTACACCGGGTTCGAAATTCGGGATGGCGACGGCAACGTCATTCGCGAGGTCAGTGCTCTCAGCCCGGAGGAGGTGAACTCGATTGAGATTGGCTACAAGGGTGTGTTCGGCAAGAGCGTCTTCGTGGACGTCGTCGCCTACCACTCGTGGTATAACAACTTCATCAGCCCGCTGCAGTCCGTCGCGAATGGCTTTACGGAGATCCCGTTCTACGCCGACGGGACGCCCGTCAATGCGCCGGGCGACGACGATGTCTTCAACGGCCTGAGCACCTACCTCAACTTCGGTGAGGCACGCGTGCAGGGACTGGACGCCGGGATCAATGTGTACTTCAATGAGCACTTCAACGTCTCCGGTAACCTCTCCTTGATCGAACTTGCCGACTTCGAGGAAGGCGATGAAGGCACCAACCCGCTGCTTCTGAACGTGCCGACAACGAAGGCGAAGGGCTCCGCGACCGTGCGGGACCTCGGATTCGAGGGCTGGTTCCTGAGCGCGTCGGGCCGCTGGAATGCGGCGTACGAGTTCGCGTCCGGCACTCACTGGGTGAGCAGCCGCTTCTACGACGATGGCGAAATCCCGAGCCGCTTCTCGATGGGCCTGACCGCCGGCTACACGGTACCCCAGACCGGCGTACAGGTGAAAGCCAGCGTTTCAAACCTGTTCGACACGGAAACGCCGGATGTGCTCGGCGCGCCGGTGACGGGTCGCCTCTTCTGGATGTCGGCCACCTACACGTTCGACGGCCTTAACTTCTAACTGCACTTGGACCCGAAGGGCGGCTTTGTGGGCAGGCCGGTCGGTGCTCTGGTGCCGACCGGCGCTCGCTGCTCCGCCGGTCCGGGTGTTTCTTTTGCCATCGCATCTCCCATCACCCAAACGTTCGTCCTCTATGAGCGATTCTCACGGCCGCCTGAATGATCGGACCGCCATTGTCACCGGTGCCAGTCGCGGCATCGGCCGGGCGACGGCACTGCTTTTTGCCGGTGAAGGCGCATCGGTCGTCGTGGCCGACGTGAATACCGATGACGGCACCGAGGTCGTCGAAAGCATTGAGTCCGACGGTGGTACTGCGTCCTTCGTCTCGGTGGACGTGACGGATTCGGAGCAGGTGCAGGCGATGGTGGACCACGCCATCGAGATGTACGGCGGCGTCGATATTCTGGTCAACAATGCGGGGATCACGAAGGATGCCACGCTCAAGAAGATGAGCGAGGAGGCGTTCGATCAAGTCGTGGATGTGAACCTGAAGGGCGTCTTCAACTGCACGAAAGCCGCACTGCCTGCGCTGACGGACTCGGCGCACGGGCGCGTTCTGAATGCGGCCTCCGTGGTCGGCCTCTACGGCAATTTCGGTCAGACGAATTACGTCGCGACCAAGTCGGGCGTGATCGGGATGACGAAGACGTGGGCACGAGAGCTTGGGCGGGATGGCGTGACCGTCAATGCCGTGGCACCTGGATTTATCGAAACGCCAATGGTTGATACCGTGCCCGACAAGGTGCTGGAGCAACTGAAAGGCCGGACGCCGCTCGGCCGTCTCGGTACGTCGGACGACATCGCGCATGCCTACCTCTTCCTCGCAAGCGACGAGGCCTCCTTCATCACCGGTGCGGTGCTCTCCGTTGATGGCGGACTCGTTCTTTGAGAATCGTTCTTTGAGAAAGGGAGAATGGGAGAGCGGGGGAAATCTCTGCGACTGATCTCGATCCGATCGGCAACCCGGAATCGACAACCCGCAATCGAAAATCGACAAACGACAATCCAACATGCCCAGGGCGTCAATCATCGGTACCGGTCTGTACGCGCCGGAGCGCGTCGTGCCGAACGAGTATTTCAACGAGCTGTACGGCGAAGATGTCGATAGCTTTCTCCGGGAGCGACGGAATATCAAGGAGCGGCGGTACGCGGCGGAGGGGCAGGCGACGAGCGACCTCGCCATGGAGGCATCGAAGGCGGCGCTGTCGAATGCCGGGGTGGACGCCGCCGACATCGACCTGATCGTGGTGTCCACGGACACGCCGGACTATCTCTCGCCCTCTACTGCCGCCGTTCTGCAGGACAAGCTCGGCGCGGTGAATGCCGCGACCTTCGACCTGAACACGGCGTGTGCGGGTTTCGTCACGGCGCTCGACACCGCACGAAAGTTCGTTGAGGCCGACCCCGACTACGAGCATGTGCTTGTCGTGGGGGCCTACCTCATGAGCCGGTTCATCGACTACGAGCAGAAGAACGTGGCGTCGCTCTTCGCGGACGGGTCGGGTGCTGCCGTATTGAAGGGCCGTGACGTAGCGGGCGACGGGCCGGGCGCGGGCATTCTGGCATCGAAGCTGAAGTCCGAAGGCCAGTACGCCGAGTACATGGGCATTTACACCGGCGGAGCAGCGGCCCCGATCTCGACGAATGTAGCCGGCGATGGTGCGCCGGACCGTACGCAGAAGCTCGAGTTCAGAAAGAAATTCCCGGACGGCTTTAATCCAGATCACTGGAGCCGTCTGGTGAACGAGCTGTGCGACGATATTGGCGTGACGCCGCAGGAGGTGGACCGCTACTTCTTCACGCAGATCAACATCGAGAGCATCCGGGAGACGCTCGACCGGCTAGATTTGCCGGAGGCGAAGGCCCACAACGTGATGGATCGATTTGGCTACACCGGCAACGCGTGTATTGCGATGGCTATGGCCGATGCCGACGAGAAGGGCTTGCTGAATGAAGGGGACCTCGTGCTCCTCATCGCGTCCGGCGGCGGAGCGGCGATCGCCGGGATGGCCCTTCGCTGGGGGGTGTAGGAACGGTGGGAATGGGGGAGAGGGAGAGTGGGAGAAAGGGGGAAGGGAGAAAGGAGGAAGGAGTGTCAAGAGCGAGCACCTCGCTCCGCCAATACCTTAACACCCTAACACCCGAACACCCTACCTCAGCACCCTAACACGTCAGCACCTCAGCACATCAACACCTCAACACGGAGCGCAGCGAACGCGAAGCGACCATGGGAGAAACGACCTTCGCCTGGATCTTTTTCGGCCTGTACCTCGCCGGCGTGACGAGTGCGGCGGTGATTGGTATCAAGAAGATGACCGGGTTTTCTGCGTTTAGCGTTGGAAGCCGCGAAGTCAGTCCGGTGTGGATTGGTATGTCGCTCGCAGCAAATCTGACGAGTGCAGCTACGTTCGTCATCAACCCCGGGTTGATCTACCTGTACGGCGTGAGTGGCGTGATCGCCTATGCCGTGGCGTTGCCCGTCGGTGTCTTCATCGGGCTCATTATATTCTCGAAGGCCTTTCGCCGCGTGGGGGACGAAGTCACGGCCCTGACCGTGCCGCAGTGGATTGGCGATCGGTTCGGCGACCGTCGCCTGACCATCTTTTTCGCTGTCGCGAGTCTGCTTCAGATCGCCTTTCTCGTGCTTATCACCGTCGGGTTGACGCGGGTCCTCTCCAGCGTGCTGGACGTTCCGATGCTTGTCGCCATGGCGATGACGATCGGCATCCCGCTCATCTACATCGCGATTGGCGGGGCCAGTGCGCATACGCTCACCAACGCGGCACAGGCCGGTCTGATGATCGTCGTCGCGGTCATCCTGCTGGGATCGGGGGCCGAGTACTTCGCCGGGGGCATCGGGGGCTTCCTCGACCGACTCGCCGCCGTCGACCCCATGCTCGCCGAGCCCGTCAACCCGGAAAGCCTGCTCTTTCGAGACTGGTTCGAGGTGGTGGCCTGCAACGTCCTGATCGGGGTCGCCATCATCAATCAGCCACACGTCATGTCGAAGGCGCTCTACCTGAAGAGCGAGAAGGACGTCAACACGTACCTGACGACGGGCATTGTCGTGCTGGTGCTGTTCTTCGCCGTGATCCTCGTCGGGCTCTACGCGCGAATCCTGATGCCCGGCGCCGGCATCGAGCCCGATGCGGTCGTACCGACCTACATCGTCGAGGTGTTCTCGCCCCTCGTGCGCTCCGTCATCCTGATCGGTCTCGTGGCGGCCGGCTTTTCGACCATGGAGGGGCTGCTCGTCGCCCTCTCGACGATCTTCTCGAACGACATTTACCGCCCGCTCGCAAAGCGTACCGGCGACCTGGACGACGAGGCCATCGACGCCCGCGCCGTCCGCTACAGCCGCTACTTCCTCGTTGCGCTGGTGCCCGTTGTAGCGCTGATTTCGTACGGACAGATCGTAAACCCCAACCTGTCGGTCGCGATACTCGGACAAAACGGTGTGTACGCCCTGTTCTCCGCGACCTTTGTCCCGATCCTCTTCGGCATTTTCTTTTCCGAGCGGATCACGAAAGGCGCGGTGCTGGCAGCGGCGATTACCGCGCTGGTGGTGCACTTCGGCATGTACTACGGTGAGATCACGATGTACGCAAACAATCCGGCCGTCCCCGCTACGGCGGCCCTGATTGCCAGCACGCTGGTTGCCGTCGGGGCCATGATGCTGCGCGGCAAGCCGGCACCGGCGGTGGATCCGGCAGCCAATGCATAGCGGGGACGTTGCGGTGTGCCCCGACGCATTCGAAGACGAACAGACAAAATCATGATTCGGACCGACTGGCTCGAACGGCACGCGCTCTACACGCCTGATCACCCGGCACTCGTGTGGGCACCGACGCGACGTAAGTATTCGTACGCGGAGCTGCACGCGCGGGCCACCCGGCTGGCGTCGAAGCTGCTCCGGCAGCATCGTTTGCAGCCCGGAGACCGCGTCGCCGTCCTCGCCGAGAACTCGGTTGAGCATGTGTTGCTCTTCCTGGCGGCGCAGACGGCCGGCCTGGTGCTGGTGCCCCTGAATTATCGCCTCGCGCAGCCTGAACTGCAGTACGTCGTTTCGGACGCCGACCCCGCGATCCTGTTTGTCGGCTCCGACTACACGGAGGCCGCCAGGGACCTGGATACGGGGGCGGACCTGTTGCCGCTGTCGGAGGCCCGCGACCTGTCGGCGGTCGACGGGGACTCGACGCCGGTGCCGCGCCACGACCTGCCGCCGCAGCCCGGCCTCGACGACCCGCTCATGATCCTGTACACGTCCGGGACCACCGGGCGCCCGAAGGGAGCCATCATTTCGCACGGGATGATCACCTGGAACTCGGTCAACACCGAGATGCGGCTCGACCTGACCTCCCGCGACCGGTCGTTCAACGCGGCGCCGTTCTACCACACGGGCGGCTGGAACGTTCTGTTGACGCCCTTCCTGCATCACGGTGCGACGACCTTCCTCCTGCCGTCGTTCGATCCTGAGGCCGTCCTGCGACTCTGCGACGACGAAGAGCTCTCGATCCTCTGGGGCGTCCCGACGATGCTCAAGATGATGAGCGACCACGAGGCGTTTGACGACGTGACGCTGGACACCGTCCGATACGCCATTGTGGGCGGAGAAGCCATGCCCGAGCCCCTCATTCGAATCTGGCAGGAGAAAGGGGTGCCGATCCGCCAGGGATTCGGAATGACAGAGGTCGGTGTGAACTGCTTTTCTCTTCCGGAAAAGGACGCCCTCCGAAAGATCGGTTCGATCGGCTTTCCCAACTTCTACATCGATACGCGCGTCGTGGATGAAGACGGCGACGACGTTCCATCCGGAGTCACCGGCGAACTCCTGATGCGGGGGCCGGTGGTGACGCCGGGCTACTGGCGCGACCCCGACGCGACGGCAGACGCCATCGATGAAGACGGATGGTTTGCGACCGGCGACCTCGTTCGCGTGGACGACGAAGGCTACTTCTACGTCGTCGGCCGGAAGAAGGAGATGTACATCTCCGGCGGGGAGAACGTCTATCCGGCGGAGGTCGAAGCGGCCATCTACGAACATGAAGCCGTCGGCGAAGCGGCCGTCATCGGTGTGCCGGATGAGAGGTGGGGCGAGACGGGGGCCGCCTTCGTCGTCATCAAAGATGGTCACACGCTTTCTGTGGAGGAGCTGCTCGACCACGCGGGCTCGCGACTGGCCCGCTATAAGGTGCCGCGTCATGTCCAGTTTCTCGACGAACTGCCGAAAGGGCATTCCGGAAAAATCCAGAAGAACGAGCTTGCCGACCGATTCACGCCTGCCTGACTCCCGCCATCCCGTTTATCGGACGTTTCCCCGCCTCACCATGATTGCCTTTCTTCTCGCCGTTTCGCTGATGACCCTTCCTGCTTCGTCCGGTGCCGCCGCACCGAACCCGACGCCCGACACCACCCACGCCGACACGACGGAGGCGGATACATCGGGGGTGTCGCCCCTGCCGTACTACCCGGACGACATCCAGAGCACCAGCGTGGATGGGCGGACGGTTGCCTACGTGGAGCGGCCGGCGGACGGCGTCGAGGACGCGCCGGTCCTGCTCTTTGTCCACGGGCTGGGCTCCAATCTGTCGTTATGGCGCCACCAGATCGAGGCCTTCCCCTCCCATCGCGTGCTGGCCCTCGACCTGCCGGGATTCGGGCTCTCCGACAAAGCCGACGTACCGGCGACAATGCCCTTCTTCGCGAGGACCGTCGTGGGCTTTCTAGACAAAATGGAAGTCGAGACGGCCACGTACGTCGGCGCGTCGATGGGCGGGCAGGTGGGGCTGCACGTCGCGCTCGAGCACGGCAATCGCCTCGAACGTCTCGTTCTGATGTCTCCGGCCGGGATCGAAACCTTCTCCGAGAAGGACGCTCAGGCGATTCGCGGGATGATGTCGCCGGAAGCCATCATGGCCTCCACGGACGCTCAGGTTCAGCAGAGTGTGGCGTTGAACTTCCACGAGTACACGGACGCGTATGCATGGCTCGTCGAGCAACGCCACGCATTGTCTGAGCGCGACGACTTTAAGGAATACGCGGCGGCGAACGCGCGGGCGGTGTCCGGGATGCTGGATGGGGCCGTTTACGACCGGCTCGGCGAGATTGAGGTGCCCACGTTTGTCATGTTCGGTGCGGGCGACAAGTTAATCCCGAACCGCTTTCTCCATCCCGAGCAGTCGCCGGCAAGCGTAGCTGATTCAGCCCGTGCCGCGATGCCGGATGCTCGCGTGGACGTGGTTGACGAGGCCGGTCACCTCATCATGATCGAGCGGCCGGAGCGGTTCGAAACCCTGCTCCGATCGGCCCTCTCCGATGAATGACACCCGTATCCACGGCAGGGGGCGATCGTTGGTGAGCGGATCGGATCGTTTCCCGACCGTCTGCCTGCGGGATCGTGAACGAACCGACCGGCAAGAAGTAGGAGCGGCGTCTGACACCTGAACCGCTTCGAGCGCCGATATGACGTCAACGGTAACGGTAGATGGAGCGCGGCTCCACGTCGAGGAGGACGGACAGGGCAAGCCGCTCCTGCTGGTCCACGGGTTGGGCTCAAGTGCGCGCGACTGGTTTGCCCAGGTTCCGCACTTTGCGCCGCGCTACCGCGTGCTGACGCTCGACCTTCGCGGTCATGGCCGTTCCGACAAGCCGCGGGAGGCGTACAGCATCGCCCAGTTTGCACGGGATGTTGCGGTCCTTTTGCGCAAGCGAGACGCATGGCCCGCGCACGTGGTCGGTCTGTCGATGGGCGGCATGGTCGCCCTCCAGCTAGCACTCAACGCCCCGGCCCTTGTGCAGAGTCTGACCGTCGTGAACAGCGCGTCCGACGTTCGGCTGAAGACGTGGCATGACCTGTGGTTCTACGCGTCCCGCCGTCTTGCCGTGCAGGTTCTGGGAATGCGGCGAGTCGGAAAAATTATCGCCGAGAAGCTCTTCGTTCGACCGGATCAGGAGGATCTGCGACGGGAGTTCGTGGAGCGATGGGCCGACAACGACCCGGCCGCCTATGTTCGGACGGTCGACGCCATCATGGGCTGGTCCGTGCACGACCGGCTCCACGAAATCGACATTCCGTCCCTGTTCGTGTCCAGCGAGCACGACTATACGCCGGTATCCAGCAAAAACCTGGCAGTCGCCCGTATGCCGAACGCCGAACTGGCCGTGGTCGACGGGGCGCGGCACGCGCTACCAGTGGAGTGCCCGGACCGATTCAATGAGCTAGTGGGCGACTTCCTCCGGCGCGTCGACGATGGTGCACGCGTGGGTGCGTCGAAAGAGAGCGTGGCAGCGTAAGGATAATCGTCGTGGCATGCCTGCCCGACCTCGACCGGGCGTCATCGCGACTGCGTGCGCGACCGGCGAGGGGAACGCGTTCCTTCCTGGCCATTGCTGTTCTCGTTGGCCTGCGTCCGCTCGGCCGTGCCGGGTGCGCGAGCAGCGAACGTTTCGCTTGCCTCGGGCGTCGGATCTGATGCTGCGGCGTGCCGCATCGCAATAAGCTCCAGTCGATCGAGCCTTGCGTCGAGCCTGTTTTGAGCTCGACGACGGATCCAGGCGTCCAGTGGGGAAGCAACCGCGAACAGGAGGGCTGCAGATGCCAGGATGCCTGCCACGAGGTACCCGACGCCCGAGGCGAAATCCCCGGCCATGTACAGCGCGCCGAGGAGGCAGCCGATAATGAAGATGGTGCCGCCACTTACGTAGATAGCCTGTTTCTTGCCGGGCTGCTGCTGCCGCACGGTGACGACGGATGTGCCGTTCTCGGTGTCCAGTGTTGCGTGCACGGACGGACCGTCCGTGATCTCGCACGTCCATTCCCGCGTCTCGCCAACTCGCCCTGTCGATCCCGCCACACCGTAGACTCGTCTTAGCTCGGCGACGATTGCTGCCCACGCGGCGTCTGACACCTTCGCGTTGAGACGGCGTCGCGAGACGACGCCATCCTCTCGGTCGATGGTAATATCTAAAGCTGCGCGACGCACGTGGGACGGATCGATCCCGGCGTCCTCTGCTGCGGTCTGGATGTCCGTCAGTGTGAGGCCGGCAGTGAGACCGTCCGCGGCCCGGTCGGCGTCGGCCTGGTGTCGGG
>JAAAOT010000338.1 GCA_009908725.1 Bacteroidota bacterium | reverse complement strand
CGCGGCGGGCGTCGGCCGGTGTGTCGTGCGTGCAGGCGGTGAATCGGGCCGAGCGGGCTGTGACGACCGTGGTGCATTCATTGGCACCGTTGCGAGGTTCAGCATCGCCCTGGTTCACGACGGAAATGTCGTGGTCTTCGAGGGCGCCGATCAGGTCGTCGATCGTAAACGGATCGGTCGTCGGGGCGGCGAGCAGAAAAAGGGACAGCAGCGCGATCACGATGAAAGCGGCGGTTCCGGTCAGAGGCGTTGCGAGAGGAGGGATGGCGCAGTCGCGTCAGGCCGTGGACGGGCGGGCCGTTCGCAGGCTGGGTTCGGGAAGCCCGCGCTGGACGAGGACGGCCATGAAGAGCATGGCAAAGGCCCCGCTGATTGTATTGCTGACGTAGCCGAGCTGTCCGTACCCGATTCCGGCGAGGAAGCTGCCGACGCCGAAGCCGGCCTGCCCTACACTCATGGCTAGGCCCATCAACAGTCCACGTCGATCGTCGGGGACGAGGGCCGTGAGCAGGGACTGCAGCGGGCCGATCCGGATGCCGACGCTCGCCATGGCCAGGAAAAAGAGGAGGGCGGCCATCCAGAATCCGTCGATCGTGTAGGGAGCGATCAGCATGATGAGGCCAAGCGCCACGGAGGCCCACACGACAAGCGGTTTTCGGCCGATCTCGTCGGATAATCGTCCCGCTGAGGGCGCGGCGATGATATTTGCAACACCCCCGATGGCAAACAGCAGCGCGACCTCGTAACCCGTTAGGCCGACGGTCGACTCAAGCCAGGAGGGGAGAAACGTCGTGAACAGGCCGAAGCCGGCGAACATGAGGGTATACGAGCCGACCGCGGCGATGACCGGGCCGTCCAGCACGTCCAGGTATTTGCGCGTGACGCGGCGCGGAGTCAATCGTCCCCGGTCCAGCTCGGTGTCCGGTTGCGGCACGTACCGCCAGATCATGAACGCCGCGAGCGCCATTGTGATGGCGAAAAGGAGGAATGGCCAGCGATAGCCGAAGTCGGTCGCGAGAATCTTGCCGATCGGAACGCCTGCGACCTGCCCGAACGCGGTACCGCTCATGATCCACCCGTTCGCCCACCCGCGGCGCTCGTAGGGAAAGTAGTCGCCAACGTACGCGACGCTTCCCCCGCTTAGCATGCCGCCGCCGATGCCGGCGAGGATCCGCATGATGATGAGTAGCTCATAGTCGGCCGCCACCGTGTGGAAAACGAGCGTGATCGACATGAGCACCGTGCCGCCGAGGAGAATGTTGCGGCGGCCGACGCGGTCCGAGGCCGGTCCGGTGATGAGCGCGGAGATGCCAAGGGCGACGGCATACGACGTGAGCAGCATGCCCCGCCAGAACTCATTTACGCCCAGCGTCGCCTCAATCTCCGGCAGGATTGGCACCATAATGATGAGCTGACTGCTGGCCGAAAACATCATCAGCCAGAGCGCAGCCAGGATCAACTTGGTGTTGCCGGGGAGCTCACGTGCGGCATCACGTGGAGCCGACCGGGAATCGGACGAGGACGACACAAGGAGAGAGAGCTATGGAAGAGGGACAGAGAGAGAGTCCGCCGTGTCATTCGCGTCTCACCTACGGACGCCTCACAAGTCAGGTTCTCCGCCGGACGGTGATTGTAGAGCGAGCCGGCCGACGTAGAACGGCGTCGGCGGTACTGCGAGAACACACTGCCTTTAACACGGGATCACATTGCCTTCACGTCTACACGGTCTGGCGTTAACCCAGTGTGAGTGAGGCATGAACAAACGCGGAAGAGCGCCCCGTTAACGCAGGGGTAACGCCGGGTTAATCGTCACGTAACACTGCGCCGTTATCGTCTGATTGGTCATCTCGCGGACGGCGGTCGCGGTGCGTCTGCCAAGCGCGCGCGGGCCAGCACCGGGAACCGGTGGGCTCGAACCTTGGCCGGGTTCGAGCCCGATCCGCGAGCTTCTCCCGGATGCAATACGAAGTTCGTCCGCGCAATGATGACTGAACGCTCGCGACCGGCGAGTTGAGGCGGCGATTGGAAACACGATGAACGATCGTCGCTGCGCGCTCTCAATCTGTTCGGAATATACGGGTTCTTACATGCTACCATTGTATCGATTGCGGGTCGCTTTCGCGACCATGTTTCTCTGCGCCGCTCTCGGCGCCATCCCTGTGCTCGCTCAGGACACGGGATCCATCTCCGGGGTTGTCGTCGACAACGCCAATGGGGAAAGCCTCCCCGGTGCGAACGTCTCGATCGCCGGGACTACGACCGGTACGGCGACCGACCTCAACGGGCGGTATACGCTGAAGGGACTGCAGCCCGGCACCTACGACGTTGTGTTTAGCTTCGTGGGCTTCCAGAAGAAAACGATCACGGGCGTCGAGGTAGAATCCGGCGAAACCACGTCGCTGGACGTAACGCTTGCTGAGCAGACTGCACAGCTTGACGAGGTCATCGTGGAGGCAGAAGCCTCTCGCTCCTCGGAGGCCGGCCTGTTGAAACAGCGCGCCCGCGCCGCGTCCGTCAGCAACGCGATAGGTGCGGAGGAAATCAGTCGCGCAGGTGCCGGCAACGTCGCTGACGCGATGAGTAAGGTGACCGGCGCATCGATTGTGGAAGGGAAGTACGTCAACGTTCGCGGCCTGCAGGGCCGTTACGTGCAGACGCAGCTCAACGGATCAAGCCTGCCGAGCACCGATCCCGACGGCGAAAGCGTAGCGCTCGACCTGTTTCCCTCCAACCTGGTTGAGAACGTCGTCACCTCGAAGTCTTTCACCCCGGACAAGCCGGGCGACTTCACCGGTGGAGCTGTGAATGTGTCGACGAAGTCGTTCCCGAGCGAGTTCTTCTTCAACGCATCCATTTCCTCCTCTTACAACAGTGCCGTCGGGCTGAATGGTACGGTTCTGCAGCCGACAGGCGGCCTTTCGTCGGTGCCTTCCATCGTCGGCGACGAAATTCCGTCGCTCTCTGCCGCATTCAACGATGAGCAGGCAGCGGTACGGCTGAACGACGTGACGAGCGCCTTCGGAACGAAAATCGCCCCCATCACGGCGGATGCCGTCGTGAATCGCAGCGGGGAGGTCTCGTTCGGCAATCAGTTCACCATCTTCGACGACCGTGCGATCGGCGTGATCGCCTCGGCCTCCTACGATCGCTCGTACAGCGGGTACACGGATGGCAGGACCGCACGCTTCCAGCAAACGGCGACGGACGTCGAAGAGCTTCAGGCGACGGCCCGGTTTGACGAAACGCAGAAGGGCACGCAGACCACGCAGTACGGCGGTCTATTCGGCCTCTCGGTTCAGCCGAACCCGCAGAATGAGATCGGCGCCCAGATCCTGTACAACGCGAATAACGAGGAAACAGCTCGTTTCGACACCGGATTGCTGCCCCGGGATCAGCTCCCCGGCACCTTCCAGACGCGCACGCTTCAGACGGTTGAACGGTCGATTCTTTCAGGTGAGCTGAACGGTTCGCATCAGATCGGGGAAGGAAAACGCCCGGTCCGGATCGAGTGGAAATCGTCCCTCTCCGAAGCGAAGCGGGATGAGCCCGACTTCCGGGTCTTCTCCAACAACTTTGAGGTCTCGGGAAGCGACACGACCTACTCTATCGTCCGCTCGGTCTACAATCCGGCCGTGTCACGCTACTTCCGGACGCTCAACGAGCAGATATTCGCCAACAACCTGTCGGTTGAGTTTCCGCTCTCCACGGCGACGGTGAAGGTCGGAGGCGCCTACAACTACAAGGAGCGCGAATACGACGAACGTCGCTTCGACCACGTCGAGGACGTCACGGCCGTCGCGCGCTTCCAGGGCGACCCGAACCGATATATCACCGACCAGGCCGGACTCATCGGGGAGCAGAACGGTCTGAATCGATTCGGCACCTATATCGATGACCAGTTCCAGGCCGACAATAACTATGACGCAGACCAGACGGTCGGTGCCGGGTTCGCGATGGTCGATCTCCCGATCCCGGGACTCTCTGGCGTCAAGTTTATCGGTGGCGCCCGCGTCGAGTACACCGATCAGTCAATTGTTACCGTCGCAGACACCGAGGGTAACTTCGATCAGGTCGACATCCTCCCGTCCGCCAACGTGGTCTGGGCGCTTCAGGAAAATATGAACGTCCGGGCCGCCTACGGCCGGACCATCGCTCGCCCGACATTCCGGGAGTTCACGCCGGCGGTCACGTTTGACTTTATCGGCGACTACGTCGTCCGCGGAAACCCTGACCTCGACCGCACGACGATCAACAACATCGATCTGCGCTGGGAATGGTTCGTACGTCCCGGGGAAGTGGTCTCGGTGAGCGGTTTCTACAAACAGATGGACGGACCCATCGAACGGACGATCGACCCGACGGCGACGTCCAACGTCACGGTGACCTACGAAAACAAGGACGAAGCCGAAGTCTTCGGCGTCGAAATCGAGGCCCGGAAGCGTCTCGACTTCCTCCACGAATCGCTGGAGTACTTCCAGATCGGCGGCAATCTGACCCTGACGCAGTCGTCCGTGACTCGCGACTCGCTCGAGATCGTGGCGATCGGAGGGTTTCGCGACAACCCGTCCGACACTCGCCAGCTGCAGGGCCAGTCGCCCTATATCGTCAACCTGAACGCCGGGTACGAGAATCCTGAGAGCGGTACGAGCATCAACGTCTTCTACAACCGCTTCGGTGATCGGCTTGACACAGTGACCCGAAACGGCGTCGACCTATACGAACAGGGGCGCAACGTCGTTGACATCCTGGCCTCTCAGCGGCTCTACCAGGGCCTGACCTTCAAGGCGTCCGTCAAGAATCTGCTGGACGAAAACGAGGTCATCTCACAGAGCTTCCGCGGCAACGAATTTGTCAACGACCTCCGGCCGCTCGGGCGAAGCATTTCGCTCGGAGTATCCTACGACTTCTAACGGCACGGATACGCTGCACCTGTGAGTCGGCCGCGTGATGGCGATGCCTTCCACGATCGACTCACACGAGATGTACCCGCAGGGATGGACCGGCGACGGTCCGTCCCTTCGGTGGTTCAAGAGGGTATGTTACGGAATCATCATCCACCCTCTTCGCTTGCGCGCTGCATTTTCTCATACAACGTTTGCATCATGCAAAAGACAGACACGACTCAGAGTCCGTGGTCGAATGCGCTACGGCTCCTCGCTCTCTTTCTCATCATCCCCGCCTTTATACTGGCCGGGTGCGACAGCAACGACAACGGCGGTGAAGACCCGCCTGGTAACGGCGGCGACAATGACGATCCGTTCACTGTGGAAGCGTACGACACGACCACGGTTGACGGTGAAGATGCCATTCGCGTCACGGACGTAGAGCGCGGCGGCATCGGCTACGTTGACGAAAACGGCGACGCAGTCACGGATATCACGTGGTCCAGCGACTTCGTATACATCCTCGAAGAGTACATTTTCGTGAACGACGGGCAGACGCTCAACATCGAGCCGGGCACCGTCATCAAGGGTGCGCCGGGTTCCGGTGAGAACGCCACGGCCCTCGTCGTCGCGAACGGCGGAACGATCAACGCTGACGGCAACCCTGGCAGCGACGATCCGTCCACAGCCGATCCGATCATCTTCACCGCTCAGGCGGATGATGGCAGCGGACTCGGACGGGACGTGCGCGGACAGTGGGGTGGAATCATCCTCCTCGGTGACGCGCCGCTGAACACGGTTCCGGGCACGCAGACGGTTGAAGGCATCAGCCTCACCGACGATGACAACCGCGACGAGTACGGTGGAAGCAACGCCGGCCACAACGTCGGTACCTTCCGCTTCGTCCAGATTCGCCACAGCGGCGCCCAGCTCGGTGCCGGTGATGAGATCCAGGCTCTTACGCTGGGTGGCGTCGGAAACGGCTCCACGATCGAGTACGTCGAAGCCTTCGCCAGCTCGGATGACGGCTTCGAATGGTTCGGTGGCACGGTCAACACGCGCTACATGATCGCCGCATTCAACGCGGACGACTCGTTCGACATGGACCAGGGCATGCAGGGAAATCACCAGTACTGGTTCGGCATCCAGTCGCCCGTTGAAGCCGGTCGTATCGCCGAGATGGATGGCGGCACGGATCCGGAAGACGGCACCCCGCTCGCCTCGCCGAAGGTGTACAACGCCACGTACATCGGCATCGGCCCGGGCGCCAACGCCCAGGGCGACAACAACAGCCCCTTCCTCATCCACCGCGATAACAACGCCACGTCGTACTACAACTCCGTCTTCGTCGAAGGCGGCCGCGACGCAGGCCTGCAGGTGGAAGACCTGGCTTCCGGCGCCGACAGCCGCGAACGTCAGGAAAATGGCGACCTGAACCACGAGAGCAACCTCTGGTGGAACATCGGACCGAGCTGGGATCCGGGTGCCACGGTCGACCCGACCACGTTCGAGGACATCATCCAGCTCACCACGGATGATCAGGACAACGAGATCAACCCTGGCTACCGGGATGACCTCGCACAGTACCTGCGCGACAACGGCAACCAGCTGCTCGAGAACTCGCCGATCGTGAGCGTAAGCCGCGATGCCGGTTCGAACGGCCTGAACCCGCTTGCCACGGGCGACGCCACGTCGGGTGCTCCGACGCCGGACGCCGCGAACAACAACTCCGGCGCCAACGGCCAGCTCGACGACACCGGGTTCTACGGTGCGTTCGACGGAAGCACCAACTGGGCGAAAGGCTGGACGCTGCTCGACCAGAACGGATACTTCAACTAAGCCTGCTACCTGTGTAGCACGGTTGATGTATTCCGTGAGACCAGTGCGCCGGGCTCTCTGCGGGGAGCCCGGCGTTGCTGTGTCGCCTTGCCTCCAAAGTGGGTCGATTCTTCCGGAATCGCCCCTTCGGGAGGCGGGCGCCGGCACATCGAGCATCTCTTCGCTGCAACGGAGGGATCGGTGTTCGGGCGCTCGTCCCCCACGACGATGTTGCACTCCGGTGCGGCGAGTCCCACGCTCCCCCACACGTGATCCATCCTGAACCTCCCCCACAGGCATCCTCATGTTTCCCCCAACCATGATTCTGGCCCTGCTATCTGGGTCTCGACGAGGCCTTTTCGCCCTTTCGATTGTCCTTCTCGCCACACTAACCGTTCCTTCCGCCGCCCAGACAACGTACGAATCCACAACCCATCGCGGTCAGCCGGCGATAGTCGTCACGGGCGGAAGCAACGGCATCGAGCATCCCGACCAGGGGACCGATGTAACCTGGTCATCCGACACCGTCTGGATACTCGACGGACTCGTCTTCGTGAATGAGGAGCAGACCCTGACCATCGAGCCCGGGACCGTGGTTAAGGCGAAAGAAGGTGCCGGAAGGGCTGCCAGCGGACTCGTCGTCGCCCGCGGCGGAACCATCGAAGCGGACGGCACGGCCGAACGGCCGATCATCTTCACGTCGGTAACGGACGACCTCACACAGGCCGACGACCTCCCGGCGAATGCACGTGGACTGTGGGGCGGCCTGATTATCATGGGCCGTGCGCCCCTCAACACCACGCCCAACGTACTGAACGTCGAAGGCATCACACTGAACGAGATTCGGAATCAGTACGGCGGCACCGAGCCGGGTGACGACTCCGGCACCCTTCGGTACGTCTCCATTCGACATGGCGGTACGATCCTCGAGAAAGGGAACGAGATCAACGGGCTCACGCTTGCGGCCGTCGGACGCGGTACGACGGTTGAATACGTCGAGGTGTTTAACAACAAGGACGACGGCATCGAATTCTTCGGTGGCACCGTCGACGCGCGCTACCTCATCAGCGCCTTCACCACCGACGATTCGTTCGACTTCGACCAGGGGTACCGGGGCCGCGGACAGTTCTGGCTGGCCGTGCAGAACTCGGTGTACGCGGACCACGCCGGCGAACACGACGGCGGCGAATCGGACTTTGGCGGGGAGGACAGCACGCCCTACGCATCGCCGACGCTCTACAACATGACGTACGTCGGCTCCGGGCTCGACGGGGCGGGCTCCACGGCGCTTCACATCCGCGACAATTTCGCCGGGTCGTATTTCAATTCCATTTTTGCCAGCTTCCCCGGCGAGGCAGTGTATATCGAAGACGTGCCCGCAGAGAATCAGGGTGACAGTCGCGCCCGATTCGAGGCCGGTGACCTTGAGATCGCGAACAACCTGTTCTACGAGATCGGCGGCACATTCGTCGCCGGTACAGGGTCCAGCTTCGGCGGTCTTGTCGCCAATGATGGCGCCTTCGCGGATCCCCTCTCACGGCGTCTTGAAGACAAAAACACCATCGTGTCGCTGTCCCCGCTTGCGACGCTCTCGCGAGACAGTTACGGTATGATCAGCCGGCTTGACCCGCGAGCTGCCCGCGATGCGACGTCGTCGGATCTCGCCCCCGTACCATCGTCGTTCTTTGAAGAGGTCTCGTACATCGGGGCCTTCGGCCCGGAAGAAAACTGGGCCGTCTCCTGGTCCTTCCTCGGGAACGGAGGGAGCGAATATCCCGGCCTTCAGATCATGGAGTAGGACGTTGATCCGACCGGATAAGAAGTGGTGCAAGGGATCCGGGAGCCGGCGCGTGCAACTCGGACGGGTGATTCGTGTACGGTTCGATCCCGACGACCAGTCCAGAATGCGTGGAGCATGTCGCTACGCTGTTTATTTATCGTTCAGGGTGAGGGACGCGGCCACATGACGCAGGCCCTCGCCTTCCGTCGTCTCCTCCGTGCGGCCGGTCATACCGTTACCGGCGTCGTCATGGGTCGGAGTGATCGGCGGGACGTGCCGGCCTTCGTGCGCGAGCGTCTGGACGTGCCGGTCTCGTTCGTTCAGAGTCCGAACTTCGTCGCGGACGAGGACGAGCGCTCCGTGCGACCGATGGCGACGGCACTCCGCGGCCTCCGGGATGCGAGGTGCCTGTACGGCGAACTCCGGTCCCTGCGCGATCAGATCCGGGCTCATGACCCGGACGTCGTCGTGAACTTCTTCGAGCCGATGGCGGGGTGGACGTATCTCCGCCACGCTCCGGACCCGCCGCTCGTCTGCGTCGCTCACCAGTACATGTTTCTGCACGCCGGGTATCGGTTTCCCCCGGGTCGCCGTCTGAGCCGCTGGATGGCGCGCGCGTTTGCACGGTCGACGGCCTGGCGGGCAGATCGCTGCCTTGCGCTGTCTCTGTATCCGGTCGAGGATACGCAAACGGTTCTCGGGAATAACGTGAACGTCGTTCCGCCCCTTCTGCGGGACGAGCTGTTTCAGCAGCCCCTCGGCCGCACGGAGCCGTTTTACCTCGTCTACCTCGTCAATCGCGGATACGCGGAGGAGGTCATTCAGTGGCATGAGGCGCATCCGGATGTCCGGCTTCACTGCTTCTGGGACCGGCCCGGTGCGGCGACGGTCGAACACTACGACGATATGCTCACCTTCCATCAACTGGACGGCCGGAAATTTCTTTCGATGATGGCGCGCTGCCGCGGTCTCGTATCTACGGCCGGGTTTGAGTCCGTCGCCGAAGCGATGTACCTCGGCAAGCCCGTGCAGGTCGTCCCGGTTGAGGGTCACTTCGAGCAGTGGTGCAACGCCTTCGACACCGTCCGAGCGGGAGCCGGGGTCCGCACAGAGACGTTCGATCTTTCGCGTCTCTCGGACCACCTCCGGACGGGAGCTGTCGACCCGTCCCGAACCGAGGCGTACCGAGCCTGGCTTCGCGACGGGCGTGATCGGTTCGTTCAGGAGGTGGAGGCGGCCGCCCGCAGCATCCGAAGGCGTCGGACATCGCCGGGTGCAGCAGCACGGAGGACGGCTCCTGCGGCGTCCGTCGACCGAACGGAAGCCCATTCGCAGCCGGCCTGAAAAGCCGCGAATCGCGTTCCCGCATCGAGCACCGCAGCGAGGCGGTGCGTCCCGCTCACGAGCACGACCCTGTCAGCGACATGCCCACCGAGGTCGACATCCGCCGGGGATTCACCTTCGGCGGGCTTCTGGAGGCGATTATCCAGACGGTTCGGCGGGGCACGATGCTGATCCTGTCGACCGTCCTGCTC
>JAAAOT010000076.1 GCA_009908725.1 Bacteroidota bacterium | reverse complement strand
TGGAGCACGGCGACGAAAAGGTCGTCGACCGGCACCCGATCGGCCGGCTGCGTGATCAGCGTGCGAAGGAAATCGTAGGGCGCCCCGAGGCTGCGAACGATGTCGGGATCACAGGGGCGAACGAACGCGTGGATGTCCGGCGGATGAGCCGGCAGCGTCTGACGCACCGCCCCCTCCCCGTCGCGATGCGCCAGAATCTGCGCGTGAACGGTCGTTCGCAGGAGTTCCTGCACCATCGGCCATTCGCGGCGGCGCTCGTCCTCCGACACGCCGAGAGCAACAGCCTGGCGGTTGCCGTCGTAGCTGCCAACCTCAACGTGGCTGACGAGACCGAAGATCTCGCGGCCGTTCCGCCCGTCGACCCGTATCCATGTCCCGAAAGCCGGCGCGTCGGCCTCGTCATACACTTCGGCTACGATCGCCCGGGTACTGGACTCGATGACTTCGGCGACGTTCATACGGACGGTCGGTCGGTGGAAAGGCAGGGATGAGAGAGTAACTTCGTGCGGCGCAGATCATGCTGCAAGCGGACGAGATCAGACGCGGGGGCGCTGCTTGCTGCTCCGCTTCCGGGATCGGGATGAAGGGAGACCAGCCCGGCGCAGCGTTCGGTCCAGGAGCCGCTGAAAGGACTCTCGTTCGGGCGCACGGATCACCGCGCGCTCATGGGCCTCGGCAAGGATGAGCGGGTATCCTTCGCCCTTCCGGCACTCGCTCATGACGGTTGCGTGGATACGGTCGACCAGCTCCGAGCGGTCCGCGACCCACGCCGGAATTTCGATCCGTGCGATTTCACTGTCATGCTTCGTGACGGGCACATTCAGGTAAAAATAGCAGATTTCGTTCCCCTCCGGGTACTGCCGCTGGATGTGGGACGTGGACCCGAAGACGGCCGAGCGTTCACCGGGCTGCAGGATTGCACGGACGACGTGGCGGTCCAGAAGGCCCGCGAGGCGGGGCCCCTCGGCTGACTCTCTCGTGCGGGTTTCACCCGGAGGATCCGCCCTCATCGCCTGTGACCGGGAGGCACCATCCCCAAGGGCGATCGGCTCCTCCCGATTGTCGTCGAGCTCGCCCAGATAAAATCGGAGGAGATTGACCAGTTCCGTGTTGCCCGGCATGGAGATGTAGGAGGCAATCGGGAGCTCGTCCGCCATAAATTCCTTCAGCATGCCGGTGTACCGCTCGATGAGAGCTTCCTCCACGACGCGGTTCTGCATTCCGCGCAACATCCATCGGATGAGGGTTCCATCTGCCAGTGCCACGAGTGGACGGTCTGCGACGCGGCGGTCCCGGGCAAGCGCGAGCAACTCGGCCAGCTCCTGCTCATCCCGCAGGGCCGACACGATCTCAGTTGTCATCGATGCGAGGACTTCGTCGAAATGTTCGTCCAGGTCATCGGCAAACCGGAGATCCGGGACGGCATCCAGCGTCGGCGGCTCGGTCGTTCCGTACTGAAAGGCGACGCGCCCGATGTTCAGAAGGAAGTAAGCGGGCTCGACGTGCCGGTCCGGATAAATCTGCGACCCGTCCGTCGCCACGACAGTAACGGGCGTTGGGCGCGATGGCGCCGGTTGAACCGTTGTGGGACGGGCCCGCAGCGAAGCGACGAGACGTCGGGGGGACGCCTCCTCGACGTCCGTCTGGACCGTCTGCCACACGTCTGCGATCTCGCGCAGCGTCGCCACCGCCCGGGCACGCTGCTCCTCCCGGAGACGTCGGGTCTCGAACTGGGTCTCAGGTAGCCGCTCGAGCTGTTGGCGGAGTTGCTGAAGGTCGAGCATAGACGGCGACAACTGTTGTTGTGGACACACGGAACGAACGGGCGTGACAGCCACCGAATCGTACCGGGGACGCCTTCACCGGTCGTTCGATCGGGCACCTGCGCCTCCCTGCCCGGATACGCAAGAATGTAGCGGCGTGACATCGACATTTGGAGACGCGTCCCGCATATTGGCGATGCACGACGCGGGCGAGCTTCCGCAACTCCCGTCTCTTCGTGCTCGGCTCACGACTCAACATCGACGCTTCATGCCTCGAACGCAAACCTGGAAAGAGCGACTGTCGCTTGTTGTCGACGTCGTGATGCTGGTCCTGATCATTTCGAACCTCACGCTGATCGTCTTTGACTGGGGATTCGAAAGCCCGATCGTTCAGGACGTTCTCCGGGAATGGACGCCCGGGTTTTATTTCTGGTACGACGCCACGATCCACAGCAACTTCGTGTTCGTGGATCTCCTCTTCGTCGCCGTGTTTGTGGCTGAGATTATCGTTCGTTGGGGCCTGGCCATTTACCGGCAGCGGTATCACCGGTGGTTCTTTTACCCGTTCGTCCACTGGTACGACGTCCTCGGCTGCATTCCCGTCAGCTCCTTCCGGTCGCTTCGGCTGTTGCGGATCGTGTCGATGATCCCGAAGATGCAGCGTCTCGGCCTGGTGGATCTTCGGAAAACGGCGCTCTACCGCACCTTCTCCAAGTACGGGGGCATCGTCGTTGAGGAATTGAGCGACCGCGTGGCTGTACGAATTCTGGATGCAGTGAAAGATGAGATTCGCGACGGGCATCCCGTCCTCGATCAGGTTACGAAGGAGGTGATCGAGCCACAGCGAGACCTGCTCATCCAATCCGTCACACATCGCCTTCAGGAGGCGACGGCGAAGGCGTACGGTACCTACCAGTCTGATTTTCGGGAATACGTCGAGGACGTCATCGCCGAAGCCGTCGATCGCAACCAGGAGATTCGGGCCATCGCTGCCATTCCGGGCGTAGGGCGCACGATGGCGAACCTACTCGAACGTGCCATCAGCGACATCGTGTTTAACGTGATCGATCAGATGATGGCTGATGTCGCCTCGCTCGAGAACGACAAGGTCATCAACCAGATCACCTCAATCAGCACCGATGCGCTCCTCACCAGCGAGTACGATCAACGCCTGAACCGCCTGACCAGAACCATCCTCTTGCAGTCCATCGATCTGATCAAGGAGCACGTCGAGATTCAGCAGTGGAAGATCGAAGGCGCTGCGGACGCAGGCGATGAGGCGCCAGAGACTCCGCCGACGCAGGGCGACGGTGCTGTGAAAAACGTGACGCCGTAGATTGCGCCGCGACGACCCGCCGGCTATTTCGAGCGGGGCCGCCTGCATCTCTGCCGGAGACTTGCTACCTTTCGTGCGCCTCGGTCGGTGTACGCCGAACGCATCCGACATCATTCATTTCCCGTCAACCCGTCGAGCCGTTCTGCGGCTGGTTTCTGTGGCCGGACTTTATTTCCACATCCCCTTCCGTACGGCGTCGCGTTCGTATGACGATGCCTACTACGAGGTCTTCCCCGACGAGCAGGACCGGACGTCCTCGCTGGCGTCGTTCACCGAGGCGGTCGATGCTGAACTTCGGCTGTATGCACGGGATTATGCGGAGGACGAACCGATCCAGACGATTTATGCTGGCGGCGGTCGCCCATCGCTTCTGCCCCTGCGCCACGTCCGTTCCCTCCTGAACACGGTGCTTGATGTCTTCGACGCGTCGATGTTTGAGGAATCGACGGCCGAGGTCAATCCGGCGGATGCAACGCGGACGTACCTCAGCGGCCTGCGAAACGTGGGCTTCGACCGGCTCAGCGTCGAAGCCCTGTCCTTTTACCCGGAAGATCTTCAGCGCCTCGGTGCGCCGCACCGCGCCTCCGACGTGATCCGAACCATCCGCACCGCCGTCAACGTCGGGTTCGACTCCCTTGCCGTCGACCTTGCCTTCGGATGGCCCGACCAATCAATGCAGCAGTGGGAAAAGAACCTGCAGCAGGCCGTCGAGATGGGCATTCCATCGGTCACCCTGATGGAGCACCGGGCGGACGAGCCGGGCGAAACGGACGACGACCGCACGCAGCGGACCCGGAAGCTCCAACGCGCAGGCGACATGCTGACGGACGCCGGGTATCACCCTTACGAACTGACCCATTACGCACGGCCTGGGCACGAGTCCGTCCACCTGAAAAACACGTACGCACACGGCAGCTACATCGGCGTCGGGCCCTCGGCCGAGTCCTTCTGGTGGCCGCATCGGGCGGGAAACCGAAGCGCCTCTCGCTGGACAAACATCCGCGACCTGAACCGCTACGTCGAGGTACTCGGCAACCGCTACCCACCCATTGCGTACCGACAAACGGCCGACTGGACCTCACTCGCACGGGAGTTTATCTTCCTCCGGATGCGAACGCAGAAGGGACTCAGCCTGCCCGACCTTCACGAGCGGTACGGTTACGACCTGCTTGCCGAAAAAGGCGACCTGGTTGACCGGCTGATCGACAATTCCCTGATGAACGGCCTCGGTGACCAGTGCCTCCGTCTGACGCGGTCGGGCCGACTGGTAGCCGACGGGATCGCGGAGAAGCTGATGCCGGAGTGACGCCACAGCTTGCCGCCGAACAACGACACTGATGATGCCCACCCTACGCTACACCATTCGAGCGGCCGCCGACGGCGATTGGCACGCCGTCCGCGACCTGTTCCGAGACTATCTGTCCGAGCTCGACTTCGACCTGGACTTTCAGGACGTCAATCGCGAACTCCGCGCCCTCCCGGGCCCGTATGCCGCGCCGGACGGCGCAGTGCTCCTCGCACGCGACCCAGAGTCGAATACAAACCAGCGCACCGGTAACGGACATCGGGCCGTCGGCGTCGTTGCAATCAAGCCGCTGGATACAGAAAACGGGACCCGCATCTGCGAGATGAAACGGCTGTACGTCCGCCCCGGGCACCGGGGACGAGGACTCGGGCGCGCACTGGCTGAGGCAATCGTAGAGGAAGCCCGGCGCCGCGACTACGATGTCATGCGGCTCGACACAGTCGCCTCGATGACCTCCGCACGGGCCGTGTACGACCGTCTCGGATTTCGCGAGCGCGATGCCTACTACCATAACCCGCTAGACGACGTTGTTTACTACGAGCGCCACCTGTAATCCCATCCCTCCCCCCGGATCGACCGGCATGCCCCTACGGACCGTTCGCCTCGCCCTTCTTCTCCTGACCGCCGCGCTACTTCTCGTGAGTTGCACCGACGACGCGTCCTCCGGCAGTGAGAACGCACCCGGAACCGAGCCGTCGTTTCGAAAGGACGGGACGCTGACCTTCGTACGGGACGATGGATCGGATGCGCGAACCATCGATATCGAAATCGCCGAGACCGACGAAGAGCTCGCCCGGGGTCTCATGTATCGCCGCTCGATGGGGTACGACCAGGGCATGCTCTTCCTGCTGGAAGAGACCAACGCACAGGGCTTCTGGATGAAGAACACGCCGCTCCCGCTCGACATCATCTTTCTGGCTCCCGATTCCACGATTATCAATATCGCGAAACGGACGACGCCCTTTTCCACGGAACTGATCCGCCCGGAAGCGCCAAAGCGCTACGTCGTTGAGGTTCGCGGCGGGTTTACCGACCGGTTCAACATCGAGCCCGGCATGACAGTGGAGTGGACGCGAAGTCCATCTGCTACGTCTTCATCGTGAGCGCATCCGGAGCGAAGCAACAACCGGCTCATCTCCGCTACCACCTCCGTTGCTGACACGCGCCGGCGTGTTCTCGGCCAGCGCGAGTTCGCACAGTCGCCATTTCCTCTTAACCCTGTTCGTTTCGAGCATGTTGCCAACCTTTCCCCCTGTCTTGCGCTCACAACACGCCCGCCCTGCACCGTGGCTTGCCGGTTCCATAGCACTTCTGCTCGTGGCCGGTGCACTCGTGCTCGGTTTAAGCGGGTGCGGCGGCGACTCGCATAACGGTGAGGGGGCCGATGCCGGGAACGCGACGTACATTCCCTTCGACCACGAAGGTACGCTCGCCGTCTTGTCTGAAGGCACGCAGGACACCGTGGTGACGGTCGACATCGAGATCGCCGAAACGGACTCTGCGCGCGTCCGGGGCATGATGCAGCGTGAATCGTTCCCCAACGAGACCAGCGGCATGCTCTTTCCGTTCGACGACGAACAGCCGCGCTACTTCCACATGTCCAACACGCCGGTGGCGCTCGACATCATCTTCATCGATGCCGACTCGACAATCGTCAGCATCTCGAAATATGCGCGGCCGTTTTCTCCAGATCTCGTTGAGTCGGGCGTCCCGGCGCGTTACGTGCTGGAGACGCCGGCCGGTTTTTCGGATACGTATGGGCTGGTTGCCGGTGACCGGGTACGCTGGAAACGGATAGACACCGGCCCGTAGGCACCCGGCGCTTTACGCCCTGTCGTGTCTGACCGCCCCCGTGGTGTCGGAAACGCTACAGCATACTCAGGATGGCGTGAACCGTCTCCGTGCACGCAATCAATACGGCGACGCTGGCGACAATCGCCCCCCACTCATCTAGATGTGAGCCGCTCCAGCCGCGAAGATAGACAAGCCGGACGGAGAAGGTTAGGACGCCCGCCGCTCCAACGGCGAGCCCGGCCACGCGAAGCGCATCCCCCTGGATGAATGCAAACAATACGGCTGCACACCCGAGGCCGATCGCCATCATGGCGAGACTCCACCAGAGGTCCAGGGCAAACAGTTCGTGCAATCGGGCCTGGCGACTGCCGGGCTCGAGGTGGACCTCGTCGGACTCCGTCATTCTACGCTGTAAACGCTTGTTTACGTGAAAGCTCGCGGACTGCGACCGCCCGGATCGAACCCGAGACATTCGTCCCGACGACCGCCGTACTGCTGCGAACGGCAGATCGGTTACATCCCGAAGGATTCGCCGCAGGCGCAGGAACGGGTAGCTTGCGGATTGGAGAAGTGGAATCCATCCCCCTGCAGGCCGTCCGTGAAGTGAAGTTCGGAGCCTTCCAAGTAGAGAGCACTTTTTGCGTCGAGAACGATGCGGAAGCCGTCGACCTCCGTTAATTCATCATCGTCTTGCACGGTCGTATCCCAGCCCAGGTCGTACGTCAGCCCGGAGCATCCGCCGGGCACGACCGCGATCCGAAGCAGCGTGTCGTCCAGATTGACGGCTTCGTCCGAGGCCACGTCGCGCAGTTGAGAAAGGGCCTCATCTGTGATGGAAATGTCCATAATGCCGGTTGAAGCGGGTTTTCACAGGGTGTTTCCGTATCGAGTCCGGCTATGCGCGGCCGCAGAATCAGGTTGCCTTATCGGGCCGCACTTCCGTATCGACAATGCCGGTTTCGTACCTCTCGGCTGTCTGCAAGTTTCTCATCTCTGCCTGTCCATACTACCGGCGAAAGCAGCCGGTGAAGCCTGGGCGGTAGGCCTTGTCCCGTGTTCGGGGTAGCGCGAAGCATGCGGCGCGGTGCCGTTGCTCCCTGTACGCGACTCCTGTACGCGAGCGTCGACCGGACACGCACCCGTGCGAAAAATGCAAACCCGTGCGAAAGATGTGCCCCCACGCCGAGTCGGAGGCGGGTCGAGAAAACTGCAATGAAGACGTAACCGCGTTGAATCGCCCCGGAACGCGGCGCCTTAAGCATTGTTGTAATCGCGCGTTGACAATAAAGCATGACGTAAACGGATGTTGACACGCGGGTCCTGATCAAGATCATTCGGCCCGACCGGGTGGTAGGTCTTTGCCCGAGCACGCCGCCAAGAGCACCGGTCTAGAAGCACCGAGCCAGAAGCACTGACGCGACGTTCAGCGTCGCCGCCACGAGCACGCAATAATTTCTTCAAGGACGAGGATTTTATGAGCCAGTCTGAAACCGAATATCTAGAGGGGGTAGCCAGCAAAGAGTACGAACACGGCTGGCACACCGATGTAGAGTCCGGAAAGGCCCCGAAAGGGCTGAACGAGGACATCGTTCGGTACATCTCCCAGCGGAAAGACGAACCCGAATGGTTGCTGGGGTGGCGCCTGAAGGCGTTCCGGTACTTCAAGATGCTGATGGAAGATGAGGACAGCTACCCGGAGTGGGCGCACCTCAAGTACGTCAAGCCGGACCTGCAGGATATCAGCTACTTCTCCGCGCCCAAAGATAAGGCGCAGTACGACAGCCTCGACGAGGTCCCGGACGAGTTGCTCGAGACGTTCGAGCGCCTCGGCATTCCGCTTCAGGAGCAGAAGCAGCTGACGGGTGTCGCCGTTGATGCCGTCATGGACAGTGTGTCCGTGGCCACGACGTTTAAGGAGAAGCTGAAGGAGAAGGGCGTGCTGTTCATGTCCTTCGGCGAGGCCGCACGGCAGCATCCGGAGATCGTGCGGGAGCACCTCGGGTCCGTGATTCCGTATACGGACAACTACTTTGCCGCGCTCAACTCGGCCGTCTTCTCTGACGGTTCCTTCGTGTACGTCCCGGAGGGCGTCCGCTGTCCGATGGAGCTGTCGACCTACTTCCGAATCAACGAGCAGGGTACCGGTCAGTTTGAGCGGACGCTTATCGTTGCGGAAAAGGGATCGTACGTGAGCTACCTGGAGGGCTGCACGGCCCCGATGCGCAAGGAAAATCAGCTGCACGCGGCCTGCGTCGAGCTGGTGGCACATGAGGACGCCGAGATCAAGTACTCGACGATCCAGAACTGGTACCCGGGCAACCCGGAGACCGGCGAGGGCGGTGTGTACAACTTGGTCACGAAGCGCGGCATCTGCAAAGGCGATCGCTCGAAGATCAGCTGGACGCAGCTTGAGACCGGCTCGGCCGTCACACAGAAGTACCCGTCGGTGATCTTGAAAGGGGATGACTCCGTCGGCGAGTTCTATTCGGTGGCCTTCACCAAAGGTCATCAGCAGGCCGACACCGGGACGAAGATGGTCCACCTCGGCAAGAACACGAAGTCGACCATTATCTCGAAAGGGATTTCCGCCGGTAAGGCGCAGAACAGCTACCGCGGCCTTGTGAAGGTCGGGAAGAACGCGGAGAACGCACGCAACTTCTCCCAGTGCGATTCGCTGCTGATCGGCGATCAGTGCGGCGCGCACACGTTTCCGTACATCGAGATCGGCAACCCGTCCGCGCAGGTCGAGCATGAAGCTACGACCTCGAAGGTGGGCGAAGATCAGATGTTCTACTGCCACCAGCGCGGTCTCGGTGAGGAAGAAGCCCTGAAGCTCATCGTGAACGGCTTCTGCAAAGAGATCCTGGCCGAGCTGCCGATGGAATTCGCCGTCGAGGCGAAGGAACTGCTCGCCATCGAGCTCGAGGGCTCGGTCGGATAACGCCTCCATCCCTTCCGGAGCGCGGCCTGCTTATCGCACCGGTCGCGCTCCTCGCGGTACCCTATTTCGAATCTGAATACCTGTAGACGGACACCACACATGGCACTCCTTGAAGTCAAAAACCTCCACGTCAGCGTCGAAGACGAGGACATCGAAATTCTTAAAGGCGTTGACCTGACGCTCGACACCGGTGAAGTTCACGCCATCATGGGCCCTAATGGATCGGGGAAAAGCACCCTCGCCGCAGTTCTGGCCGGCCGGGAAGAATACGTCGTTACCCAGGGTGAAATCCTGTATGACGGAGAAGATCTCCTCGAACTGGAGGCGGAAGAGCGCGCCGAGAAGGGCGTCTTCCTCGCTTTTCAGTATCCGGTTGAACTGCCCGGCGTGAGCATGACGAACTTCCTCCGCGAGGCCGTGAACGCGGTTCGCGAAGCGCGAGGCGAAGAAGAGCTCGGAGCCGGCGACTTCCTCAAGCTCGTCCGCGAGCGGGCGAAGCTCGTCGACCTCAGCGCCGACCTCACGAAGCGGTCGGTGAACGAAGGGTTCTCCGGCGGCGAGAAGAAGCGGAATGAGATTTTCCAGCTCGCCATGCTTGAGCCGCGCCTTGCCATTCTCGACGAAACCGACTCCGGCCTCGACATCGACGCGCTGCGTCAGGTCTCCGACGGCGTCAACAAGCTGCGGAGCGACGACCGGGGCTTCCTCGTGATCACGCACTACCAGCGCCTGCTCGATTACATCGTGCCGGACCACGTACACGTCATGGTCGATGGTCGCGTCGTCCGCTCGGGCGACAAGAACCTGGCCGTACAGCTGGAAGAGAAAGGATACGAGTGGGTCCGCGAGGAAGCGGCTGCTGCTGCGTAACACCGGCGCCGCCTTCGCACCGTCCTGCTTTTCCCCTGAATTCCATCGCACCTATGCCTACAACGTTAGACACCAGCGCCCCCGCAAAGGACCGGTTCCTCTCGGCCTTTGAGATGAGCAACGGGCAGGCGCTCAACGGAAAAAACGCCTCCATCTCCAGCCATCGCGAGGCCGCCATTCAGCGGTTTGCCGAGCTTGGGGTCCCGACGAATAAACTGGAGGCCTGGAAGTACACGGACATCTCGAAAATCGTCGACCGGGAGTACACGCTTCCGCTCTCGATGAACGTCCCGGACGTGGACGCCTCCGACCTCGATGATGTGCTGATCGAGGACCTGGATGCTCACCGCGTCGTGACGGTCAACGGACGGGTCCACAACGGCCTTTCCGATATCGGCACGCTGCCGGATGGCGTGGTCGTCTCGAGCCTTGCCGATGCCGGTGCCAACCACCCGGACATCGTGGAGGCACATTACGGCAAGTACGCGGACTTCGAAGACGAGGCCATGACCGCGCTGAACACGGCGTTCGTCCAGGACGGCCTCTTTGTGTACGTACCCAGTGGTACGGCGGTCGAAAAGCCGATCTACGCCGTGCACCTGACGGTGTCCGATGCCGACGTGATGATTCAGCCGCGTCACCTGTTCGTCGTGGAAGACGGCGGGATCGCGACCATCATCGAGATGCAGCACACGCTCACCGACGCCCGGGTCTTCACCAACACCGTGCGCGAAGCCTACGTCGGCGCTCGCGGCAATCTGGACCACTACATCGGTCAGGTGGAGAGTGATGCCTCGTCGCAGGTGCAAACCACGGCGGCGTACCACGAAGACAACAGCGTCTTCTCGACGAACACGATCACCCTGTCGGGTGAGATGGTGCGCAACAACCTCACCATTACCCCCGATGGCGAATTCTGCGAGTCCAACCTGTACGGGTTGTACCTCGGCAAGGACCAGATGCACGTCGACAATCAGACGCTGGTCGACCACGTTCACGCCGATTGCGTCAGCAATGAGCTCTACAAGAACGTCCTGAACGACGCATCAAAGGGCGTCTTCAACGGGAAAGTGTTTGTCCGCCCGGACTCCCAGCGGATCAACGCCTACCAGTCGAACAAGAGCATCGTGCTCTCGAACGAGGCGAACATGTATACGAAGCCCGAACTCGAGATTTACGCGGACGACGTGCAGTGCTCCCACGGAGCCACGTCGGGGCAGCTCGACGAAGAGGGAATCTTTTACCTCCGGTCGCGCGGCCTCTCGGAGAAGCGTGCGCGCATCCTGATGCTCCAGGCGTTTGCCCAGGACATTGTGGACGAAATCCGCGTCGATGCCCTGCGCGAGCACATGACGCATCGCCTCCGCGAACGCTTCGCCAGCTACTTTGACCGGAGCGAATAATGCGTCCGGCACAGCGTGAAGCGGCCCGGTCGCCGGTCACCGTCGCGTGACGCGGCACCCGGTCGGGCATTGACGGGCGGGCCTGTGGCGCACTACGGCACAGTCCCGCCCGCATGCGCATCCACCGACGTCTTCCTCCCCTCGACGCCTCAATACCATGCCGACTACCGCTCCGACGCCCGCAACATTCGACGTGGACCGTGTGCGGCAGGACTTTCCCGCGCTTCGACAGGAAGTGTACGAGGACACGCCGCTTGTATACCTAGACAATGCGGCAACATCGCAGAAGCCGGAGAGCGTCATCGATCGGCTCAACCGATATTACCGCTCGGAAAACAGCAACGTCCACCGGGGGGTCCACCGCCTGAGTCAGAATGCGACGGATGCGTACGAAGAGGCGCGAGAGGCCGTCCGGTCGTATATCAACGCCGCGGCGACCGAGCAGGTCATCTTCACGGGAGGCACGACCGAGTCGATCAACCTCGTGGCCAATACCTACGGGCAGCGCCTTGAAGCAGGCGACGAGATCGTGATCACCGAGATGGAGCACCACGCGAACATCGTCCCGTGGCAGATGCTCCGGGACACGCGCGGCATCCGTCTCAAGGTGGTGCCGATTTCGGACGACGGCGTGCTGGATCTTGACGCTCTGAATGACGCACTGACAGACCGGACGCGCCTGGTCTCCGTCGTCCACATCTCCAATGCGCTCGGGACGGTTAATCCGGTCGAGGACATCGTCGATCTGGCCCACGATCGTGGTATTCCGGTGCTCGTGGACGGCGCGCAGTCCGTCCCGCACGGCCCCATCGATGTGCAACGGATCGGCGCCGACTTCTACTGCTTCTCCGGCCACAAGATGTGCGGCCCCACGGGTATCGGCGTCCTCTACGGGCGCAGAGAGATGCTCGAGTCGCTTCCCCCGTATCAGGGAGGCGGCGACATGATTGAGGAGGTCACCTTCGAAAAGACCACGTATGCTGATCTCCCGCACCGGCTCGAAGCCGGGACACCCAACATCGCCGACGCCATTGCTCTCGGGACCGCCGCCCGGTACATGGAAGAGCTCGATCCAGAAGCAGTCGGCACCCACGAAGCGGACCTGCTTGCTTATGCCACCGAGCGTGTGAGATCGATCGACGGCCTGCGCGTCATTGGCACCGCTCCGAACAAGGCGTCTGTTCTTTCGATGGCGTTCGAGGACCTGCATCCGTACGATGTCGGCACGATCCTCGACCGGCTCGGCATCGCCGTTCGCACCGGGCACCACTGCACGCAGCCGCTCATGCAGCGGCTCGGCCTTCCCGGCACTCTGCGGGCATCGTTCGCGTTTTACAACACGCGCGACGACGCAGATGCGCTCGTCGATGCGCTCGAGACCGCAACCACCATGCTCCGCTGAGTACACTGTCTCTCTCGCTCCCCCTTTTCCATGACCGTTGCTGTAGATGATCGCGCCCGTGAGATTGTGGACGAGTTCGCCCTCTTCCCGGACTGGATGAGCCGGTACGAGTACCTCATCGAGATGGGCGATGACATCCCTCCTATCGACGACGAGGATAAAACGGATGCGCATAGAATCCACGGTTGCCAGTCCAAGGTGTGGATCCGCGCAGACTACGATGAGGATCGCGGTGTGCTCATGTTTCGGGGAGACTCCAATGCGAAGATCACCCGCGGGCTCGCCGCTCTCATTATTCGCGTTCTCAACGAACAACCGCCCGCGGTCGTGCAGAAGGCCGATTTCGACTTTCTAGATGAAATCGGAATGCGTGAGCACCTGTCGTCGCAGCGCAGCAACGGGCTCGCGGCCATGATTGAACAAATGAAAGACCGGGCGTCGCAGTACGCATGACGTCCGCCCAGCCACCCTGATTCTCTGTTAACCCGTCCCGCCATGTCTAACACCGTGCCTCCCGACACCACCGACGAGACCCCGGATCGCTCGGACGAACAACGCGAGCTGGAGCGTCCGGAGATCATCCCCGCCCACATGCAGCCGGAGCCGGAAACGGATCTCAAGCAGCGCATCGTGGCAAACGTCAAAGAGATTTACGACCCGGAGATTCCAGTCAACGTGTACGATCTGGGGCTGATCTTTAATATCGACGTGCAGGATGACAATCATGTGGACGTACTCATGACGCTGACGGCCCCGAACTGCCCGGCCGCAGGCATCCTGCCCGGGCAGGTCGAAGACGCAGTCCGGATGACGGACGGTGTGGAAAGCGTGTACCTGGAACTCACATTCGATCCACCTTTCACCCCGGAGATGATGTCGGAAGAAGCACAACTCGAGCTCGGCTTTATGTAAGTAGACTGTCTCTGACACGCATCGCCAGGCCGCACCACAGGTCGTCACGGTTCGCTGCAAATGCGTGAACCTGGAGCCTGTAGCCTCCGATCTAACTCTAACGCCCCTTCCTTTCATGCGCTACGCCCAGACCATTGCCATGGCGGTGGATCTGCTCGCCGACGGACGAGCAGAGGACGTAGCCCGTATGCTCGAGCCCCTTCTCGAGCCGGTGGATGGGTCCGTGACGGTGGATGAGGGCGTCGTGCGGCTGCAAAGCCTGGCCGCCTGCATCGACGTCGTGCATGCCGGACGACCGGAGCGTGCGCTGGAGCGGCTCGAACCCTTCGAGTCGGTCGACTTCCGCGATCGCTGTAGTCCGACGGCGCGGGCCGACGTCGCCCTCTGGCTCGGCTGGGCGCACGCATTTCGAGATACGACATCCGACGAGGAGGCACGTGCCCTTTCCCTCCTTGACGAAGCACTGTCGCTATATGCCCGCCACCACAGCGTGCGTGGGCGCTGCTGGGCACGACTTGGCCAGGCCCGCGCCTATTTCGCGCTCGACGAATACAACTTGATGCGGCGCGCGCTGGATGAGGCAGCGTCTCTCCTTGAGAAGGTCGACGACCAGCTGGCCGCTCGATGGCTCCACGATCTGCGCGTTCCCGCGTTGCGATTCGAAGGACGCTACGAGGAGGCCCGACGCCATCTCGACGCTTTGTCGGACATCGCCGAAGAACGCGATGACCACCGTATCCGGGGCCACGTGGCGGCACAGCGGGCGGCGCTCTCGTACGACCTGGGGGCCAGCCCGGAATCGATTACGGAGCAAGCCGAATCGGCCGAACGCCTGCTCTCGCCGCCGTCGGCAATCTCCAACTATCCGCTCCTTGCCGCTTACCACGCGCACGTCGGTGCCCTACTCCGGGCGCAACAGCTCGAGCGAGCGGAAGACGTGATCGATCGTGCTGCCGATATCGTGAAGGAGTACCCGGTCGGTCGTGCGCATCTTCAAACGCTTCGGGCCCGTATCGCCCTCCGGTGCGGTCGAACGGACGTTGCGGAAGACCACCTGCACGACCTCTTCGAGCAGGCACACCATCTCCCGCACGGCCTCCACCGCTCTCACGTCGCTCTGCTTCGGGCTGAGCTACTGACGCGAAACGGAGCACTCGACGATGCCGATCGGTGGACGCTCCGGGCGCTTCGAAATGCGCGCGAGACGGGTCACCGGGGGCACCAGCTGCGATGCCTCTGTACCCGCGCCTCCCTGCTGGTTCGGCGCGGCGCCGCTGAGGAAGCCCGAACCGTCATGGAGTCGACCTCCGCGTACGGCGATTACGATACCGTACTGCCGTACGTAGTCCTTCGCGCATCCGCGGAAGGCGACGTTGCCCGTGCGCTCGGGCACTGCGGCGACGCCCGCGTGGCCTACAGCGTGGCCCGCTCCGCCGCGTCCGTGATCCAGGATCAAGCCGCAGTTCGCGATCTCTCGGATCGGCTTGCGGCGACGGATGAGAGCGCAGACGCGGACCCCGCCGGGCGGGACGAGCGCGTCACGGAATTACCCGTTCCATGCGGGCCGGCCACCGCGTCCGGCGAGCCGGCAGCCGAGTCGTTCGAAGACGTCATCGGTGCCCTCCTCTCCCACGCGTCCCGTTCCGTCCCTCTTGTGGCGGAAACGTGGATCCACACCGTGAAGCCCCTCTTTCCATCGCGCTGGATTGGACTGTACCGGCGGTCCGCGTCGGGAACGCTGGAGCGGCTGCACGCCTCCGGCACCGACCCAGACAATCTTCCGGACCCGGTCGCATTGCGCATCGCCAGCCCCAACGGCAACGGTTCCGCCCTGGAGCCCTCTGCACCCCGCACAGAGACGATCCGGTGGATCCGACTGTCAGGTGCCTCGAAGACGCCGTACTTTTTTGGTGTCGACATTCCTACATCGCCCTCCGACAACGCGGACTCCGGCATGGAGGCTCTCGATCGGATCCGCCCATGGCTGTCTGTTCTGGGCCTGGCGCTCGAGCACGCCGAACAGCACCAGTCGACCACCCGACGGTCGGCGCTCCAAGATCCATCCGAGATCCCTGTTGACGGCTTCGTCACCGAGAGCCCGGCGATGCAGGCCGTCGCCCAGCAACTGCGGCGGATCGGCACAAGCCACAGTCCGGTTCTCGTCACTGGCGAGCGCGGGGCCGGCATGCTACACGTCGCAGAAGCCGTCCACGCCACGAGCGGGCGCGCCGATGCCCCGTGCACGGTCGTTCAGTGCTCCAGCATGCAGCGCGAGCCGATCGATCGCAAACTGTTTGGAGATGCGCGAGATGGAACGTTTACGCGGGGGGCCTTTCAGTCTGCTGACGGAGGGACCGTGATTCTGCACGACGTCGACGCGCTGCCGGAATCCGTGCAAGACCGTTTGATCGAGGCGATCGAATCCGGGGACGTCGTCCCCGTTGGTGCGTCCGATCCAACCCCGGTGGACGTTCGAGTGGTGGCTACGTCCGCTGCCGACCTCCGCTCGGCCATGCGAGACGGCCGTTTCCGCGAAGACCTTTACCTGCACCTGAACGTGATTCCGATCCGCGTTCCACCGCTTCGCGACCGCCGGGAGGACATCCCGCTCCTCGTGCGGCACTACATTGAGGCCCTGCGTCCCGACGGCACGCCGCCGGTTTCGATCACGAGCCGGGCCGTCAACGCCATGCTGCAGTACGATTGGCCGGGGAACGTGCGGCAGCTCCGAAATGAGATCGAGCGGACGCTTCTGCTCGTCCATTCCGAGCCGGCCCCCCTGATCGACGAGGAGCTGCTGTCCGACCCGATCCAGGATGCTGCGGACGCCTCTCCCCTCTCTCGTCCGTCGACGCGACCTGCACGAGACGACGGAGATGCGCCGGCCCTTGAATCTGTGCTGCAGCCGGAGACGTCGCTCAGCGACGTACTGGCAGCCACCGAGGCAGCCGTGATCAAGCGGGTGCTAGCCGCCTGCGACGGACAGATCACCGCCTCCGCCGATGTCCTGGGCCTTACCCGGCAGGGACTCTACAAAAAGATGAAGCGTCTGAACATCGACGCTACCGTTTTTCAGCCATCGACGGCATCTGCCTGACCGGTAGACCGCCGACCTTTTTCCCGAAGCATCGCCTGACATCATGAAATCATCCGACCCATCGCCCTCATCCGAGACGGAGCAGTCGTCATCGACCTCGTTCCGCCTTCACCTGGATCACGCGTCCATCATGACGACCGATCTGGACGAAGCGGTCTCGTTCTACGTGGATCTCCTCGGTCTGGAGTGCCGCGTGGTCGAAGACGACCCCATCCGTGAGGGACGCAGGCGCGCGATGCTAGCAGACGACGAGGGGAAGGACATCGTCGAACTGATCGAGATGACCGAGATGAAACATCCGTCCGTCCCGGGTCGCGGCGGCATCCATCACCTCGGCTTTTCTCTGGAAAAACCGGAATGGCATGCTCTACGGTCTCGCCTCGACGCGGCCGGGTACCCGTACCAGGAGATGAAAGGCCGGATGTTCGTGCGAGATGCCGACGGGCTCGTCCTCGAAATCGAACACGGCACCGCGTAGGTCCGGAGCTTATTAAATCACCTCACGAGCGGGACGAGGACCCGCTGCTGCGGTGGGCGGCCTCACCAGCTTCCGCTGGCCCCACCTCCTCCGAACGATCCGCCGCCGCCGCTGAAGCCACCTCCACCGCTGAAGCCGCCGCCCGAAAATCCGCCGGAGCTAAAGCCGCCGCCGCTCACTCCGGTGCCCGATGAGATCACCTGCGACTTCGTCCACATGCTCGCAGGCAGGTACAACCAACCGAGTTGCAGTCCGCGCTTGATGGTTTCGCCGTCCTGAAACCGTTCTCGCATGTCCTTCACGTCGTCGCTTCGGAGGACGAGCACCAGATGCCAGATGAACGCGATGAGCGCCGCCGGCACCCCGATGGCAACCGGCACGAGCGCGAGGGGCGACTCGCCGAAAATGACCATGCCCAGCCCGGCGAAGAACGAAACCGTTCCGACTAGCGGGATCAGCCCGAGGAAAAATATCCCGATCAGAAGACACCCGATACCGTTCTTCGCGGTGCCGGTGAGAATCAGATAAGCCGGTAGGATGCCGAAGAGGCCGCCCAGAAGGAGCGCGAACAGTCCGCCGACGCGCGTGGGCACGCCGTCGGAGCTTGCAGCCGGCGGTTCGTACGTCCCTTCGATCGACTCCAGAACCGCCGTGACGCCCGCACGGACTCCGGCGTCGAAGTCGCCGTCACGGAATCGTGGACGCATCTCATGACGGATGATGCGGTCCGCCGTCGCATCGGGTAACACACCTTCGAGTCCGAACCCCACTTCAATGCGCATCCGGCGCTCCTCTTTGGCGACCATGATCAGAACGCCGTTATCGAATTCCTCGGTGCCGAGCGCCCATTCCCGAGCAACGGCGAGGCTGTAGTCTTCGATCGCGTACCCGCCGAGAGACTGCACGGTCAGGACGGCCACCTGGTTGCCGCTCGTGTCCTCATGCTGCCTGAGCTGCTGATTTATGATCTGCTCCGTGGTCGGAGCGAGCATGTCCGCATTGTCGACGACGCGGCCGGTGAGGTCGGGGACCGGCTGGGCCGCAACGTGCCCGGGGTTCAGCGCGAACAGCACGTAGAGCAGCAGCGTGCTGAGTGAGGGAACGACGGCGCTTCGAAAGGACGGGAGCATCTATCTATCGGTGGAAAGGGGACAGATCGACGGAAGGGCCTCAGGCGGGCGCGGGAGCATTCAGGAGTCGCGGCTTTCTGAAGATCCCTCTTCCGTGGAAGGACCGAAGCCCGGCGTTCGGATCGAATCGGACAGCTCATTCTCGTCGTCCGGGCGAATATCGACGCCGCGGCGTTCAAGCATTTTCCCGCACATCTCGATCGCATCGACGAGACCGGCGGTCAGGTTTCGGTTTTCGATGCCGGTCCGAATGCGATGGACGACGTCGATCCATTCGTCCTCACTGACCTTCGCGTTGATCCCCGTGTCCCCGAGGACCTCGATGCGGTGCTCGTGCAGCGAGACGAAAAGGAGAATGCCGGTTCGATCGCGCGTGGAGAATACCTCTTCCTCCACGAAGGCCTGCATGGCCGCCCGGTGCACCGTTAGATCGAGCACATCGCTCCCCGCGAGGGCACGCTGGATCGGCGGGACGTAGGCACCCAGGATCGCTCCGACGACACCGCCGAGGAGGGCCACCATTGCGACGGCCCAAGGCGTAAACAACCACCCGAGCCCCCAGCCCTGGTAGAACTGTACGATCAACAGCACGACGGTCACCGAGAGGAGCGCAACGGCCGACGCTCCGCGCCAGACGGCGATCTCATAACGATCGCTCCGGGGAACGACGTACGGCACAATCTCGCCGGCCGTCCGGTTTTCAGCGTCCGAAACCGCAGCAGCGATTTTCTCACGATCAAGGTTCTCGATCAGCGTCTTCATCAATACAGGTTGGATTCGACGGCGGAAGGAATATCGGCCCGGGTTGCCCCCGGACGTGCGGGGGATGCCGGCACGTCATGAACATACATCACGGCATGCTCGACTTCGAATCTGGGTATGGACCGGGAGGTATGTAGGGGATCGGAAAAGAGGGACAGAGTGCGCGATTTGGGATGAAGGGCGTCGTGGACGCTCGTCGGGGCCGGTGTTCTTCTCGGTTCGACGCTCCTGGTTCGACCTCGGCCATCAGCCCTAGACCCGCGCTGAGCGAGATTTGCGATGGAAAGGCATCGGCGGCGGAACCGGACCTCCGCGGATCGGCGAGCCATCCTCTACGGATACATGCGGGAGGGCCGGGTGGGAGCGGACATGCTCCTGGAGGAGTGGGCGCCCGCGACGACAGGACAGTGTCAACACATCTTTGCGTGACGGACGTGATGGGAATGCCGGCGGCCGGCACGCCATGCTACACGACCGTGCTCATCGCGGGACGGGGACCCAGGCCGGGCCCGGATCGTCGTCTCCGACGAACTCGGTATACGACAGAAAGGAGGTGATGGGACGCGTCTGCACCGTTCGGCCCTCCCAGCCAGGCCCGTCCGCGCGCCGCTGGCGTTCGATGGTTCGGTTGCTTTCGGTGCGGTGCCGGTAGAGAATCTCCACGGTCTCCCACCGCTTCGCTGCATCCACCGCCGCGGAGCCGGCGCCCGACGCCGTGATCCCCGTGAGGAGCAGGCCGAGAACGGCCGAGGCGATGAGCCCGCGCCGCCAGTGCCCGGCGAGCGCGCTGCGGACAGCAACCAGGACAGGCGGAAGGCATGGCAGACCGAGCGCTACGGCGTACATCCAGAGCCGCGCCCGCGGGACGGTAATCTCCACCGGCGTCCAGGTGACCACCACAACCGCCTTTACGGCGATCACCCAGAGGGCGGCACCGAGCCATGCAAGGCGCGCGGCCAGCGACACCTCTCCGGAGACGTTTGCGGGGTCAGACATGAAGACGCTTGGGAACGGGCCCGGACCCTAAATCGAGCGGTATCGCCGACGTGAATCCGTTTTCGGGGGCGGACGGTGCCAACGCAATCATTCGGCGGGCGACACGGGCGGCTGTGCAGGCGTAGACGGCGAACCCTGCGCATTCTGCTCCTCACGGACCAGCTCTATCGCGCGGGTGGCCTGCTCAAACTGCGGCGAACCTTTCCCTGTCAACGATTTGACGGCCTCAAACTGCTCGATGGCCTGATCGTAGCGTCCAATCCAGAGAAGCGCAATGCCTTTGTTGAAGCGGGCCGGTACGAACGTGGAGTCGGCATCGAGAACCTGATTCAGCTCTTCGACGCCCCGCATTGGATCGTTGGATCGGAGCAGGACCGTTGCCATGTCCGTCCGAACGTCGTGGTTGGCAGGCTCGCTCTCGAGTACCTTCTCATATGCGGAGATAGCACGTCGACCGATCGGGGCAATGGCCGGATTTCGACCGTTGGATTCCTGCCCGACGTACTCCATCCAGTTGTAAAAGAGATCGCCGGTCCGACGCCAGTCCTCTGCGTTCCCGGATGTCTCCGACATGTCCTTCTGCAGCTGTGCGGCACGTCCGAAAGCATCGGCACCGACGTACAGGTTGACGAGTTGCTCCTGAATCGTGCGGCGAACCTGCCCGTCGACGCCGGAGAGCTGCTCTTCAAGCGAGTCGACGCGGACCTGAATCGACTCGGAGAGCTCAACACCGTTTTCTTCAAGCAGCGTACTCATATCCTGGCCGCCGAAGGGGCCGGTTGTTGCACCGCGTGCAGCGCCCCCCGCCGAGCCACCTGCGGCCGGGCCTGTTGTTGGTCCGCCTTCGGCCTGTGCCGCCGCCTGTGGGCTGCCCGATTCGCCGTTGGAGTCCCAGTTTTTACTCTGACTCCAGAGCGAAACAAAGAACAGCGCCACAACCACGAGAATGGCAGCCCCGATCGTGAGAAGAAGCTGCTGAGACATCAACTGCTGCTCCTCTTCTTCCTTCGTCGAGGCGTCCTCCTCGTCGCCGGCGGACGCTCCCGATGGAAGCCGCGGGTCCACGCGCCGCGTACCGTCCGGCACCTCTCCGAGGTTTGCCCCGCACTGGCTGCAGAAATTGGCTGCCGGCGGGTTTTCGGATCCGCAGGCATTGCAGAAAACGGCGTCCGGATTTGCAGCTTCGTCCTCCGCAGACATCCCTTCCGCGGATCGTTCGGCATTCTCGGCCTCGGGAGCCGCGGCCCCGGATGCGGACTCACGTTCGGATGCCCCGGCTTCGGGCGCGGGATCTGACGGCGTCGGTTCGGAGTCCGCGGTCATGTCGTGGCCGCAGAGGTCGCAGCGATCGGCACCGGCAGGGACACGGGCGCCGCAGGACGGACAGGGGCGGGAAGAAGAGGCCATGTCGGGCGACGAGGGTTGAGGGAATGCAGAACGGAATGCTAGGTGAAAAACGTTTCCTCCATTTCCATGATTCGCCGTCGCGGGGAATTCGAAAACGAGGTCGCCGTCTATCCGCGGCCACCCGGCCCCATCGGACTGCGTCGCAAACCAGTCTCCGACCTCAATCCGTTTGAAACCGAAACAATACACGCCTTTCCGATAAAGACTCCGAGGTCGGTTGTATCCGATTCTCCGGCGCCCTCTCCCCAGCCCTCGCTCAACTTATGCTCTCTCGCCTTACCGGTGTTGCGGTCGGTCTTCTGATCGCTGTCTCGTGGCTCCTCCCCGTCGAGTCCGCGCAGGCTCAGGCATCTCAACCCTGGCAGCAGCGCGTGGAGTACGAGATGGACATTACGCTGCTCGCAGACCGCCATCAAATGCGCGGTTCTCAGCGACTGACGTACACCAACAACTCCCCCGATACGCTTCGAACGGTCTACTACCACCTCTATTTCAACGCATTTCACCCCAATTCGATGATGGCGGAGCGTAACCGCCATCTGCCCGACCCGGACGGACGCATCGTCCCCCGCATTTTCAATCTGGATGCAGACACGCGCGGATATCACCGAATCCTTTCCCTCCAGCAGGACGGCGTTCCGGTCGACTACACCCTGCGGGAAACCGTCGTCCGCGTCGACCTTGCCTCGCCCATTCCGCCGAACACCTCATCCACGTTCGAGATGACGTTCGAGTCGCAGGTACCCAAGCAGACGCGGCGAAGCGGCTGGATGAACGACGAGGGCATCGAGTTTTCGATGAGTCAGTGGTATCCGAAATTGGCGGAGTACGACGAGCGCGGGTGGCACCCCGACCCGTACGTCGGCCGCGAGTTTTACGCGCCCTACGGCTCGTTCGAGGTCAACATCACGGCACCGGCGGAATACACGCTCGGCGCAACCGGCGTCCTCCAGAATCCCGACGAGGTCGGCCACGGATACGACATGGATGAGGGCATGTGGCGCCCGGAGGACCGTTCCGCCACAAGCGACTCGCTCACCTGGCGCTTCCGGGCCGAAGACGTGCATGACTTCGCCTGGGCTGCCGACCCGGACTACATCCACGAGACCTTTTCCGACGCTCGAGGCACGCGCTATCACCTGCTCTATGAGGCCGACGTTGAGGAGCGCTGGGCGCCCATGAAGCGGTGGGTACCCGATCTGATCAACTACTTCGGCGACGCTTACGGCGATTACCCCTACCCTCAGTTCACCGTCGCGCAGGCTGGAGACGGTGGCATGGAGTACCCGATGATCAACTTCCTGACGGGTGAACGCAGCCCGGCCTCTCTACTGGGCGTAACCGCGCACGAGGCGGCTCACGAGTGGTTCTACAGCGCCCTCGGCACGAACGAGGCCGATTATGCGTGGATGGACGAAGGCTTCACCAGCTACGCCACAACGGAGGGCGTCGCCCATGTCAACGGCCGGCAGGATCCCTCCCACACGGGGGCGTACATCAGCGTCCTGTTCGCGCAACACGTCGGCCTCCTCGAACGGTTCAACACACCGGCGGACTGGTTCGAAACCAACCTGGGATACGGCATCTCCGCGTACCCGGGTGGCGAGATGGTCGTGGAGATGATGAGTTACGTGATCGGTGAAGACAACCGCGACCAGTGGCTGCGGGAGTATTTCGAGCGCCGCTCCGGTGAGCACCCGGATCCTTTCGACGTCGAGAAGTTCGCAGAAGACGTGAGTGGGTTGCGACTCGACTGGTACTTCGAGCAGTTCACCAACACAACCCGCGAGCTCGACTACGGGATCGAATCAATGAGCCAGGCCCGTACGGCGGACGGTTTCGAGGTCACGCTCACCCTCCGCCGCCACGACCCGGTTGCCATGCCGCAGGACGTTCGCCTCTCGCTTGCGGATGGCAGCGAGCAGTGGATCAACATTCCCCTCGTCGTCATGCACGGGCACAAGCCGGTCCCCGATGACTGGGTGGTGGCCGAGCCGTGGCCCTGGACGTACCCCGAGTACACGGTGACGGTCGATGTACCAGCGAAGGCCGAGCGGGCGGTGCTGGATCCGGCGCTTTTAACCCCGGACCGGAACCGGCTCAACAATACAGCCAGCGTTCCCGTCTCAAGCCGCTTCCTTCAGCCCCCGCAGCAGCAATGGGACGCCTACGCAATCGGGTGGCGCCCGATGGCCACGTACAGCCACCTGTTCGGGGCCGGCGTGGGCCTTCAAACGCGCGGCGCCTACCTGTTTGACACCCATCGTACGCAGTACGGGCTTACGCTCTATCCGCAGGTCATTGCAAGCAATGGCGAAGACCCCGTCTCGCTGAACACCAACAACGACGGCACGTGGCTCAGCGGCGTTGACTACGAGGTATCGTACGAAGCGCCAACACGGGCGCTCGGTCCCCGGGCGACCACCCTCATCCGATCCGAGAAAAAGCTCGGCTTCATCGAGTCGGAAGTAACCCTTGAGAAGCCGTTGTCCCCGTACCTGTCCGACCGCGATGCGTCGCTTCGCGTCGGGCTGGTGCACCAGTACAACCGAAGCGACCGCGTATTCGGAGCGCAAGACTTCCCGGCTGCGGCGGGCGGCACGGCCAATCCTTTTGCGGAAGAGCATGCCCTGACTGCACGTCTGGACTACCGAATTGACCACCGGGAGAACCACGTCCACGTGCTTCTTGAAGCGGGCAGTTCGGTCCGGTCGGACCTCCCCTCGGCGGCCACAACCCGCGCTATGGTCGAGGCACGCCGGGCCCGCTCCTTCGGTCCCATAACCGCACAGGCGGACATGCAGGTGGGCATCGGGACGCGCGAACTCGCTGGATTCAAACGATTCCAACTCGGAGGCAGATCCGTCGAGGCGCAGTGGCGCAATGATGCCTTTCGAACCGCCGCGGCCGCTCTCGAAAATCCGGTCGAGGACGCGCACCTCGTCGGGTACGGGCCGGCCGGACCCGTTGCCTACCTGCAGGCGGCCCCGTTCGCGGGTACCGGGCAACTCGGCGGCACACGGATGGTCGCCGGTCGCCTCTCGCTGCATGCGCGGCCGCTTTCTGCGACCGGTGTCGGCCTGCTTGAGCCGCTCGGCATCGAGGCGTTTTCCGGCATCGGGCAGGCGTGGGACACCGGCGCGTTCCTCGCCGGATTCAACGCCAGCGATCTCGTCGCGGATGCCGGCATCGGCGTGCGCTACGACGTGTCGGAGGCTGGATTCCTGAATCGATGGACAAACCAGTCCGATGTCCTCCAGGACCTGAGCTTCGTTGCGCGCTTCCCCTTGTACGTCAGCGACCCCGACCTGATCGGGGAAGACGACGAGCTGTCCGGCCGCTGGCTCATCGGGATTGAACTCTGATACCCGCCGGCATCCATTCGTCTCACGCCCGGCCCGCGAGTCCAGCCGACTCGCCGGTCGGGCGTTTTTTGTGAACCGAATCACGACGGATCAGCCGCCATCCTCCCGCTGCATTTCAGCCCGGCGCAACGGCATCGCGTCGATTGTTCGAAACAGGTCGTCGACGCTCAACGGGTCCGTTTCACGCCGCTTCTCCGTGCCGTCGAGTCCAAGCAGGATGACCGCGAAGGCATCCGGCGCGACGTCGAACCGGTCGCGAAGCTCCCGCGCCGATCCCTCCGTGAGCGGCATGCCGTCTCCACCGGGCTCCTTCTGAAATCGCCCTGCGTCCCTTCCCGTGACGGTGTAAATCCGAAGCTTCCGTTCCGCAAACCCGTCTACGTGGCGCGCCAACACATCACGTTGCCGCGGGAGGGTCTCGTGATTCGCCTCCGGGGCCAACACGATCAGCAGACGGTGCTCCCATTCGTGTTGCGAAAGGTCGGCGTGGATGGAGTCCGACGGCGTAGCCATGAGAGTCACCGGGAACAGGGTGAAAAGAAGGGGGAGCAGCGCAAGACAGGTGCAGTGATGAACGCGCATGGCAGGCGGGATGGCGTTGATTCGATTCGCTGCTTCATGGTCCGGACCCGGTCGGTCCCACTCGGGCCCGGTTCGCTCGACGCGAACGGGCTTCGGGCAAGGCGCCGCGGGCAGCACGCCGTCCCGTCGCTAAAACGTGACGGCGACGCCGAGCATGGGTTGGATCAGGTTCGTCCGCGACCGACGGATGGGCAGTTCATCTTCGTTCAGCACGCCGTCGTTATTGGTGTCCTCTAGGTCCCCCTCTGCGAGGTATTCCGCTTCCTGGCCGCGGAGGTACTGAACGCCCAGCTTGAGGAAGAAGGACTGCTGCCGCCCGCGGGCGTCCGCATTCTGCCCGAGGCGAATATCGACACCCGCCCCTGCGCCGCCGCTCCACGCGAAGTCGTCGAAATTCCGTGACGAAGCAATTCGATCCGTGGTGCGGTCGTCTTCCACGCGGGTCTCCGTGAAGAGGTACTTGAATCCGATGAGGCCTTCTAGATACGGACGAACCGGCCCCGTCGGCGGCTGCAGACGGAGAACGAAGTGAGGCTGAACGATGGAGTTGGTCGTAACCACATCGACGGTTACGCGCGGCCCCACAGTCCCGCTGAAGGGGACGCGGTCTCGGCTTCGCCCGTAGACCAGAAAGGAAGCATCGAGACCGATCGTGATGGGCGTGTTTCGGAGCATCCCCCCGATGAAGAGATTGGCTCCGTACCCGAGATTGTCAATGTTGTCGTCGAACTCTCCGACCGGTACCCCGACGGTGAAGCTGAGGCTTCCCTGTCCGCTCGGCGCCATGGGAGCCATCTCCTGCTGGGCGGTCGCCGGTGCCGCTGATCCTGCCAGGACGACGGCGACAAGCAGGGATGCAATGGTCAGATGGAGGCCGAATTGGATCGATTGACGGCGCATGAGCAAAGGGATTGGGGTGATGGTGAGGAGAGGAGAACCGGGAAGGCGCAGGGAACGGTGCCCTCCACCACGAAGAGCCGCCGCGCATGGTTGCAGGGTCACGCGAAAGAAAAGCCGGGAGGCTTGCACCGGTGCACCGCATAATAGCTGGCGCGCGGCAGCGTTAGGCGGCAGGCGACCGCGACTCGAAGCGGGACACGTGGAACAGGTCGTAGGCGTTCGGTTGCTCCTCAAGATAGAGCGAATCGGCGAGGAGCTGGCCCATCCGAACGCCGAAGCCCATTCCATGCCCGGTGAAGCCCGTCGCGAAGAGGCAGTCACTGCATCCGGGCACGGTGCCGATAATCGGGCGATGGTCCGGGGAGAAACCCATCGTCCCGCTCCAGCGAGATTCGACGCGCAGATTGGTCGTCCACGGGAAGTGGGTGTGGAGGTACCGCTCGATGTCTGCCTGGACCGCCGGTGTTGTTGCGTCCTCGTAGCCGACCTCGGTTTCCCGGTGCCGGTGTCGCCCCCCTCCAGCGAGGATGGCTCCGTTCTCGAGTTGCCGCACGTAGAAATATCCGTCGTGCGAGTAGACGGGCGACGCGAGAAACTGGTCAGGGGCTGGATGCGTGGCCAGCATCTGTGCGCGGACGGGCCGGACGAAGCGCTGCAGCGATGGCACGATTCGCGGCAGGTAGGCGCCGGTGGCGAGCACGGCGCTGTCGGCCCGTAGATTGAGCCGTTCCGTTTTGAGGGATACGCCCCCCTCCCCGCTCGCCACGTCCGTCACGCGATGGTACGTGTAGACATCGGCCGCACTCTGCGACGCCAGGTGCCGGACGAGACGGAGCGGATCGACGGCGGCCCCCGACGTACAGTACAGACTGCCGCGAAAGCCGCGAGCGCGAAGCCGCTCCATCGTCTCCGACGGTCCGAGGTAAACCGCCGGAATGCCGGCGGCACGCATGTACGGCAGGGCTCGGCGCAGCCGATCGTCTTCGTCCTTATCTCCGGCCACGGTGAGGCTCCCCTGCTCTCGCCACCCGAATGCGTCGCCGTTCAGCTCAGCGATAAGCCGCCGGTTCTCGCGGGTGAACTGCCAGAGGCGGTGTGCCGTCCGTTCACCGTAGTCATGGATCGCCGTCAGATAGTCTTTGTGCGTCCCGAGCAGAACAAACCCGGCGTTGCGACCCGATGCGCCGCTTCCCAGTGCACCGGCATCCAGGATCGCGACGCCTAGCGACGGGTCGTGGCGATGCAACCAGAAGGCGGTTGCACAGCCGACAATTCCGCCTCCTACCACGACGACGTCGTACGCGACCGTTCGGCGGCGATGTGCCTGTTGCCAGATGGAGACGGTCATAACGGCGATCGGATAGCGCAGGCGTAGGTCCTGAACGGCGGATGAAACAGGGAGATGTGGTACAGCACCGGCGGCCCAACCGGGATCAGCTACCGACGCGCACGATCACGCGACCCCGTACGCCGGATTGCAGCATCTGGCGGGCGACGTCGTCGATGCCCTCCAGGGGCACCACCGAGTGGATCATGGACTCGATCGTCTCAGAGGCCAGGATCCCGGCGAGGCGTTCCCAGGCGACAATGCGCCGCGCATTGGGACAGGTGTTGGAGTCGATTCCGAGCAGGTTGACCCCGCGCAGGATGAAGGGGAAAACGGTCGTGTGGAGTTCGTGTCCTCCGGCGTTTCCGAACGAAGCAACGGACGCGTGGCGTTTGAGTTGCGCAATGATCGTCGCCAGCGTCTTGCCACCGACGGCGTCGATGGCCCCGGCCCATCGGCCGGATTCCATCGGGCGCTCCGGCCCTTCGGATAGCTCGCCGCGATCAATGATGCGCGAAGCTCCCAGATCCGTCAGGTAGGCGTGGGCGTCTTCGGACCCGGTGGAGGCAACGACGTCGAAATCCATGGAGGCCAGAATCGCTGTCGCCATGCTTCCCGCCCCGCCCGACGCGCCGGTCACCAGCACCTCGCCTCTGTCCGGACGGGCGTCGTGTTCTTCCAGCGCCATCACGGACAGCATCGCGGTGAACCCGGCCGTTCCGATCGCCATCGCATGTTTTGCGGAGAGCCCATCGGGCAGCGGGACCAGTTTCGAGCTGTCGACCCTGGCGAGCTGGGTGTAGCCGCCCCACACATTCTCGCCGAGTCCCCATCCGGTGCCGATCACGAGGTCTCCCGTGCGAAATCGGTCGGACTCTGATCGCTCGACGCGGCCGACGAGGTCGATGCCGGGCGCCATCGGCACCTCGCCCCGAATGATCGGCGCCGCATCCCGGACGGCAAGGGCATCCTTGTAGTTCACGCTCGAATAGAGGACGCGGACCGTCGTGTCTTCATCGGGAAGCGCGTCCGCCGTCAGCGTCTGGACGCTACCGGCCAGTCCGTTGTCTCCGTCGTGGTCGAGAATGTATGCCTCGAAAGTATCAGTCATACGAGGAGATCCTCAGCTGGGTGGTTGGGAATAGACATAGGTAGCAACTGCATGGGCAGCGCCTGAATGCGACGCGGCTACTGGCATTCGCCGCTCGCGATGCGCCCGTCGATGATGACAGTGCACACCTGCGTCGTGTACTCGAACGGATCGCCCGAATACAGAACCAGGTCGGCGTGCTTGCCCTCTTCGATCGATCCAATATCGTCTGAGAGACCGAGCAATTCAGCCGCATCGATTGTAAGGGCACGCAACGCAGCATCCCGTGGAAGCCCATTTCCGACGGCGACGGCGGCTTCAAACAGGGCAACGCGCGTCTTGGGTACGTAGGCTTCGTACCCGCTCTGAAACGCGATCGGGATCCCGGCCGCGTGCAGCACACCGGGTGTCGTGAACGCCGCGTTCTCTGCCGCTCCGTACGTGCGAATCATCGGGGGATGAACGATGACGGGAACGCCGGCGTCACGAACCTGCTCCGTGACAACGTATGCCTCCGCGGCCCCGTCGAGCACGAGCTCGAAGCCGAACTCTTCCTGAAGCCGAAGAGCCGTCATGATGTCTCTGGCGCGGTGCGCCGTGATGAGCGCAGGCACATTCCCCTCGAGCACATCCACGAGCACCTCCATGCCGAGGTCCCGGGAGGGTGGATTATCGCCGCTCTGCCCCTCGCGGTACTGCTGCGCTTCGATCAGCTTCTGGCGAAGCATTGCGACCGCCTTGGCCCGCGTACCGGGCGACTCGAAGTTCTGCGACACAGATGGACCGATGGTCATAGCAAGCATGGCAGTCGAGTCCACCACCGCTTCGTCGATCGTTCGCCCGTTCGTTTTCACGATCATCGTTTGCCCTGAAATGACGGCGCCGGGACCGTGACCCGTGTGAACGGTCGTTACGCCGAGGGACCGGATCCAGGAGACAAGTTCCTCACGGGCGTTGTACGCGTCGATGGCCCGCAGCTCCGGCTGCATCGGAGCGGACGTTTCCAGTTGCATCTGATCTGATTCGACGTTGTAGATCCCGGACAGTCCGACGGTGGACCGGGCGTCGATAAGGCCCGGTGTAACGACGGTCGCTTCGACGGTCCGGTACCCGTCGGGAACGGAGATCTCAGCGCCCGAACCCACCGCTTCGATCGTGCGGCCGTTCATCAGCACGACGCCGTCCACGATGGGCTCGCCCGCCATGGTGTACACCGTGTCGGCCGTGACGGCGATCTGCGCATGCGTGGGCCCGGCCAGCAGGCTCACGAGAAAGGCGATCACCGCCACGGAGAACGCACGGGCGGTGCCGGAAAGAGACAAGCGAGGAGTCATGGAAACGAATGATTGCGTCGGAGAAAAACGGGAAGAGCAGACTACGTGGAACGGAGCATCAGCCGTTCGATGGGCAGGAGATACACGAACCTCGCACCCTGACCAGTCGTGGCCGCTGTGCGCGATGGACCGGCGGCGAGATGGGTAGCGGGCTCACGTGATGAACTCATCATGGGCGGAACACGAGAGCGGCCTCGTTACTCACCGGTCGGACCGTGATGATGATGGAGCGTCCCATCATCGTACACGCCGTAGCCCCCGGTAGCGAGGTCGCGATCGTCCGGGTTGTCCCGATCAAACACCTTTTGCCCCTCCACCCACGTTTCCTCGATGTTCGTGTACACGCTGAGCGGGTCGCCGGACAGAACGATCAGGTCGGCATCTTTCCCCTGCTCCAGCGAACCGATCCGATCGTCGAGTCCGAGCATGCGCGCCCCGGCGAGCGTCATCGCCTCCAGGGCCGTTTCTTCCGACATGCCGGCGCGAACACCGATTGCCGCCGACCGGAGGAAAAGACGGGAGTCCGTGATGAAGTCATCGGTGTGATACGCAACGTCGACTCCGGCGTCCTCGAGCACCGCACCGGTGCGGAAGTACAGGTTCACTGCTTCGTGCTTCCCGCCCGGCGAGTCGATCACGATGATCGAGGCGGGAACGTCGGCCGCGGCAATTTCATCGGCCACGCGCCAGCCCTCGCTGACGTGGTGAAGCACCACTTCGAATCCGAACTCCTTTTTCAGGCGAAGGACGGTCAGCACATCATCGTGGCGGTGCGTATGGAAATGGACGATGCGCTCGCCGTCGAGAACTTCCAGCAGCGCTTCTTTGCCCAGGTCCGTCGGCGGCATGTCGTCCTCGGACGACGCTGCTTCCTTCTTTTCCCCGTACGCCTGGGCGTCCATCAGCATCTGCCGCAGAATCGAGGCCGAGCGCGCCCGTGTGCCGGGGAATGCCGGGTTCTCCCGGATAGAGTTGGTGCCGTTCGCCATTTTGATGCCCCCGCAGATGTCGGTCAGCGGGTTCTCGCAGAACAGCAGATCCTCGACGGTCTCACTGTCGCGGAGCTTCAAGTGCGTCGTCTGCCCGCTCAGCAGATGCCCGGAGCCGGAAAGCACGTTGACGGTCGTGATGCCACCGGCACGGGCCCGCCCGACAGAACTGTGGCGAACGTTTACGGCGTCGAGCGTTCGGACGCCGGGATGCGTCGGGCCCGACTGATCGCCTCCGTTCACCTGCGCGATATGCGAGTGGGTGTCGACCAGACCGGGCATGATAACCTTCCCGGTCGCGTCGTGAACCGTTGCTCCGGCCGGGACGTTGACCTCGCCCTCCGGCCCCACAGCCTGGATGACGCCGTCCTCTACAACCACAACGCCGTTCTCAATGGGAGCGTCCGAAATCGGATAGACCGTAGCGCCGCGGAAGACCTGCGGTTGCGACTGCGCGAGAGTCGGAGCTGCGACGCATCCGACGAGAATGATCGCGGCAAACCAGGCCGAAAGACCGGGTGGAACGAAGCGGGATAACCGGTGCATGTACACGGGGATCTCGGCGAGCGGGGTAGACGAGAGGCAAGTCATCGACCGGACGTCGGCACGACGCGCCGGCGGGTCGGTGACCGTCGATGGTGTAACCTATGAGTGCCCGTGGAAACAAGCAACGGCCGACCGCCACGGTACGTGGACGAGAGAAGGGACGTGTCGCCGGTTTCTTCCGTCCGCGTGGCACATCTTCGCGCTGCGATCGTAGATAGTGTGAAGTTGCCATCAACCACGCCCGAGTCGCCATGACGGAACCGGCAGATTCTCGACGCGGCACGTTTCGACGAGGCGCGTTCCCCTCCGTGTTCGATGCGTACGTAACTCGTATCCAGATCGGACTCGTGCTTGTTCTCTCCTTCCTTCTCGTCCTGGTGTACCTTCCAGGCACGGAAACGATGGAGAAGACGCCGTGGGGAAATAATCGCTGGGGCGACGACGTGACGCTGTTTGACGTCGGAGGCTCATTCGCCCAGACGCGCGTTCAGCCCCGCGTGCAAGTCGAAACCGCCCCCTCTCCAACCCGGGCAGTGGTTGAGACGCCGGATACCGAGTCCACGATCGCGGGGGACAGCCCCGATGCCGATGCGCCTGATCGACCTGCCGTTCGGTCCGTGGCGACCCTCGGCCCGGACGGCGTCCATCCGAAGGTGCGCGGGGGCATGCAACGACTCTACTTGAACCTCAAGTACCCGGAGCAGGCGATCGCCGACCGCATCGAGGGGCGTCTCATTCTGACCTTTGTTGTAGACGAGGACGGCCGAACGTCGGACGTGTCCGTCGCCCGGTCGCTTCACCCGCTGTGCGACAGCGCCGCGGTGAGGGCGGTGCGGCGTACCGCGTTTTACCCGGCCCGTGCCGACGATCAGCCGGTAGCGGTCCGCATGTCGCTTCCCATCCAGTTTCGGCTCCTTCGACTTGCCGGCCCCGAAGCGTCTAATGACAAAACGACCGAACTGACAGCATCTGAACCCGCCTCCGACGGCTCCCACGAGTAGCTATCGCCCGGTCAATTCACGGTGTTTTTGCCGACGGAGCGAACGCCATACCCGATAGGAACGCACAGGGCCTGCTAACGTGTAAATGATCGCAATCTTGAGCGGAGAACCACTGCCATTCCGCCGAAGCGGCGGATGGAAGCGCTTTCAACACCGGTCCGCCTGGCCCCTCCCGCTCACTCGCCGTTCTCCATCATCCACATCCCACCGATCATGGCAGAGTCGCCCGTCGCCCCGCATCCCGGTGCCAAAACCGCCGAGGATTTTCTTCCCATCAACGGCACCGATTACGTCGAATTCTACGTCGGCAACGCCAAGCAATCCGCTCTCTACTATGCGCATGTGTTCGGCTTCCAAATTCGCGGCTACCGCGGCCCGGAAACCGGAAACCGTGAGTCCGTCAGCTACCTGCTGCAGCAGGGCAAAATTCGGTTCGTCCTGACGAGCGCTCTTGGACCGGAAGGTCCGATCGCCGAGCACGTCCAGCGCCACGGGGACGGCGTCCGCGATGTGGCACTCTGGGTCGACGACGCAGAGAAGAGCTTCCGCGAGACCACAAAGCGGGGCGGCGTCGCCGTGCAGGAGCCAACGGTGCTTGAAGATGAACACGGCCAGGTCGTCCTCTCAGCCATCGGCACGTACGGGGACACGATTCACACCTTCGTCGACCGGTCCGACTACGACGGTCTGTTCCTCCCCGGCTTCGAGGAATGGGAAAACGAGTTCTGGGAGCCGCCCAGCTCCGTCGGTCTGAAATACGTCGACCACTGCGTCGGGAATGTCGAACTCGGCGACATGAACAAGTATGTCGACTACTACGCCGACGTGATGGGATTCAAGAATCTCATCTCGTTCGATGATCAGGACATCTCGACCGAGTATTCGGCCCTGATGTCGAAGGTGATGTCGAACGGAAACGAGCGAATCAAATTCCCGATCAACGAGCCGGCCGAAGGCAAGAAGAAGAGCCAGATTGAGGAGTACATCGAGTTCTATCGCGGGGCCGGAGTTCAGCACGTTGCCCTCGCCACGGATGACATCATCGAGACGGTCACGGAGCTGCGCCGCCGGGGCGTCGACTTCCTGCACGTGCCAGACACCTATTACGACCGGGATGTGCTGATCGACCGGGTCGGCACGATCGACGAGTCGATCGACGCCCTCGAAGAGCTGGGCATTCTGATCGACCGGGACCCGGACGGCTACCTGCTGCAGATCTTTACGAAGCCGGTACAGGATCGCCCGACGGTCTTCTATGAAATTATTCAGCGCCAGGGAGCCCGCTCCTTCGGAGCCGGCAACTTCAAGGCGCTTTTCGAGGCCATCGAACGCGAGCAGGCCAAACGCGGCAACCTGTAGACCCGCGCCGCTCGGTTCCCGCTCTTGCGGCGAGCCGCACGGACCGCAGGCGCGACGACACGCACATCGAACTTCGCATTCCAAATCTCAGACGCAAACCATGCCATATTACGTGAGAATGGGTGACGTCCCCAAGAAGCGGCACACCCAGTTTCGCCGGCCGGACGGAGAGCTGTACACGGAGGAGGTGATTGGCGCGGAAGGATTTAGCGGCATTCAGTCCATCGCGTATCACATCCACCAGCCGACGATCGTCGATCGCATCGAAGAGCCGGTCGAGTACGACATTGAATACGCGGACGAGGACTTCCTCCAGCACCGTCACATCAAGGGCTTCGAAGTGGAAGCCGGTGGCGACTGGCTGACCGGCCGGACGTACATGATGGGGAACTCGGACGTGAACCTCGCGCTGGTCCGGCCGACGGAGCAGATGGATGACTACTTCTTCCGCAATGCCTCCTGCGACGAGCTCGTGTACGTCCACGAGGGCGAGGGGCGGCTGGAAAGCCCGCTTGGTACGGTCGAATTCTCGGACGGCGATTACGTCCACGTGCCGCGCACGATCGCGCATCGCTGGGTATTCGACGGCGACATTGAGGACAACCCGCCGCGGCTTCTGGTGATTGAGTCCAACTCGGAAGTTCGCTTCCCGAAAAAGTACCGCAACAAGCGCGGCCAGCTGCTTGAACACAGCCCCTTCTGCGAACGCGACATCCGCCCACCCGCGGAGCTGACAGCGTACGATGAGGAAGGGCCGTTCGAGATCCGGATTAAGAAGCACGGCAAGCTGCACCGCTACTTCGTCCGCTTCCACCCGTTCGATGTCGTCGGCTGGGACGGCTGCATGTACCCGTACGCCACATCGATCCACGACTTCGAGCCGATCACGGGACGCATTCACCAGCCGCCGCCCGTCCACCAGCACTTCGAAGCGCACAACTTCGTCGTGTGCTCGTTCGTGCCGCGCCTCTTCGACTACCACCCCAAGTCGATCCCGGCGCCGTACAACCACAGCAACATCGACTCCGACGAGGTCCTCTTCTACGCGGAGGGCGACTTCATGAGTCGTCGCGGCATCTCCCGCGGTTCCTTCTCGCTGCATCCGGGCGGTATTCCGCACGGACCGCACCCGGGGTCGACGGAAGCCTCCATCGGCAAGGAAGGCACCGAGGAGCTCGCGGTCATGGTCGATACGTTCCGCCCGCTGAAACTCACGAAGGCGGCACTGAACGTGGAGGACGCTGATTACGCCTACTCCTGGCAGCCGGAGCAGCATGCCGGAGGGGACGGTCAGGTCCAGACCGAGCAGCCGGCGAAGCCGTAATGCCGATTGTGTATTGTTATCGAGTATTGTGGATGGGAGTGACGATTGAACTGCCGCCTCTCTCCGCAGCCTTGAGCGGCGTCTCTGCCTTTCGGCAGGGGCGCCGTTTTTCTCGTGCGTGCACCACGTCGCTGGCGAGCATACAGAATCCCCGCGCATAGCGCCGTCCTCCACTCCACGTCGGCGATTTCAACCACAAAAAAAGGTGCCACCCCCGATCGGAGGCGGCACCCTGGCACCGGCTGTGCCTGCGTCAACACGAAAGCACCTCAACACAGAGAGACACCGTCACATCAGTCCACCGACGTCGCCTTCTCCACGATCAACAGGATGTGCTGCGCGTGGGCGCGCGTTTCGGCATTCACGCCGCGACGGTTGCCGATCAGATTCTCAATACGATTGAGGCTGTGAAGAGCCGCGGTTTGAGCGATCGGGTCGTACATCTTGCGCCCTTTTTCCGTCAGCACGCTGGCCAGTCCCTGCGCATAGGCAAGCTGCAGGTTCTGGCGGAAGGTGTTTACGTTGCTGCTGGCATCCGCTTCGAATATGGCGTCCGTCAGGTCGTCCATGTAGTCGATCAGGGGGTAGCCGTTGCCGTAGAGGCGCGTATCCGTGATTCGCTCCAGCGTGTTCGGGTGGAGCAGGTGGGCGAGCACAACCCCCTGTACCTTCCTTGCCATCTCGTGGATCTTCGGATCTTCGCTTTCGCCGAAGAACTCAAACCCGCGGCGCTGCGGCTGCAGGTGGCGGAACAGCTCAACCGACGCAGCGAACGCATCCGGTGCGAAGAGGTGCTCGCTGAGAATCTCCACAGCGCGCTTCTGATCCTCCGTCGCGACCGGCGTGTACGGCGCCTCGGACCCTTCCTGGCCGATCAGACCGCGATCGACGTAGACACCGCCGACGTACCGCGAGACCACTTCCATCATGTTCTCCCGGTTGTTCATCAGCACGGCGAACGCATCGCGCAGTCCCTGCCACGACTGACCTGCATCGGCGTACTTCTGAACCAGGTCGGACTCGAGTGACTCGATCAATTCGATCCGTGCATCGGCATAGTCGATCGCTTCATTCGACATGTCGCCGATCATCACGTGGGGGTCGATCGCCTTGCCGGGCGAGCGCATGTCGTCGGCATCGTTGCCAAACGCAAGCTCGGGCTCCGTCGACCGGGCCAGGATCTCGTCGATAGCGTCCTCATCGGTGGTGTAGCCGTATTCGATCGCCCACACGTCGTAGGGACCGGGGACGGTCGTGTAGTACTGGCCCTGGTCCGTACCTGTAGGCGCCACGTTGATGGCGGGATAGTCCATCACCGA
>JAAAOT010000298.1 GCA_009908725.1 Bacteroidota bacterium | reverse complement strand
GCGGAGATGGTCAACACGCTCGATTCGCTATCCGGGCTCGACATTTCACTTCTCTATGAGCCGGGTGCGCTCTTTCGTCGCCGGCTGCCGGACCGGGACTTGGATGCCCGGCAGGCCGTTGCAGACGGGCGCGCCGTCGTCGACTGGATCCGGCACCACGTCTTGCCGGATACCGTTGACACCGATGAGTCGCCCGGGTATTCCTGAAACCGTCTGGTTCAACACAGGAGAGGAGGGAGGGTGGGGCTCAGGGCGTCGAACCGGCCGCACGAAAATGTAGGCTTGCCCCCAGACATTTCCATGTGGACGTGGCCTGCAGCTGCTATCGAAGGACGGGCGTCGAGCTTCGCCCGGACAACAAAAAACGGCCCGGCCGGACATGCTCCGGTCGGGCCGTTTCTACAGGGCCGTTTGATGGGCCAGAGACCTAGCGACTAGTTGCTCTGAACCTCGATCCGGTAATCGACCGTGGCTTCAATGAAGCCCTGACTTTCGTTGGTGTTGTTCACTCCGATGACCATAAAGGCAGGGGATGCACCCGCCTGAACGGTGGAGGTTACGTCCGTATCCGCCACGTCCAGCGGCGTGGAAAGGGTCGACTGCACCGGCTGCTGTGCGGCAATGACCGGTCCGCCGTCGCTATCGCCGAGGTACATCTCAACGTTCTGGACGTAGTCGTACAACTTGGACGCGGTCGCAGCCGTCGTACCGGCGGAGCGGCTGATCGTGATGCTGGTGACGCGTGCCGACACGACATCGCCCCGGCTGAAGCCGTAGCTGGCTATGATCGAGCCCAGGTTGTCGTTTCCGGAGGAGACGACGCCGACCTCATTGTTGACGGCTGTGCTCGGATTGTATTCAAACTCGTACGTGACGGTCGTCGGCGTGGCCGGATCGTTCAGCGTGATCGTGTTGTCCGACTCCGTTCCTGCGGTGTCGCAGGCCGTGAGAACGGCGAAAAGGCCGATCAGAGCGATGAAGGGAATGCTGATCGGGCGGAGCAGGCGCGTGCGCATGGGGGGAGGGGTGGATCATGGAAGAGGACCGGCGCGTGGGTCGACTGCAGAGCGAGTCTGCATCCGTAGCGGCCGGGAAGAAGAGCAACAAGCGTTCCTCTGCCGTCGTGAACACGGTGGAGAGGTTGCCTGCACACGGAAAAGCCGCTCCTCACGGCGCAAGAGTAACGGCGGGAAATCAGGCCGGGGCGCGGCAACAGGGAGGATGGCCCTGCACCGGCGACGTACTCGGTGCGACCGCGTAATTCGACACGCCGCACCGGGTCGCTATCGTGAGGTACGGGTAATCCCTTTCTCGTACATCTGTTTGTAATCGCGGATCGCGCGGAAGATCGCGCTGGCCAGGTAGGTCTGGCCCCGCTCACTCTTCAGGAAGCGGGCCTCGGTCGGGTTCGTGAGGAAGCCCAGTTCCACCAGAACCGCGGGCATCGACGCGCTCCACAGAACGTAGAACCCGGCCTGGTGCACGCCCCGGCTGCGCCGGTTGACGCGGTCCTCGAACTGCGATTCTATCAGCGATGCCAGCTTCTCGCTCTGCCGCATGTACGCACTCTGCGCGAGCACCTGGCGGACGAGTGCCTGCTCGTCGTAGTCTTCGTACTTCTCGGTGTTTTCCTCGAAGCGGATCACCGAGTTCTCACGCTCCATCACCTTCCGCGCAGCCTCGGTCTTGTGCTGCCCGAGGAAGAAGGTTTCCGTCCCGCGAGCGGAGCGAGACCGGGCCGCATTGATGTGAATGGAAATGAAAAGCTTCGCGCCCGCTCGGTTCGCGATTTTCCCACGCTCCTCAAGTTCGATGAAGGTGTCGTCCGTACGCGTGTAGACGACGTCGATGCCGAGATTCTCTTCGAGATACCGGCCGAGCTGCTTGGACACCTTTAGCACGATGTCCTTCTCCCGGATTCCGTTTGCGGAGGCACCGGGGTCTTTGCCGCCGTGCCCGGCGTCGATGACGACCTTATCGAGGCGCCAGCGCTCCCGGGCCTGCTGCGACGCGCCGCTGAGCATGGACGCAGCCGCCGCATTCGATGACGAGCCCGCGGATGGGCTGGACGAAGCCGTTCGTGTCGGAGGGGAGGAGGCGTCGGCGCTTCCGTCGGGCGTTCGGTCTTCGGCGACCGGTGTCGGCACGGGCCGCGGGGCGTCCGTCCCTCCCGGATATGCCAGATTCAGCAGAACGTCGTTGGAGGCACGATCGCGGTAGGCGTCGGGCTCGACGTCGCGGTCGAGATGGAAGTGAAGGATCACGTGCCCGTCCTGCTGGTCGGTGCTGAATCGCTGGATGGGTCCTTCGGGCGTGTCATGCTGGAAGGACGACGCCAGGTCGGTATTGTAGAGCGTCCACTTCAGCTCTTTCTCCCCGACCGACCGCGGCATGCCGTACGCGGCGATTTTTTGCGATGCCTGGACGCGCACGACGTAGCCCTGTCCGTCCGAGCGGGCCGAGAAGGAAATGTTCGTAAGCTCCGCGCGAGCGCCCTCGGCAACGGGACCTTTCGTGGACGGCGTGCCGTGAGCATGCGGGACAGGCGACATCCCGTACGCGCACAAGAGCAGGAGCACTCCCGCGAAAAGTCGGGAGAAGCAACATGCAGCGGGGCGCGGGTGGGAAAAGGCACTCATGACGGGGGCGGCGATCACTCGGCGGCGTGCAACGGGGGCATCGAGGTCAGCTTCGGGGTTCGTTAAAGTATGCGACGCGGAAGAGGCAAAGTAAAGGCGCAGCGGCCGGATTTTCCATTTAGACCCTGGAGGAGAAGCCCTCCGGATGCCCGTGATCAACCAGAAACGCCCGCCTCGGATGCTCCGGGCGGGCGCTGAGCGTGGCGGGTTACACGTTGGAACCTGAGTAGCCGCGGGTTACTCGGTCTGGGAGATCTCCTCTCCTATGAGTTCCTCGAGACGGCGCTGGATCATCTCGTCGCGCATCTCTTCTCGCTGCTCCAGGCGCCGTTGGAGTTCGTCGATCTGGCGTTGAAGCTGTGCGATCTCATGTCGGCGGTTGTCCTGCTTCAGATCGAAGATCCGATTCAGCGTCGCGCGCAGGGTGTCGATTTGCGTCTCCCGCTCCGGGCCGTCCGGCAGCAGGCGGATGGTCTTGGCGATCTCTCTAGACTCCATCTCCATCCGACGCTCCCGCATCAGTTTCTCGTAGAGCTCCTGACTGCGGCGGCGCATCTCCTGCATGTACTCCTGGTGGGCTGTCTCCATGCCGCCGGCCGCGCTCGTTGATCGATCCGCCGAGCGGGTCTGCGACTTGGAGGCGGCCGACACGCCGCTCTGTGTTGTACGCTGCGGCCGTTGAAGAATGACGGACGCATCGTTCTGCCGGCGGACCTCGTCCTCGGAGACGGGTTCGAGCGTGCTCGTCACTGCGTAGAGCGATCCGTTGATTTCCACGACCGGCTTGCGAATGCCGAGGAACCGGTACTGTGCTTCGATGCCGGAGACGTCGAGAGACGACGGCAGTTCGTTGGCACCGATGGCTTTACCATCGACGTAGACCGTGTTATCGTGAATGGTCAGCGTGCGCGTCTCGGTCTGCGCCAGCGTGGGGGTCGCGGAAGCGAGAACGACGATCAGCGCGAGACCAAGGAGAAGGTGAAGGCGGCTCATGAGATCGGGAGGCGAGAACACAGCGAACCGGAGGAAGGGGAAAGGAGACGGTAGAAACGGAGCGGTGATGCCCGGACCGAGATGGCGGATCACGGTCGGGTCGATTGCGCGGGGATGAGGCCGGACCGGTCGTTCCATGATGTTGGTGGGGCGCTTCGGGCATTGACCACCTCGAGGCGCCGGTGCAGGCGAACCACGTCATCGCCTTCGTCCCATTCCGGCAGGTCGCGAGCGGCCGGTGGCAGCTGGGATTCGGTCTGCGCACTCACCGGCGCGGTCGACGCGGGCTCCTCCGTGTCCAGCTGCCACCATCCGAGGGCGGCAACGAGAACCAGCGCAGCGGCCAGACTTGCCTGCTGCAGGCGCCGAGAAAGCGTGGATGAGGAACGGTCCGAACGGCCGACCGGCTGTCGGTCGCGGCGGGCTGCAGGTGCCGGGGACGCGGTCGGCTCGGCCGCTGCGGCAGCAGCCTCGGTGATGGAATCGAGTACGGAGGCGTCCGGTCGAGCCGTCGATTTGCGGTCGAGCAGCTCCTTCACTTCGGCCAGTTCGTCGTGTTCGCGGGCCAGGGCCGGATCGTTCCGGAGACGGCGCCGCAGATCCTCAGGATCGGGCTCCTCTCCGTAGAGGTGGCGTACAATGCGTAGCGTTTCGTCCATAAGAGTGGGTTCGGGTCGTCGAACAGCAGGCAGCAGGGGGAGTGCGAGAAGACCGCGGCGTTACGAATCCACAGTCGGGGCAAGCGACGTTTTGCCGGAGGCCTCGATCATCTTGCGGAGATTCTTCAGCGCGTAGCGCATGCGCCCGAGGGCCGTATTAATGGAGACGTCGGTTAATTCGGCGATCTCCCGGAATGTGAGGTCGGTCGTCTGGCGGAGGAGCAGGACTTCGCGCTGTTCGGGAGCCAGCTTTTCGATGTGCTCATCGAGCCATTCGCGCTGCTCGGCACGGTGAAGCTCCTCATCCGCGTAGGGTGTATCGTCCGGCAGCCGGTCCCAGAACGAGTAGCCTTCCTCTTCATCGGAGGATACATCGGCCCACTTCTTCTGCTTCCGGATGTGGTCGATCGTCGCGTTTCGGGCGATGCGCATGACCCAGCTTTTCCAGTATCCCTGTCGGGTGTAGGAGCCCTTCCGATCCTGCATCGCATCAATCACGCGCAAGAAGGTCTCCTGGAACAGGTCATTGGCCAGAGCACGGTCTTTCACCATGCTCATGATGTATCCGAAAATTTGGTCCTGGTAGCGCTCCACGAGCTGGCGGAAGGCGCGTTCATCGCCGTCCTCGAGGTAGGCTGCAACCAGTTCTTCGTCGGTGGGAGTCATGCGCGTGTGGGAAGCGCTCGTGATCGATCACCAGACGGTGACGTCGCGTGGGATGATGCGAACGCACCGTCGTCTACGATTATTGTATCGCCCGCGAAAAGTTGTGCGTCGGAATGGTCGCTCGCGGAGACTTACGTGTAGCAAACATACCGAATGTCTCTATTTGTACGCATCCGGGCGGCAAGCGTTGACGGGTGGCAACAGCTTTCCGTTCAACGTCGCGTACGTAACGCCGCTGCCTGCGTCGCCTACGTAACACGCATCGGGGGCGGTGTGCCTACGTCCCCGCATCGAACGACCTGTCGGAAGCTCCGAAGAACCATGGCGTACCTGTATGGAATGGTAGCCACCCATCCGACCCGAGTGGATTGCGAGCTCCTCGAGGCGCATGAACGTCGGATTGCGGATGGTGCCAGGACCGGGCGGACGGTGCCCGCGTGGGGAACCGCCCACGTTCGGGAGGGGCACGTGGCGACCCGCTTGCAGCGCACGCCGCAGCCGTACAGTCAGCGCACGCGCTCTTCGGCACAGGACGCCTTCAGCCGCATGGCATTAACGTGGTGCCCGCGACCGGGTGTGGGAGGCGAGGTTCTCCAGCCCCTTGTGGAAGGCGCATCCATGGCCGTGATCCGGGCAGCGATCCCGGCGGTCGGCGCTGTGTGTAGCGACATCCGCGGAGCGTTACGCCCCCGGCGACGCGATGCGCTGCAGACGGACGCCCTGGCCGAGCACGTCTTTCAGCTCTTGCTCGAACGCCGCGACCAGATGCCGTCCCGATCGTCGGTGCGAACGCTTCGCGCCGTGGCCTGGAATATACTCCGATGGAGTCGGCGCGCCAACTCCGGGACGCCGGCAGGCGACGGGATGCAAACCCCGCTGCTGCAAATGCTATGGAACAGCGGGACCGGTGATGGGCTGGCGGGATGCAGCATCGGCGCATCTCTGTGGTCGTTGCTGCGAACCGAGCCGCGTGGTTGCGGCATCTGCGGAGCGGTTCACTCGACCCGAACGCAGAACGGATCGGAATACCGATCCCGCGTCTTCGCCACGGAGCCGCTCACCGAGGAAGCGTGGGAGACCGTTCCGGAAGGCCGCGTGTTTTCCGTGAGTCCGGCTGCGCGGATCGAACACATCGAGCCGGCGGAAGCATAGATGCTTGTTCTGAGGCTGCCCGCTGGCCGATAGAGCCGTTCTGCTCGTCTGAATGAGGGAAACCACCGGCAGGCGGAGGATACATGAGGGGCGCCGGTCCGGCAGGCGGGAAACGGACGGTCATCTTATGCGTCATGTCCCCTCGGTCGGCATGTACATCGTCCGCCGCGCGACCGGTCGTACTCGGCGGCGGCGCATCGTTCGAACGCCCTCTTTCTGCTTTTCCCTCGCCTGCTATGACCTACCGACGCGTTGTGGTTCTCTTTGCTCTGGGTTTCGCCATTGCATTCGCCGGTTGCGGTAGTGAGGGGGACTCGGAGGAGGGGTCCTCGTTCGACCGTGCCCGCACCTGGATCGAGCAGCAGTCCGCGACCATCCAGAACGTAGGCGAGATGATTGATGCCTATGAGCGAAACGACATGCAGCGCGCAGCCGCTGAGATGGATAGCCTGCGCGGCACGATCAACTGGGACAAGCTCGGCGGCCCGGAGATGCGCGACCGCATTCTGACGATCGGCACCGAGGTCTACACCGCGCTCGACCGCCCCGAGGACGCCGCTCGCCTCATCGAGAACGCCCTCCCGCATCTTGAAGGCGACCTTCGCACCCGGTGGGACGATCTCCGGTCCCGACTGGAGGACGGCACCCTTCCCGGGACGCTGGAGCCGGACCCGGCGGGAGAGCCCACTCCGACGGAGTAGGGGTGGAGGTGTTAAAGTGTTAAGGTGTGAAGGTGTTAAGGAGGGAAGGTGTTAAGGTTGCGGCGGGGATCTGTAAACCTGATCCCACTTCGTACGCGACGAGCCCCTGCGGCGGATGGCGAGTTAAGGGGAGAGTTACGAGTGAAGAGTTACGAGTGAAGAGGACTCCGTGTTGATTCAGCCTCCGATCCCGTCCCTCGTCCCTCATATCCTCCGACTCGACTCTCCCATTCAACATCGAGTTTCAGCGACGCGTCTATGGTCTTGTCAAACCGAGCGTAGTGTACGCTGAGGACGCTCTTGAGAGGTGGCAGAATGTGTTGCACGGGGGAAAAGTGCCACAAACAGAGAAGGAACTGCCCCTTCTTACTGAGAGCAGCCCCTTCTCTCCAGGGAAAAGCAACACGGCGTGTCTGCCACAATGATTGCTTCATGGAGGGCGACCCCTCAATTCACGGAGGCGGAGGCAACGCGCGCGGATCCGTTGTACGGGCTCACTCGATCGAGGAGAGCCGCCGCGCTATTTCCGACGTCCTGCCCGAAGAGGGCCGGCAGAGTAATTTGAGCGACGATCGGGTCGCCCCCGCTGTCCTGGATGGCTACTTGTACCGAGGCGAGGGTAACCGATCCCCCGTCGACATCGACGCCGCGAACCGTAAACCGATAGTCGCCCTCCGGCGTGCACGAGGAGAGCTGAATATCGATACGTCCTTGTTGTGAAGAAGATGGCGGAATGTAGTTGACGATCGAGAGCGCGGGGCGGCAGAGCCGATTTCGGGATACGGAGAATGTCCCGCTCCGGGTGGCGCTCTCTCCAGAAGCACGGATGGTCCACCGGTAGGTCCCGTTGTTCAGAAAAATGCCGTTCCACGCCTCGAAGGCTGAGATCGACCACCCATCGCCTCCGGTCTCCACCTGCGCAGACGATCGAGTGCCCCCCGGACCGCTTGTGCGCTCGATTTGCAATACCTTGTTTTTCTGCGGGCAGATCGTCTGCCAGCCCACCGAGATGAAGCTCGTCTCTCCGAAGGTCTGGCCGTCGTCGCCACGCAGGGGAAACGGCGCGCAGCTGGAGGAGGAGAAGTTGGTCCCGGCAGAAGCAGAAGAGTTCTTATCAGATATGTTGAAGGATCCCTCCGAAATGGAGTGCCTGCCTCGGCTGGTGTAATCGACGTCGCCAGCGTAGTGGTAGTCGCTGGAGATGGCTCGGGCGCTGTTGGCGAACGTGCGTGTGAACGTATACGGCGGGGTCGTCTCCTGAAAGGCGCCGTTGTCGACGTCGATATCGGTTTCGGTCGTAGCACGGACTTCGTCAACGTAGGTGCCGTCTTCCACGTCGGTGAAGGCATCCCACGTCGCGTAGCCTTCTTCGAGAACGTTGTCGAAGGTCAGCGACGTGGTGCCAATGAAGGATGGTGCGGTCGATCCGCCACCGCCGCCACCACCGCCCCCACCGCCGCCACAACCACTGGTTGCTGGATCAGGCTGGATGCAGGGGATAAGGTTTGCAGGATCGGCACTCGGCGCTGAGACTTTCGTCGATGTTGTCGCGTCCGGCGTCGGCATCTGAATGCTGCCATCAACGCCATAGGCAAGCGGCGTGCGGACGAACGCGCCGCTCTTCTGCTCGGTCATGTCCGTGGAGGTCGCATGAGCGTCTGGACTCTCAGGAGAGGCGGCAGCTCGACTCAGGGTGATGCTCCCCTTCTGAATCGTCGCAGAGCTGCTCATGGAGCGAGACGAAGAGGACTCTGGAGCTTCTTCCTCCGTGAGAGCAAGAAACACGTCAGGCGCGTTCAAGTCTGGATCGGCGACGAGCGCTTGATTGAAGGTCGTCGTGACGCCGTCGGAGTGAACGGCCGTGCGGAGACCTTCACCTGAGGGCGGGGCCGAGGAGGAATGGTGCGCGATGCGTGTCTCCTCCAGCCAACGCCGCGCGCCCGATCCCGGCAGGGTCGTACCGAGTTCGGGGAGCCGGGCGTGCAGTTCGGCAGCACTACCGATGGAAACTGGCGTCTGCTCAGCTTCTGTCGCAGCTTCGGACGAAGACACGGAGGCGGAGCTGGCCAACTCGTTCCCGGAGTCGCACCCCGTCAGCGCGGCTAGAGCCACAGCAATAACAAGGGCGATTGGCAGCATGGAAGAAGACTGCATTCGAGGTGGGGCATGAGACGGCGGACGGAATTGAACGTGGGACGGCATCATGGCTTCGAGGGGGCGATAATGAGAAAAGAGGATGAGACGGTAGGCGGAGCCCGCCCCGAGGTTCAGAGGCAGGTTCGCAGAATCTACTTGTGGGAGGCAAGTAGCGAAGGAAAATCAGAGGAAAAGGGAATTAGGGACAGCTTATCTGCCGGTATTGTAAGTGAGTACGATCTGATTCACTCTGATCGATGTACTCATCCCAAATAGCGTGAACACAGCCTCCGGGGCTAAATGCCACCGCAAGACCGACAGAGCCTTCTAGAGCAACCGGTCCGGAGGAGAGATCGGGTTCTTGCCGCCAAAGCCCTTGATCGAAAATCGCGTGTCGAACGCGACTTACTGCCTCGCCAACGAAAGACCCTTCCAGATAAATCACGTGCAGGCGGCCGCGGCCGTCGACGGCTGTCGCGACCTGGTTGGCATAGTCACGGTCCGAAGCATTCACCGGGTCCGGTTCCGACCATGAGCGGCCCCCATCGGTGGAGACGCTGTGCCAGATCTGGTCGGAGAGAAGACTCGCCTGTGGGGTGTCGTACGGGAAAAGAAGATGAAGCGTCTCGGGCCCTGATCGAATGAGGCGCGGGCGGTACACCCGGATGTCCGGGTCTTCGCTCGTGTTGCCGAGCCCGATGACGATGGCAGGCTCCGACCACTCCGCGCTGCCTGCCGGCCGGCGGCGCACGAGGAGGCCCGAGACGGAGTCTCCCTCTTCGTCGAGATCGATGTAGGCCGCGACCAGCGTGCCGTCCGGCAAGATCGCGATCCAAGGGGCTCGTGGCAGCCCCGAGGGAGACAAGCTCGGCCCACACCATGAGGGGCTCGCCCTCAGGTGTGAGGGAGAGTGTAGGGGCGCCTTCCGCGCCGCCGAAACGGGCATCGGGCGCATCGGTCAATTGCTGAATGCTCCACAGGCTGTCCGTGGAGGGATTGGTATCCGCCCGAGACGGATTGAGCGGGCGAGAGAGAACCAGAATCTCGTCGGGGTTGAAGCGGACAGAGTCGAAGCGGCGGGTCATAGCGGTCATCGCCACGTGAAGGCGGGGCGTACCGCTGGAGGAGGAGACGAGGGCGTCGCTAACGACG
>JAAAOT010000089.1 GCA_009908725.1 Bacteroidota bacterium | reverse complement strand
GCCCGGGGAAGAGATGTCCGCCCGGCCTTTCCAAGCAAATGATATCCACGGGGGAACGCAAGTGAATAAGGGTTGGGGATTTCGAATTGCGAATTGCGAGTTGGGAGTGTCGAGTTGGGAGTGTCGAGTTGGGAGTGTCGAGTTGGGAGTGTCGAGTTGGGAGTGTCGAGTTGGGAGTGTCGAATTGGGAGTGTCGAATTGGGAGTGTCGAATTTGGAGTGTCGAATTTGGAATTTCGAATTGGGAATTGGGAGTTGCGCGGCGGGGTGGGGGGACCGGCGTTTGGGCGGGATCGCGTGTGATGCGACTCCGATCCGGTGGCTTCACGGACGGGGCGTTGAATCGTTGGGGCGTTGAGCGTTGAGGCGTTGATGCTGCAATTATTGACGCCTGGTCCACACGGGGCTTCGGATGGAAGTGCCCCCTTTCGTGACCACCTCAACACGTCAACACACGAAAACCGAAACACTGAACTACCCGAACACCCAAACACTGCCGTCCACGAACACCTCACCACGGCTTTCTGTCGCGCGAGTCGTGCGAGCAGCCTGGATCCCGGAAACGATCCCATGACGCCTGCCAGCGGCGCTTGACGGTCTTACAGCCGGCGCCTACGTTGGCGATTCCGAGTCTCCTTTTCGACATCTGCCGGCGCGTATGCCCGCTTCCTTCGATCCTTCTATCGATGCGGCTCTTGACCTTCTTCACGCCGTCACGACGCCGGACGGAATTCTCGCGAGCCCGACGGACGTGACGAACTATCGCCGCGTCTGGGCCCGGGATAGCGTGATGTGTGGGCTGGCCGGTCTGGTGGCGGGCGATGATCGGATCACCCAGGGCCTGAAGGATACGCTCGAAGCCCTGGCGGCTGCAGGTGGACCGGACGGTCAGATCCCGTCGAACCTCGCCATTCGGGATGGACACATCACCGACGTGAGCTATGGTGGACTCAGCGGGCGCGTCGACGCCATCTCGTGGTTCGTCGTTGGCCTGGCGCAGTACGTGCAGGCCACGGGTGACGCGGCGTTCGGAGCGCGGCACGCGGATGACGTCCGGCGCGGTCTCCAGCTTCTCACCGCCTGGGAGTACAACCGGCGCGGTCTCGTCTACGTCCCTCTCGGGGGGGACTGGGCGGATGAATACATCCTGCACGGGTACGTGCTGTTCGATCAGGTCATGCGCGTCTGGGCACTTCGCGGCGCGGAAATGCTCGGGATCGGCGACGCGGCCGAGCGTCGAGACACAATCGAGCAACGCATCACGGCGACGTTCCGGCTGGACCTCGGCGGCTCGGCTGCGGACGGCGCCTACCACCCGTACGCTGCGGAGCAGGTTCTAAAAGGAGGTACCGTCCCCTCGTACTGGCTGCCGGCCCTGAGCCCGGGCGGGTACCAGACGATGTTCGACGCCTGGGGGAATGCTCTGGCCGTGCTGCTCGGCCTCGGCGACGACGCGTCGGCACGCCGAACGCTGGAGGCCGGCGAGTCGATGCGGTCAGACCGTCCCGGCCGGCTCATTCCCGCGTTCTGGCCGCCGGTCCGCGAGGGTGATCCCGACTGGCATCTGCTCCAGGGAAACCACCGCGGTACCTTTCAGAACCATCCGGGCCACTACCATAACGGCGGGCTCTGGCCGATGGTAAATGGATGGTGGGGGTGCGCCCTTGGTACGGGGCGGCAGGGGGAGACGGCCCGCGACGTGCTCAACGCCATTCACGGCGCCAATCGCCGGCAGGAGGGGGACCCGGCCCTGGACACGAATGACACGTATGGTCCTTCCGGGGAATGGCTGTTTCCGGAGTATCGCGATGCTGAAACAGCAGCCCCGGGCGGCACACGCCCGCTTGCGTGGAGCGCTGCCGGTGCGGTGATCCTTGACCGACATCTCGCAGGCAACCGCCTGTCGTACGTGCCGGCGACGCCCGACCTCGGGTGAATATACCGGTGAAAGAGGCCGCCTCAGGTATGCGTCCTCTTGCGACGGCATCGCCCTCTGAAAATACGGCCAAGGTGAACCGCTTCCTCCAGCGGGAGGTTGATACAAGTGCATTTCATACGCGAACGCCTTATGCGACGCCGACGGCTCCTACAGGCGTTTTCTTCTTGCGTACCGACATTCCTTCGAACGACGTTCCTCCGTCTTCATGCGCGATCTGTATATCGTTTATCTGGATCGATACCACCTTGGCGATCCGCTCTTTGTTAAGAAAATGGCCAAACAGATCACGCAGGGCACGCAGCGCGACTGCCTGATTGTACACGGCAGCGGAGAGAAGGTCGAACGGACGCTAGAGGCGCAGGGTATTTTCCCTGAGCGGTCAAAGGGCGTGCTCGACGTTGAGAACGAGAAGCAGAAGCGGCTGGTGGAGCGTGCGGTTCGCGAGGCGAATCAGGAGATTGTTGGCTCTCTCACGGACGAAGTCGTCAGTACCGTCGGGATTCAGGGCACGGATCGGGGGCTTCTCCGGATCGAGACGGCGGACGGGTCGGAAGCCGGCCCGAATCTGGCCGTCGGCAAAACCGGCTGGCTGGAGGCGCTATTGAAGCAGCACGTTGTCGGCGTGGTGTCGAGTCTGGCGCGCACGGCGTCGGGGGAAGTCCGGGAAGTCTGGACAGCCGATGCGGTCATCGCCATCGAAAACGCCCTGGATGATGTCTTCGACGCGACCGTCGTTTTCCTGTCTCAGGCCGGACAGGCGGGGATTATCGATGCGAAAGGGACGAAAGACGAGGTCGACGCGACGTCCGTAGGCGACGCCGTCGCCGAGCCGGACGCGGTGCGCCATGTGGTAGGCGCCGGGTGCTCAGCCATTGTGACAAATCCGGAGGGATTGTGGGACGACCCGGTGAGAGCGACACGTCTCGCTGCTTGAACGTTTCGGTAAAACCCCGTTCAGTTCGGGCACAGGGCGGTTTTTCCCCGAAAAGCGGCTTGACAGGGGCTCAGAGGCGCCTTATGTTCGGTTCAGAGTAAACGAGACGTACCGTCTGATCAGACGTATCACACGCACACTTTAACGGAGGCGACTCAAATATGAGTAAGTTCGAAGAACGCTACGAAGAGCTCACGAACACCGTCAAGGAAGCCGAGGAGGACCTCATGAAGTTCTATGAGAAGGGCAACAAGGCGGCTGGCACGCGGGCTCGGAAGAGCATGATGGAGCTGAAGAAGCTCGCCCACGAAATCCGCCAGGAGATTCAGGAGATCAAGAACGACGAGCTGTAGGATCTCCCTCTTCGGATTTCCGTGCCTCTGGCACAGAGGGTTATGTCGTTATCACGGCATAGCCTTTTTCTGTCTCTGCGTTTGCTTCGTCGATCCCGTTTTTTGATCCAATCGACTGTATCCTATGATTTCTCGTATATCAACATCAATCTCGTGCCGTTCGGTTGCGAAGAGCCTGGCTGCTGTCGCGATGGTCTGGCTCTTCGCCGCCGCTCCGCCGGTGCTGGCGCAGGAAACGGCGTCGTCCGATACGGTGGGGGTCTGGTCCACCGATGTAAGCGGTAAGCTGTCGGGATCGCAGGCTGCGTACAGCAACTGGCAGGAGGGGGGCGTCAACTCGCTGGCATTTACCACGTCGCTCGACGGGCTCGCAGAACGCCGCGGACGCCACTGGATTCATCGGCACCAGGCACGGCTCGCCTTCGGCATCCTGCGACAGGACTTTGACCAGGACGACGAGAGTGAAGTGCGCAAGGCCGACGACCTGATACGGCTGGAGTCGGCTCTCCGGTACCAGGGCGACGGCTTCTTCCGCATCTTCAATCCGACGATCGCCGGTAACATTCGGACGCAGTTCGCGAAAGGCTTTGCGTTTCCTGGTCAGGACAACCCGTATCCCGACGACGATCCGCGGGGTGGGGAGATCGCAGACGGGGAAACGCGCCTCGTGTCCCAGTTTCTGGCGCCTGCCTTCATCACGGAGTCTATCGGTCTCACCTACGAGCCAGCCAAATGGGTGCAGATGCGTCTCGGTGCGGCGTCCAAGCAGACCGTCGTGCTCAAGGACCAGTTGAAGGTGCTCTACGACGTCGAGCCCGACCGGGCCGCACGGGTGGAGGCGGGTGCTGAGTACGCGCTTGACGTGAACCGGCGCATCACCGATGACATTCGGTACAAGTCCAACCTGAATGCCTTCTTTTCATTCAATCAGACCGAGGATCCGCCGGACGTGCTGTGGACGAACGTTCTGCAGCTAAGCGTCAACGACTACATCAGCACGGAGCTCGAAGTCACGTTGCTGTACGACAAGAACGTTGATGACAGCATCCAGCTGAAGGAGGTGCTGTCCGTGGGTGTCTCCTTCGACGTTCTTTAGCACGTCTGCTGCACGTGGGCTCAACGTCCGGGTGACAGGTCATCTGTGCCCACGAACAGCAGTCGCCTCACCGGTCACGCGCGTACGTTCCGACCGACCACCTAATCCACCGAGCGGTGAGCCGACGCTTTCGGATATATCTTGCGTACGCTGCGATTGGCGTTGCCCTGTGGCCGCTTCCGCTGCTGAACGTGCTCCATGTGGAGTCTTCAGCCGTGGCGGCGGCCGCGGCCTATTTTATTTCGGGCTGGGCGGCCGCAACGAGCTTCGCTCCGGCAACGACGCCCGGGGAGGCAATGCGCACCGGGGTCCGTCTTCTGCCGCCGACGCTCGTCCCGGCCGGGCTGTTGACGGTATCTATGCTCTGGGCGCCGAACTGTGCTTATCTGACGGGGGCGGGGTTATATCTGCTGTTCGTTCCTGTGTCTGCGATTCTGGGGATATCCGTCGCCTACGGCATCACCGCGTCCTCGTCTGGACGCCGTGTACTCTGGGTCGCCCTCATAGGGCTCATCGTGATGGTGGCCGGGCCCGTGTACGACCTCGGCTTTCACCCGCAATTTTTTACATACAACCACGTCTTCGGCGGCGTTCTCGGGCCCATTTACGATGAACAGCTCGCGATTCGGCCGGGACTTTTCTGGTTCCGCGGAATGACCGTGCTGTGGATTGTGGTCGCTGTCGTCCTCGGCACACGGCTGCGCGGATTCGGGACCGGGCGCTGGACGGCCATCGGCGTGGTCGCTGCCGGACTGCTTGGCCTGTCGTATCTATTTGCACCGACTCTCGGCGTGACCGTGACCGAGAGCCATTTGAAGAGGGCGCTACCCGGTACGCTGCAGACGGATCACTTTGAGATTCACTACGACACCACCGCTCATGAGCCGGCGGAAGTTCGGTCGTGGGCGCTGCAACAGGAATTTGCATATCATCAGCTGGCCGAACGTCTCCAGACGGACATCGTCCGGAGCGAGCGCATCCTCACATTTGTATACCCATCTCCGGACGTGAAAGCGCGGCTCACCGGGGCACGGCAGACATCCGTCGCCCCCGTCTGGCTCGGACGCGCGCAGTCGCACCTGCTGGTAGAGCGCCTGGAGGCGAGCTTCCAGCACGAACTCGCGCACCTGTTCGGTCGCCCCTTCGGACTGCCGCGGCTTCGCGCATCGTGGTCCGTTGGACTGGTGGAGGGGTGGGCCGTGGCACTGGAGCCGCCGTCTCTCGCACCATCTCCCGACGACCTCGTCCGCGCGGCCCGGGGGCGAACCGGAATCGGCTCGGACCTTCCGGACGCGGTGGCTGCGCGCCTCTCGCCTGCCGGGTTTTGGACGGATCGCGGCGCGGTCTCGTACACGACGATGGGATCGTTCGTGTCGTATCTCCTCGAACGGTACGGGCCGGAACGTCTGAAAGCCGTCTACGCGAGAGCCGATTTTCAGCGAGTATACGGGCGCTCCGTCCGTGATCTTGCGGCGGAGTGGAGTGATGCGCTCTCGGGCTCGACGTCCATTGATGGCGATGCCGGAGGAACCGCCGATCGGTGGTTCGCGCGACCGTCTCTCTTCGAAACGAGATGCCCCCACTACGTGCCGCCATACCGGCGCCGGATCCAGGAGGCGGATTCTCAACTGGCTTCAGGCGATACGTCCGCTGCTGTCGCAAACCTGGAGCGCGCCCTGCAACTCGAGCCGCGATCGGCGTCCGCACACGTTCGGCGCGCTCGAATCCGGCTGGCGCAAGGCGTGTCCGCAGACACCGTCCTCGCCGGTCTGGCGGACCTTCCCGCGGAGTGGCACACGCCCGGCGTTGACGTCGTCCGGGGCGATGCGCTGGTCCTGGCCGGACGCCCCGACTCGGCGGCGACGCTGTACGATCGCGCTGTTTCGGCGGTCCCGCCGTACCGGGTGGACGAGCGTGTGGCAATCTGGGTACGGCGCCTTTCGGTGCGCGATTCGACCCTGATGCGGCACGTGGTGGGAGGCGGTCGGGCCGTGGAGCGGGCCGAGCAGGTGTTACGTTTGACCGCGTCCTCGCCTCGCGCTCCGGATGCTATGGGCCGCGCCGAAATCTGGGCCGCACTCCTCTACGATGCCGCTCATCGACCGGATGCGTCGGCGTCGCACTGGGCTTCGCTGATCCCTCTGCCAGAACAGCCGGAAGATTGGGAAAGGCCCGCGCTGGATCTGGTAGACCGAATCGGAGGAGACGTGCTGCCGCGCGCGTGGCGAGTGACGCTGTCCCATGAGCTGCTTCGCGCATCCCTGACTGCACGTGCCGGTACTTCTGAAGCAGTGTCCGACATTGCAGAGGCGGCGGCACAGGCGATGACGCAGCGAGGCGCCGGATCGGAAGCCCGCGTATGGCGTCACCTGGCCGAGCGTGCCGACTGGCTGTGGGAACGGAATGACGCGTCGCGCCGTGACGAACTCGAATCGACGGCCGGCGGTGGTTGAGGGGCATGGGTGCATCACCTATACTCTGAACACTGGCCCGCCGGCACGAGCCAGCCGCTTCTTCCGTGGTCTCCAACTCGTCCCCCATGCGTGCCTGTTTTTCTTCGACCCGATCGGCGCGGCTGCGGTACGTACGGCCGGTCCTGCGGCCGACGCTCGTCGCACTGATCCTTCTTCTTTCCGCAGCTTGCGCGGGCACGGACACGACAGAGTCCGAGTCAACCGAGCCCCACCGGGAAGAGGTCGGTTTACGCCTCGCACCACAGGCGGATCGCGCGAAAACGGTCCAGCTCTATCGGGGGACGAATGAATCCGCCCTTCCCATTTTGCGCCTGAACGGCTCCCAGACGCTTACCCTTGCGTTCGATCTCATCGGGGAGGAGTCGGGACCCGTGTCGGTCTACTTTTACCATGCTGATCGGGACTGGAACCGGGATGCTTCGGCCAGCCGCTTCCTGACGAGTTTTCAGTCGGACAATGTCCTTGAGTACACACTGTCGCAGGGGACGGAGGTGCGATACACGCACTATCGCTACCAATTCCCGAACGAGGACATTCAGTTCGAGGCGAGCGGTAACTTCATCGTCCGTGTGACCGAGCAGGGGAGAGAGGATGCGGTCCTGTTTGAGCGGCCGTTCTTCGTCACAGAGGATGCCGGGTCGCTGAATCTCGGTGTTGAAGGCCTCATCGTGACCGGGCAGCAACAGCCGTCGGATCGGCCCATTGCGCGTTACGTGCCACCCCCGGCATTGAGCAGCAGCGCGTACGACTACGCCGTCTGCTTCGCCCGGAACGCGGACTTCTCGGCCACTCGGTGCGCCAACCGGTCACGCCTGATGCCCTCCGACGGAGTGGAGTTCGAGCTGTCGCGGAGCCGCGCGTTTGCTCCCATTCGGTCGCGCTACGCTCTGGACCTGAGCCAGCTGCGCGTGGGACCACGCATCGAGCGGGTCGACCGTTCGGTTTCGCCGTTCCAGGTGCTGCTCGAACCCGACGTGGCTCGGTTTTCCGGCACGCCCTTCCGAGACCCCATTGGCCCCCAGATCGTCGTCAACGACGCCGTCACGGCACTATCTCGGCCTCAGACGGCGGGCGAATATGTGCAGACGACATTCGCCTTCGTCCCGCCGGCCGAACGGCCTGTCGGCGGGGAGGTGATCCTGGCCGGGAGCTTCACAGGTGAGCAGGTGCGATCGGAGAACCGGATGCGGTGGGTCGAGGGGCGCGGCCGCTACGAAGCTGACATTTTGCTGAAGCAGGGGCGGTACGAGTACTTCTACGCGACCGACGATCCCGGCCTGCGCGCAGAAATGAACCGAACCGCCGCTCCGGCACGCGACCGGTACCTGGCGTTCGTCTACTACCGCGACATCACGCTCAATTCCGATCGACTTGTGAATGTAGGTACCGTCGAAGGCGTGCGGTAATGCCGCGTCGTCTCGAGGTACGAATGTATAAGTCGGGGAAGGTCAGCCCGCCCCGATCGAGGGGGGACAGGTGATTTGTTGGTATGTCCGCAGCTTTGGGCATTCGGAAACCCTGAACCTTGAACTCTGAACCCTGAACCTATGCCTCAAACAGAAAACGCCCCGACCTGCGTGAAGCAAGCCGGGACATTGGCACGTCGTGACGTCAGAGGCATTAGCCGATCACGTCAACGTCCTGCGCATTCGGGCCCTTATCTGTATGGCCGACCGTAAACTCCACACGGTCGTTCTCATTCAGAGTCTTGAACCCTTCAGTGTTGATTTCGCTGTAGTGCACGAAAAGGTCCTCACCTCCCTCTTCAGGCACGATGAAACCAAATCCTTTCTCGTTGCTGAACCATTTGACGGTTCCGACTTTGCGCTCTTCCATGATGCTGCGTTGAATCCAATGAATGCATGAAGTAATGCAGGACTCCTCCACCCTGCTGGCGGTCGGAGGCGGTCGAAACCGTCTCCGGGTCAGCCGGACATGAGGACCTGGGTACGCTGGCGAAGTTAGGGGATGAGCAGGCGGATTGTCAACTGTTGCCCTCAGTTTTTTGAAGGCGCGCTCATCGACCCGCTTCGGTGGCGTCCTGTGGCAAGCATCCTGCAGCCCTCCATAACCCCGCGGCCCGGGTGAGGGTCCGAAGCACGGAGTCGTATTATTAAAACCTCCGTATTGTGGGCGTATCTTCATCATGCATCCTTTTTGTCTATATTTCTGTGAACGCCTGATTTACCCATGACGGATCGATCCGGACCGTTCGACCTCACACCGTGCGCTGATCCTAACGTGAGCTTTGCGTCGAGCGCCGAGGCACGGGATGGGCTTCGAACCGCCTGTCAGGATCATCCGTCGATTGCGCAGTTCCACACCATCGGGGAGAGCGAGGAGGGACGCCCGATCGACGCGGTCGTTCTGGGAAGGGGCAAGCGGCACGTGAGCCTGATTGCCGGAAACCACGCGGATGAGCCCGTCGGGCCGGAGACGCTTCGGTCAGTTATTCGCGCGGTACTGGACCACCCGGATCGATTTGAGGGTCTGCTCGAGCGCTTTACGTTCTTCATCGTGCCCCATACGAACCCCGATGGTGAGCATCGGAATCGGCCGTGGATCGAGGCATGGCCCGATGTCCGCGCCTACCTGCGGCACGTCAGTCGCGACCTGCCGGGGCGTGACCTGGAGTTCGGGTTTCCGTCCATGCGAGCCGAGAACGAGGCCGTCTCGACGTTTCTGAAGCCCCATGCACCGTTCGACCTGCATGCCAGCCTGCACGGCATGTCCGTCAGCGAGGGCGCGCTGCTACTGATCAATCGGCCCTGGACGTATCGATCGAAGGACTTGCAGGACGGATACCGGCACGCGTCGGCCGAGGCAGGACTCGACATGCACGATCACAACCGGAAGGGCGAAAAGGGATTCTTCTGGATCGACCCCGGGATCCAGACGACGCCCCGCGGGGAGGCCATGCGGTCGTACTTTCGGTCAATCGGCGACGACGACATGGCGAGCCGCTTCCACGACAGCTCGATGGAGATGGTGATGGGATGGGGCGGAGATCCGCTATGCCTTGTAACCGAGCTTCCGCTCTGGGTCCTCACGGACGGGCCCGCCTCGGTCGCTGCGTCCGATCACCCGCATTGTCCCGTCCGCTATGAAGCCTTTCGCGATCGGTTCGCCCACCTTCGCCATCGCGACGTCAGTGACCACGATGACGCCGTTGCTGACCTGCTCAACACCTTCTCGCTGGAGCCCCTGCCGCCGTCCGTAGCCATGCGGCTGCAGCTCACGGCCCTCAGCCTGGCTCTCGAGACGGTCGCGTGACGTGGCCGTCGGTGCTACGGTAAGTCGGTGCTACAGTACG
>JAAAOT010000097.1 GCA_009908725.1 Bacteroidota bacterium | reverse complement strand
CTCGGGCGTCCGCACCATTGCCGTGGCGCCGAGCACGAGCAGCAGCGCGGGCGACGCACTGGCAACGTTTGATCTTCAGGTCGACGCCAACGCCTCCCTGGCTGTTATCGCGAGCGGCGTGCTCGACCCGAACAACTTTGAAGCGAACCCCGATGGTCAAGACACTGCGTTCGAGCTGTTGGTACAACCCGATGTCCGTGAAGCTCCGGAAACAGCAGGTGAGGCTGAACTCATAGTGGTTCACGGTTCGCCAGATGCGCCAACCGTTGATGCGTTCGTGCCAGGCGCGAGCGTTACCCTGGCCGATGGTGCTTCTTACACCGGTATCACCGGCTACACGGGTGTAACCCCGGGGACGTACTCCGTTGCCGTAACGGACGACCCTCGAGCCACAAGCCTTGCTACCTTCACGGCTCCCCTCACAACGGCCAGCACGGCCATTGTGCTGGCCTCAGGCTTCTACACGCCGTACAACGATCCGTCGGGAGGTAGCGGCACCGATCCTGCACTCGGACTCCTCGCCGTCTTCGCCAATGGGGATACCGCGCTTCTTCCGGTAGAGAACCGACTCACGATCAACGAATTCCTGGCAGACCCCACAACGAGTAGCGGAGGCGTTGACGCTAACGGTGACGGAACCATTAATTCAGACGACGACTTCGTGGAAATTCTGAATATTTCGAACAGTCCGGTCGACGTCAGCGGCTTTGAGCTTGATGACGAAGCGGGAGGTGGCGGCGCTCCGTATGTATTCCCGGCGGGTACGACGCTTGAGCCTGGAGAAGCGGCTGTCATTTTCCGAGGAGGCACACCTACGGGAATCGACGGATTCACGGACGTTGGACTGCCTGCGCTCAACAATGGTGGCGACGACATCATCCTTCGCGATGGAAGCGGCAATGTGATTCAGTCGCTAACATATCCGACCGCGGGGGCCGTTCCGGAGGCCGATGGAATCTCGACGGCGCGAAACGTGAACGGTGTAGGCGGCTTCGCTCTCCAAGCCGACTTCGGCGTGCAGCTGGACGCGTCTCCGGGTCAAAACAATGACACCGGCACACCGCTTCCGGTCGAACTCGGCCCCTTCACGGCGTCGCTTGACGGCGACGATGTCATCCTGAACTGGACGACGTTCTCGGAGACGGCGAATGCCGGATTCGACGTGCAGCAGCGAAACGGAGACGCGCCGTTCCGGACGGTCGGACAGGTCGAAGGGCAGGGTACGACGCAGGAGCTCACGCGCTACACCTTCCGCGTCGCGGACCTCGACCCGGGCACGTATCAGTTCCGCCTGCGGCAGGTCGACATCGACGGAAGTGAAAGCTTCGGTCCGACGATCACTGCCACGATCAACCTCGCGGGACGCTACACGATATCGAGCATGGCACCGAATCCTGTGTCGGCCCGCGGCAGCGCCACGCTGCAGGTGGCGGACGCACAGACGGTTACCGCCGAGCTGTACGACCTGCTCGGTCGCCGCGTGCAGACGGTCTTCGATGGACCGCTCACGCCGCAGTCGCCGACGGAGCTCACGGTCGACGCCGCGACGCTCCCCAGCGGGGTCTACTTCCTCCGCGTGCGCGGAGACCAGTTCCAGGCCACGCAGCGGTTTGTCGTCGTGCGGTAGCGCCAGAGAGTGAATCTCGTTGACGGTAACGTCGACGCGGCGGGCGGTCCCGGTATCAGGGGCCGCCCGTTTTCTCGTTAGTCCGGTGCGTTTTCTTCTATGACGGATGAAGCCCGGCACCTGACCGGCATAAATCAGTGCCCGTGACCGGCCGGCTGGGTAGAAAGTACATCATTTCAGGTCTGGACGGAGTTTCTGGAGAGAAGGTTCGGTCGCTTTCACCGGATCGGTGTTTCGATTCGCGCACCATCCGGAGAATTCGAAACAGGGAGTTGTCGTGGACCTGTCGCCCGGTGCCGCAGTGGTCGCGGTTCTGGGCTGGCGCTGCACGTTTGTCCTCCTGGCATCGCGCATCGAGCAGGCTGGCACGGTCCTTTCCGATGTAATAAGCGACGTCTGACTTCGCGTCTCCCCCAGCGCGGACGATTCGTACCCCACGCCCCCTTCGGATCATTAGATCTCACGCGTGATGAACTGGCGACAACTGGTCGCACTCTGGTGCACGGTCTTCGTCACCGTGCTGCCGGCGACCGGGCAAGATCTTCTGACATACTACTCCTTCGACGCTCCCCCCGACGCCGGGCCGGATGCCGAGTTTCGTACCGGTGAAACGATTACGGACGATAGCGGCAACGGTCGGTACCTCCGCGTGAGCGGGGAGGGAATCACGTGGACCTCGGAAGGGCGCCTGAACGGGGCCATCCGCATGTCCGGCGGTCCGGGCTTTCTCAAAGACCCGAACGCGAACCGGTACCTCAACGGACTGGACGCGTTTACCATCACGGTCTGGATCCGGTCGGAGGTCATCGGCACCGACGCTGGCATCGTCAACACCCAGCCGCCGGATGATGACGACCAGAACATTTCGTTGCGCTACGACGCTGACGGTCTCTTCGGTGGCGGTGTGAACGTCGTTAAGGGGGGCGTCCGGACGCGAAACGGAAAGCAAGAATACGAGAGCCGCTGGTACGCGCAGGCGACGACGTGGCAGCACCTCGCGCTCATCTACGAAAGCGGTGAACCGCTCCGTCTGATCATCAACGGGACGGTGGACAATCCCACGTACGCACCGTTGAAGACATCGGGCGTGACGGTTCGAAACGTCCATCTCCGCGTCGGGGAAGGGGCCAAGGGGCGAAGCGACATCTGGGACGGGTTGATGGACGAGCTGCGGATCTACGACGGGGTCCTCACGCCTCCGGAGGTACGGTCCGTGATGGAGGAAGAACTGCCCGTTGAACTTGCCTCGTTTAGCGGCACCGCCGACGGAACAGGCGCCGTGCTCCACTGGGAAACCATTTCGGAAACGAATAACGACGGCTTCCAGATCGAGCATCGGGCCCCGGGCACGGACGACTTCGAGAGCGTCGGTTACCGGATGGGACAGGGGACGACGACCGCCGCCACGCGCTACACCTACCGGGTCGGCGACCTGGTTCCGGGGACGCACGCCTTTCGCCTACGGCAGGTCGATGTGGATGGCACCGAAACGCTGTACGAACCGATCACGGTTGATGTCGCGATGGACACGCCGCTGACGGTGACGGCCTACCCTAATCCGGTCCGTACGCGCGGAACGGTGGAGGTCCAGGTCGAGGACCCCACCGAAACGACCGTCGAACTCTACAATCTTCTCGGTCAGCGCATGGAAACGCTGTACGACGGCACCTTGCGGCCGGGCGCACCGACGCGACTCAGACTACGCGGCGAAGACCTTCCCAGCGGCACCTATTTCGTCCGCGTTCGCACACCGGCAGGCACGGAAACGCGCCGTGTGTCCGTGGTTCGCTAACGGAATTAGCGTCTCGTGCCTCGACCTGCGGCTTCAGTGCCTCCAGAGCCGCTTTCATCCCTCCTGTGCAGAGAAAGAAACCGTTGGAGTGCGCCGGGACACGTTGAGGCGCGTCGCTTTCGGCGCAACCTGGCTCCTCGTGCAGGAAAATCCGGGGAGCCAGATGATTCTCCAGCGTTTCTTTTGTATACTCTCATTGGATGGATGAATCGGGACGGCGGGTGTATCTCGACGGTTGCGGTCTGTGGCCCTGCAACTAGAGATCGCCCGTCGTCGCTGTTTGTGCCCGTTCCGTCGCATCGTGCCCACCGTCCCCGGGTCGATGTACACCCGTCAGCTTCGCCGCCCTGCCCCGACTCCGGAATCGGCGTCACACGCGCGACCCGGGCAATCCCATTTCTCGGTTCCGGGGGTAGCGCCATCCCGCTCCCTTCTGGTCGTTGGAACGTGCTACCCGCATAGAGGGTGCGAAGCCTACGACCGCCTGGGCTTCGACGCCTCGACCGTACGAACTGCCCCGCCGCCGCGCCGAATCCCAGCGTCGGTCGTCCCGAGACGCATCGCATACACTCCGTCTGTCGACGATGGCATCCGAATCCCCCTCCTCCCCTTCGAATACAGCGTCTCCGTCCCTTCTCCGTCGCGCAGGACGCTTCATCTGGAACTACTGGCACTGGCCCGTCCTGCTGGGAGCAGCGGTATATTTGTATCTGCAGCTGATGCCGCCGATTGATCTGTCGGAGCCGAGTAAGCCGGCGCCGCCCGTGGAGGCGCGGACGCTGGACGGAGAGACGTTTCGCCTGGCTGACCATCGCGGCGAGATCCTCGTCGTCAACGTGTGGGCGACGTGGTGCCCACCGTGTCGCGTCGAAATGCCCGGGTTCGTCGACCTGCAGGCGGAGATGGCTGACCGGCCGGTCCAGTTTGTCGGTATTGCCGTCGATCGTACGGGCGAGAACCTCGTTCGTGACTTCGTACAGGAGTACGAGATCAACTTTCCCACGATACACAATCCCGGTGTGGCGGCCCGGCACTTTCCCGGCAACACGGTGCCGCGGACGTACCTGATTGACGGGGACGGACAGATTCGCTACCGTCACACGGGGCTGATTCTGAAGCCCGCGTTGCGCGATGCGATCAACGAGCTGCTGGACGACGCTTCCTGACTGAGGTGCACGGCTCCAACCTCCTGCCGACCGGGAGCGCGCACAGACCGACGGACAGGCCCAGACGACCCGAACGGAGTGCCGCTCCGTCGTTACCGCTCCACCGTGTGGTCCCGGATCCACGAGGCCAATTTCCCGGGTCCGTTGCTCGCAACGCCGCTGACCATCTCCCGGATCGGATCGTCCGGCTCCAGCACGAGGCGTCGGCCATTCAGGCCGAGAAATACGTACATCGCCATAAACGCAACGTGCAGGTTGCAGTCCCGGTACCCGGCGTTCTTCGACAGGGCGTAGCCGTAGGTCGAGGCCAGATCCGCGAGGTCGGGGCGCTGCTCTTTCGTGGCCCAGCGGTCGCGCGGGCGAGCGAGGGCGAGGCTGATGAGTCCGTCCGCGTTCACGCCAGGAAGTCCGCCGTATGTACGGACCAGATCGGCGTGCATCGCATCGAGCATCGTGCGGGTGATCCACCGGGGCTCTGCGCTCCCCTGATCGCGGGCGCGAGGCTCAGAACTCTTGGGCTCCTGCACGTAGTCGCGGGAGCCGTCCGTATGGGCCGAAGCTGTATTCATCGGCAGAGGCGAAGGGTGACGATCAGGCGATCCGGCATGAGGCATACAGCATGATGGGAGGGTGAAGCAACGGACCGTCAATCGGAGAGGTGATCCAGAACGTTGTCGTATGCCGCCTTTCCGCGGTCGTATAGCGACATCGCCTCCTCAAAATCCTCGTCGAAGGGAACGATCAGAATCCCGTCCGACGACTCGATCACGTGGACCCGGTCGCCTTCCTCGAGGTGTCGGTGCTTGAGCATTTTTTCCGAAACAGCCACCCGGAGTTCGCCGTCGACGCGCTCGATGGTCGTAATGGTAGGCATAACGCTCGCGGGGCACAGTGCGGCCAGTGGACAGGTCGTCAACCGTACCTGTATGGAATAGTTCGACGTGATGCCTACCTTCATCGGGCACGTCCTCCTGCAGTCATTCCGCATGACGATGAAATCCCTTTCCTGCGTTGCCTCGACAACTCCTGTGAACAGGATCCGGGCATCTGGCGGCTGGAGACATTCCGTCGCATTCACATTCCTGGTTGCTGCTCTTTCGGTCCTCTGTCTGCCGAACGCACACGCGCAGCAGCAGCTGGAGGATATACAGGCCACGGTGCTGATGGACGGCACCGTTGTAACGCCGGGCGCCGACCCGCTCGACGATGCCGTGGTGGTCATCCGGGACGATCGCATCGCGAGTGTCGGGAGCAGGGACGACGTGGCCGTTCCGGATGATGCCGTCGTTGTCGACGTTTCGGGCCGCTACATCATGCCGCGCATGGTCGACGGACACGTTCACTTCTTCCAGAGCGGCGGACTGTACACGCGCCCCGACGTGATCGATCTCCGGGCGGCGCGACCGTACAACGAGGAAGTAGCGATGATCAAGGAGCGGCTGCCGGACACCTTCCGCCGCTATCTGGCGAGCGGGGTGACGTCTGTCGTCGACGTGGGCGGCCCGATGTGGAACCTCGACGTGCGAGCGCAGGCCGACACCTCGACGATGGCACCGACGGTCGTGACGGCCGGCCCGCTGATTTCGAGCGTCGAGCCGTCCGAGTTCACGGTGGACGACAAGCCCATCCTGCGGTTTGAGTCGCCGGACGCCGCCCGCGACGAGGTGCGGCGACAGGTGAATGCCGGCGTGGACCTGATCAAGATCTGGTACATCGTCCGTGGCGAGGGACCGGAAGCGTTTCGGCCCGTGGTCGACGCGGTCATCGACGAGGCACACGGTCTGGATACGCGCGTCGCGGTCCACGCCACCGGGTTGGAGACGGCCCGTGCGGCGGTGGAGGCCGGGGCCGACATTCTGGTCCATAGCGTCTACGATCGCCCGGTCGACGATGCCTTTGTGGAGACGTTGGTCGATGAGAACGTGCTATACGTTCCGACCCTCATGGTCGGCGAGCGGTACGGGCAGACCTTCGCGCAGACGTTGGACCTGACCGTGGCCGAGCATCGGATCGGGCAGAAGGACGTGATCGCCTCGCTCTTCGACCTTCAGGTGCTGCCGGACTCGCTGCTGTCAGACCGCATGCTCCGGATGATTGCGCAGCGCCCGTCGATTCCCTCGGATTCGGTGGCGATGCAGAACCTGAAGACCGTCCATGACGCCGGCGTGACCGTTTTTGCAGGGACGGATGCCGGGAATATCGGTACGCTGCACGGCCCGTCGCTGTCGCGCGAGTTTGAGCTGATGCGAGCCGCGGGCCTGTCGCCTGCGGAGATCCTGGAAACGGCTACGGTCGGCGGCGCGGCGCTCATGGGCCGCGACGATCTGGGACGCGTGGAGGCCGGGATGCAGGCTGACCTGGCGATCGTGAACGGAAATCCGCTTGACGACCTGGCCCGCGCGTTCGACGTGGACGCCGTCGTACGGCGGGGCGAGCTGCTGCGGGTCGAATCCCTTCTTCCGACTCCCCCGGAAGCGGCCGTACAGCAGCAACTGAACGCCTACAACGCGCACGACATCGACGGCTTTCTGGACGTTTATGCCGACAGCGTAAAGATCTACGGGTACCCGAACCGGCTGCAGATGACGGGGACAAGCCGGATGCGGGACGTGTACAGCCAGCTCTTTTCCCGAAACCCAACGCTCCTCGCGAACGTGACGCGGCGGATGGTGCAGGGCTCCGTCGTGATCGATGAGGAACGGGTCCGCAGCATGTCGTCCGACGGAGACGTGACCCATGCCATCGCGATCTACCACGTCAACGAGGACGGCAAGATTGCCCGTGTCGAGTTCGTGCGGTAGTGCGCCGTGCAATGATGGGTGCCTCGTCACCGAAGACGACGATCGGACGAGAGGCGTCACATCCTGTCTGCCAGCCCCACGAGATTGAAGGCGTGAAAGTAGCGCAGGATCTCCGATCGGACCCGCCAGTGAACGAAGGCCTCCGGGTCGCGGTAGGGGCGAACGTTGTCGTAGAGGCGCCGGCGGGAGACGGCGACCTCTGCTTCTGTCCACACGTAGCGAGATCCCGTGTGGATGAGCCACTGCCGGCGGTCATCCGGCAGGTCGTCGAACGCCAGGCCGGCCTCCTCCGGTCGCAGCCACTTGCGCCACCGCCCGCTGTCGACCACGGCCGTCCGTAGCGCATCGGCAAAGCCCGACGTCGCATCCAGCCGATTCTCGAGGTCGATCAGGTCTGAGAGGGCGTTGAACTCGGCGGCAGACAGTCCGGGACCGACGTTGGCACCACCGATCCCGGCGAGCGGGTATACCGCGAGGTCGTCCACGGCGTCCGTGTAGTGTCCTTTCAGGAGGGCGCCGATCTGCTGCCGGGCCTCGGATGCGAGCCGGTCCGCCCGGACGCCGTTCACGTGCGACGTGTCGAGCCGCGTTCCCACGTCTCCGACCACAAACCGCGGTCGAGGCAGGTTTTCCCGGTCGATGGCCGACGCGAGGAGCTGGAGAAATTCGCAGAAGCGATCCTCGCTCTGGAGCTCTCCTCCGCTTTCTTCCGTACCGACTTCGTAGGCGATCGGAGGTTTGTCCTGTGCCTTGCGGTATGTCTCGGCGTTCCCCAGCAGCTTGACCGTTCGCTCGACGATGTCTTCGATCGGGACAGGCTGTCCGGGCGGAAGACGGAGGTCGACCGTCGGGTCGAGGTGAAGCAGGTCGTACCCGGCATCGATGCACGCGCGAATGGACGCCTGTACCTCCTTGAGAGAGGCCTCGTAGGCGAGGTCGTTCTCGACATGCGCATCCTTTTTCCACGGTCCCCCGTGATCCAGGCACAGAATGACGGGGACGTCCAGACCGAGCCGGTCGATCTCCTCCTCGACAAACGATGCGAAAGTAGCAGGCGTCCACCCTGTGTACCCTCCGTCCCGGTCGACCTGGTTGAGCGTGGCGGCATACAGGAGGGGCGCCCGGGCCTCGCGAGCCGCTTCGAGGGCTGCCCGAGTCACGGTTTCTGAGTTCGGGCAGACGGCCAGCAGCGTATGGCGAATGCGGCCCTCGTCGTCCGAAGCGCGCTCCAGGAGTCCGTCCACGAGCCGCCCGGTAAGCGAAGAACCGGCCGCACGTGCCTCACGCATAAGCGTTTCGGCAGGGGAAAGCGTGTCAGTCATGGCGACGGCTGGCGTGGCGATCGATGGGAAGCCGGCGGGTGCCCCGGGCATGGGATGCTCGCCCGCTCCAACATACAGAATGGACGCCGAAATTGATGGGCGGGGAGCCGAGGCCCGGGAGTCCGGACTCGCCGGCGTCCGGCCTCGGTCCATTGGAACCCGTCCATTCGAGGGGAGGTTGCAGCCGGGCACGTGCTCAACGACTTTCGCAGCGACGCCGCTGAAGCCCTGACGTGAGTTTTCTCAACCCGTTTGTTCTGCTTGCGCTGGCGACGGTAGCCATACCGCTGCTCCTGCACCTCTTCAATCTGCGCCGTCCGCAGCGCGTCGACTTCAGCTCCCTGTCGTTCGTCAAGGAACTGCAGAAGTCCTCGGTCCAGCGCGTCCGCATCAAGCAGTGGCTCCTCCTCGCCCTGCGCATGCTCGCGATCGCCTGCCTCGTCCTCGCGTTTGCCCAGCCGACCCTGACCGGCGGCCTGTCCGGGGTCGGCCAGCAGATCCGAACGGCTCATGCCGTTGTGGTCGACAACTCCCTGTCGATGACGATGACCGATGCGGATGGGGACTATCTGTCCCAGGCCCGGGCCAGAGCGGACGACGTGATTGCCGCGGCATCGGAAGGGGATGATGTCGTCGTATGGCCGACGGCGCGAGCGGAGGGGGCCCGTCCCACGATGATGCAGAGCCTGCCGGCGGCCCGCGACGCGGTGGGTGGAATCGAGCCTGCGGCCGGGGCGTCGCCGATCGCCACCGCGGTGGTGCAAGCGGCCCGGGGGCTGTCGGAGAGCACGGCTCCGCGCAAAGTCGTGTACGTGGCGTCGGATCTTCAGCGATCTATGCTCGGGGACTCGACGTCAACGCCGCTGCCAGACGGCGTTACCACGACGCTGCTTCCTGTTGGAACTCGATCGCGAAGCAACGTGGGAGTCGTCGACGTGCAGGTGAAAAGCCGCATCGTGGAGGTGGGGCAAGCTGTCGAGATAGAGGCGACGCTCGTGAACCACGGAGAGGAGTCACGGCCCGGTGCCGTGGCCAGCGTGTACCTGGACGGCGACCGCGTCGCCCAGTCGACGGCCGACCTTCAGCCCGGCGAACCGGCCCGGGTGACATTCGCGGTCTCTCCGGCATCGCGTGGCTGGTTGACCGGGCATGTGGAAATTGAGGACGACGCCTTCATGCCGGATAACACGCGGCCGTTTATTCTGCACGTCCCGGAAGAACGGCGCGTGCTGGTCGTGCGAGGGGAGGGGCAGCGAACGCGGTACATGGACCTGGCGTTGTCCTCCGAGATGATTGCTGACCGACTGGCCTTTCGTACGGAAACGATCCCGGAAGCCGACCTGCCGTCCGCGGATCTCGGGCAATACGACGCCGTGCTGCTGGTCGGGCTGCAGTCCGTGTCTAG
>JAAAOT010000174.1 GCA_009908725.1 Bacteroidota bacterium | reverse complement strand
AGGTCACGCTCCTTCCGTGCGGGGATGGAGCGAAAGTGAAGCGAAGGCAGGGGCTGCGGCGCATCCTTAGACGGGGGGTTTGGAGACTATCGAGTGCTCCAGGGACGCAAAGATGCGGTACTCCGCAATGAGTATGATCATACTACCTATCCTGGTACGTCTGATCGGTCCGTTCGACTCGGACATGCCCTGACCTCGCGATCTCGACCAGTTTCGAGACGCATCGGGGCCACATGCATCGGGGTACGACGCATCGGACTCACGCACCGACGGATTCAGGATCTACCGTGACGCATTCCACCAACATATCCTCGGAAGCGGTGTCCGTCCCTGTTCACGTCAGGGGGGATAAAGTGAACGAGGCCGTCTCCTTCACGGGAGAGTTCACGATTGGGCGAAGTGCGTCGTGCGATGTGACGATCGACTCGGGTCTGGTGAGCCGAACACACGCAAAGGTTGTACGTGACGGCGCGGCGTGGCGCATTCACGACTGCGACAGCACCAACGGGCTCTACATCGGCGGGACGCGACAAACGGAGGCCCTCATCGAGGACGGCACCGTTGTGCGATTCGGCATCGATGGGCCCGCGCTCACCTTCGGTCTGAAGGATCGGCGGGGAGAGAGTCGACGGGGTGCATCTGCACCGCCGATGTCTCTGCAAGATACGGCTACGTCTTCATGCGGTGAACGCGAATCGTCCGATGCCTCGGCTCCAAACCCGTCCTCGACACCGAGTACCGATGAGCCGAACCAACGTGATGGTGCGGCCTCAAATGCAGACGCCGAACGCCTGTCGGACGGAGCGGGCCCGGGGAGGTCCTCCTCTAGAAACGCGGAACGATCCTCTCGCGAGCAGGCAGCGCCGGACGCCTTTCCGTCGGATCCGGGGCCGATGAAACGGTCGGTGACAGCCTACTACGACTACTACTTTGCAGACGACGGTAACGATGCGGACGGTGGATCCCACACCCGGCTTCTTCGACAGGCGTATCAGCGGGCGCGGCACTCGGAGCGCCGACAGTTTTTGTACGTCGTCGGCGGGGTTCTCGTGATCTGCCTCTCGCTCGCTGTCGTCGCACTCTGGCAGTACCAGCAGCGCGAGCGACTGGAAGACCTGGCCATGGAGGTATCCGAGGGCATTCAGCGTCAAAATCTCGCGCTGGCACAGCTTCGCCGCACCGTAGACGACGACCCTCCGCTTCAGGGCACGATCGCCGAGATCGAGCAAGAGCGCCGGCGCCTGGAGAACGTGTATCAGGGATACGTTGAGGAGCTCGGGCTGCGCCGCAATCTCACCGAAGAGGAGCAGATCATCCACCGGGTCGCTCGCACGTTTGGGGAGAGTGAGTTCAGCATGCCGGCGGGCTTTGTTCGTGAGGTGCGGGAGACGATTCACGGCTACTGGCTGGGGCCGGGCAAACCGCGCTTTCGCCAGGCGATTGAGCGGGCGCAGGCGAACGGGTACGTACAGCCCATCGTCCGCGAAATGATGAGGCGAGGGATTCCTCCGGAGTTTTTCTACCTGGCCCTTCAAGAGAGCGATTTCAAAACCGACGCCGTCGGCCCCCCCACGAACTGGGGGATCGCCAAGGGAATGTGGCAATTTATCCCGACGACCGCCCGTGCCTTCGGGCTGGATACGGGCAATCGCGTCAACCTCCGCGCGGTCGACCCGGCCGATGAGCGCCACGACTTCCAGAAGTCGACCGAGGCTGCGGCCCGCTACCTCCAGCTCATTTACACCACCGAGGCGCAGGCATCTGGCCTTCTGGTGATCGCCTCATACAACTGGGGCGAGCACCGCGTGAACAGCAAGCTAAACCGAATGGACGGATATGGTATTCCAGATGCCGCCCTGGAAGGCATCGAGGACACCCCCGACGAGCGAAACTACTGGAAGTTTTTGACGACCTACCGGTCTCGCATGCCGAAGGAAACGCGCGACTACGTGCTTCGCGTCTTCTCCGCTGCAGTGATCGGCCGCGCCCCCCGTCATTTCGGGTTTGACTTCGATAACCCGCTGACCGAAGCCATCGACGCAGCAGCCGATGTCCCCTATGCACCTCCGGTCGCCCGTGAAGACGCCGGACCGTGACGCCTTCAGCCTTCTCGATCTCATCTCCACTCATGCCGTCTCCTGACGTAGGTCGTGTACTCGGTGGTTACCGCCTGATCCGTGTCCTCGGAGAAGGCGGTATGGGCGTGGTCTACGAAGCGGAAGACGTTTCCCTTGGTCGAACCGTGGCGTTGAAGCAGATCCGACCCGGTCTGGCCCGTAACGCATCGTTCCTCCGACGCTTCCGAACGGAAGCTCGCGCGCTTGCCCGCATCAAGAGCGATTCGATCGTCGGCATCCACGCTCTGCGTGAGGTGGACGAAGGACTTCTCATCGACATGGAATACGTCGATGGCCCCACGCTGAAAGAGCATCTACGGAACGAAGGCGCCCTCGCGTGGCAGGCGGCCATTCCGATGATGAAGGACATCTTGCAGGCATTCGTTGATGCCCACGAAGCGGGAATTATCCATCGCGACGTGAAGCCCCAGAACGTGATGCTGCCGTCCGATGGCGGGGTGAAGGTGACCGACTTCGGGCTCGCCCGGATGCACGACGACGGCGATGAAACCGTTACCCGAGGCATCGCCGGCACCCTTAAGTACATGTCGCCTGAGCAGGTGCGAGACAGTGCCGACCTCGATGCCCGAAGCGACCTTTTCAGCCTCGGCATCGTCTTCTTCGAAATGCTGACCGGTCGGTTGCCTTACCACGCCGAGGCAACCGATTACGAGGTAATGCGAACCATTGCGGATGAGGACCTTCCCGGTCCACGCTCGGTCGATAATGGCATTCCGGAGGCGCTCGATCGCATCATCCGCCGCCTCCTCGAGCGCGATCCGGATGATCGGTACCCTTCTGCACGACACACTCTCCGTGCCCTGACGTCGATGGCCTCACAGGCCGGTACCGGCCTCCGCGACACGGCTGACGGCACGACGACTGAATCGGCAGGCGCAAACGGTCAGGCATCTGCAGATGGCTCCGCGAGTGACGAAACGACCAGCTACACGACGGCAGCGATCCTCACGGGACTCGTCGTTCTCACCGTGTTTGGGGGGCTCGCCTACGCCTTCTGGCCGTCTGCGTCTTCTTCCCTTTCCATCCAGACGACTCCGGCAGGCGCAACCGTCTACGCCGGAGAAACGCGGCTCGGGGTGACGCCCCTGACTCGGGTGGATGTGGCAGAGAACTCCCTCGCGCTCCGAATCGAGCGGGACGGGTATAAGCCCATCGACACGTTGCTGACGGTACAGGGCGCCTCCATCCTCGATCTCGATCTCCAACCGGCGGCCGTCGACCGCCGCGGGGCCATTCAAATTGATTCGTCCCCTCCCGGCGCACAGGTCTTCTTGAGCGACTCGTTGCTCGGAACGACGCCCCTCTCGAGCGGGGACCTCCGACCGGGACGGGCGGAGGTGCGGCTTCAGCTCGACGGCTTTGAATCGGCGTCGACCTCCGTAGACGTTCAATCCGGGCATCCCACCGATGTCGGTATCATCGAACTCCAGCCCACCGAAATGGCGAGGGCGGATCAAACCGATCGAGACTCGGATCCGTCCCCGAGAGAAGAGACACCGGCTACCACGGCGACGCTTCGCCTGTCCGTGCCTGGCGGCTCCGCCGTCGTGCAGGGGAAAACGATTCAAACGACGGGCACCGTGTCGGTCGATGCGGGATCGCAACGCGTCGAATACCGCCACCCGGTGTACGGGACGAGGACCGAAACGCTAACGTTGCATGCCGGCGAGACGGTCGACCGCACGTTCTACTTCGAACAACCGGTTACAGTGAACACGATCGGATCGTGGGGTAACGTGTGGATTGACGGGGAGAACCATGGCAATACGCCATTCCGTGGACGCCTCGGACCCGGTCGTCACGAAATCGAGCTTCGCATTAACCGAAGCGACGCGTTTACGATCGAGGGCGGAACGTGGAGCCAGCGGACGAGGGAGGAGGCCGACGCCGTGAAGCCGTTCTCCGGCGCGTCTGTCGTGGTCGACATCGAACCGGGCTTCGAGCAAACGACGCACGTTCTTTCTTTCACCATCGAGCGCGAAAGTTCTTACTGACTCGCCTCCACGTCGACGACGCGTCGCCCCTGGGTCCATCCGTTTTGACGCGTTGAGCCTCTCGGGTTCTGATTTCATGATCATCGTTCTATTTCCTCTAACGCTACAAGGCCATGACTAATCTTGACGGATTCGTCCGATCGATTCCACCGCGTCTCGGAGCAACGGTCCGGCTGGCCATTGCCTGCGTGTTCATCGCGACGGTCGGCGTGGGCCTGGCGCATGCGCAGACCGGGGAAGAGAGTACGGGTCAGGAGACGGACGAGATGTTTGCGAAAGCGCAGTCCCATTATCAGGAGGGGGCGTTTGACGAAGCGGCGGAGCTTTTCGCGACCGTGGCCGAGACCACGCCCTACCGGGAGCGGAAGCGAGAGGCGCTGAAGTATCTGGGGCGCACCCACATCATTCGGGATGACCCGGAAAAGGCGCGATCGGCCATGACCGAATTGCTGCGTCTGGAGCCGCCCATGATTGAGCTTGACCCTGATGTCGAGCCGCCGCCCATCATGAACGTGTATTACGAGGCCCGACGTGATCTGGCCGACAATCCATGCTGGACCGGCAAAAAGCAGCCTGACGGGTCGTGCTACGTGCCGAAAGACATGCACACCCTCGCCATCATCGACTTCAGCAACAACTCGATCGATCAGAAGGAGAGATTCGAAGGACTCCAGTGGGGATTGCCGACGATGTTCGTGCAGCACATGAGCGGAGCCACGGAACTGCGCCTGATCGAGCGAGAGCGCCTCGAGTGGATCAAACAGGAGATCGGGATGAGCGAAGAAGGGATTATGGATCCGCAGACGGCCGCTGAGGCGGGACGCCTGCTCGGGGCAACGAACGTGATGCTCGGAAGCTACATGATCTTTGACGGCCAGATCACCATCTGGTCGCGCCTCGTGGAGACGGAAACCGGTCGGATTCGACTGGGGCGAACGATTAATGGCAAGGTCGACGAGTTTCACGGCCTCACCCAAGAGTTAAGCCAGAAGATGGCGACGGCGATCGACTCGACGATCTCGCTGACGGATCCGACGGAGACCGGCTCGGGGCCGTCGAAGTCGCTCGATGCGATGCTGGCCTACTCGGATGCCCTGAAGCTGATCGAGGACGGAGACTACACGCGCGCGACGCAGAAACTGAAGACGGCTCTTCAGCACGACCCCGACTACATTCAGGCCCAGCGGCGTCTTGAGAGCCTGCGTCCCATGCTTGCATCAACCTCGGAAGATAGCGCCGCCGGCGGATCCCGGTGATGAACGAAGCCCGAGGTATTCGCGTCGCCAAGTGCCCGTGCGGTGACCGGCCTATCTTTCGTTCTGCGCAATATGTATAAAAGGGTCTGAGTGAAAAGAAGGCCGGGCGATCGCGCAAACGATCAATCTGCACACGTGAACCCTGAACACGCCTTTCGCGGTCTGCAGACAGGAAAAACCATGCACTCGCTCCTCCATCATTCCGGCGGCGATCGCCCTTCGACGCTCCGTGTCTGCGGCGTCCGCGGGCCGTACGTCCGTGCGTGCACGGTCGCGTCGTGGCTCATGCCTTGGGTGCTAGCCCTTGCACTTCTCGCAGGGTGTGCCACGCCCCAACCCTCGCTTGAAATCTCCGAGGCCGAGGCTCGTGCAGATCTTGCGCGTCTTGAGGGCGAACTGGCAGAGAATGCCCAGGATGTTGAGGTGAAGCGGGATCTCGGAGCTCTGTATGTGTTGGTCGGACGCGAAGCAAGAGGGCAACGCCTTCTCGTGGATGCGTTCGAGGCGAACGAGAACGATCCGAAGACGCTCTTCTATCTGGGTCTGGCGAGCGAGCGACTCGACCGGCTCGATCAGGCACTGCGAATGTACGAGCGGTACGGCGATATCGACGCATCCTCCCCTTACCGGTCGGTTCTGCAGGGGCGTTATGATCTCGTGCTCCGCGAGCTGGCGCGGCAGCAGGCGCGGAAGCAGGTGGCCCAGTGCCTGGATCAGGGCCAGTGCTCGTCGGCATCCCCGTCCACGGTCGCGGTACTTCCCCTCGTCTATCAAGGCGGAAACGAACGCTTCGCACCGATCGGCCGCGGGCTCGCGGAGCTGATCTCGATCGACCTCGCCAACGTGGCTGCGCTGACGGTTGTCGAAAGGGTGCGCCTGCAAGCGGTCCTGGATGAGATCGGCCGGTCTCAGACGGGGCCATTTGATCCGAATGCCGGTCCCGAAACCGGTCAGCTTCTCGGAGCGGGCCAGGTGGTCAACGGTGCCTTTACGGTTCAGAACGAGCAGCGCGTCACCCTTCGGGCCTTGCTGTCGAGCGTGGACTCCGGCAGCCGAGACCTGGAGTCGGGCTCGGCGGAGATCAACCGCCTCTTCGAACTTCAGCGGGCTATCGTGCGACAGACCCTGGAGGCGCTGGGAATTGGCGTCAGTCCGGAGATGGACGAGCAGTTGGAGACGCCTCCGACGCAGAGCTTCGAGGCCTTTCTCGCCTTCAGTCGAGGCCTCGACGCGGAAGACCGCCGAGCGTACCGTGAGGCGGCCGGTCACTACCGGCGGGCCCAGCAGATCGACCCCGGATTTCGCGTGGCCGCCGTGCGCGCCTCGAACGCTTCGGCCCTGAACCAGGCGGCCACCGGGGTCATGCCCACGCCTGTGCTGACGTCATCGATCGACATGACCCGCCTTCGACTCTCGAATATGCCGACAACGGGGAGCCTCGACGCTCCCGGAACGGATCGAGATCGACCCGATGGCGAGTGGGCAACCGTTGGAGTCGTTCCACTCGAACAGCTTCCGCTCCCGCCGCGGCCTTCATCCGGTGGGGACAGCGCTCAGTGATGACGGTTCGCGGACCCGCACCTTGCCTGCACACCTTCATTCGCCAATCCTGAAGCACAAACGCGGCCCGTACGACAACGCTTCCTGCACGTCGGCCGGCCCATCTTTGCCGGCTCACTCGGTTCATACACTCGGTTTTGCCTGAACTCATGCGCACGCCACCTAACATTCGGGCGGTTCTCCAGCCGGTTGCCTTTTCCCTGCTGCTGAGTGCATGCGTGCTACTATCCCCGGTGGCAACCGCAGCGCAACAGGTTTCCGGTGACGCGGCGCCGAAAGGAGAAGCGTCCTCGACAGCGACTTCGTCCTCCTCCGGTTCGGCCCTCCCAGGAGACGCTGCTCCGGCGTTAAGCGATCAGGCGCGGAAAGAGCAGACCAAGGCGGCCGCTCGTGAGCTTTACATCCGGCCCGAGCAAGACGCGTACGCAGGCCGGAAAGCGCAGCGGCTCTGGGAAAACCATCAACGACTGATCGGGGGTCGTGCCGGAAGCCCAAAGAATGGCGGTGGACTCCTCATCCCACTCGATGATAACTTCCGCGTGGTCCAGTTCGGCCAGAGTCCGAGGACGGATGATGGGTCGAGCACCGTGATCCGGTTGCCCTTCCCGTTCGAGTTCTACGGGACCGTGCGCGACAGCGTCTACCTGAACATGAATGGGAACCTGAACTTTCGGCGTCCGGATCCCACATTTACGTCTTCCCAGTTCCCGGTTCAGGGCCCACCCCTGATCGCCCCGTTCTTCGCGAACGTCGACAACCGCAACACCCAGAGCGGTCTCGTCTACCAGCGAATCGACTCTAACCAGAACCGAGTCGTTTTTACCTGGTCCTCGGTTGGATACTTCGACCAGAATGTGGACAAGGTGAACACATTCCAGGTGCTGTTGAGCGATGGAAACGATCAGCTGATGGGGGTTGGAAACAACGTCTGTTTCGCGTACGGACCGATGGAGTGGACCACTGGTGACGCTTCGGGCGGCGTTGACGGACTCGGCGGATCCCCGGCGACCGTCGGCGTGAACGAGGGCAATGGCATCGACTACTCTCTGGTTGGCCGGTTTGACGCGCCCGGATCGTCGTATGACGGACCGGGAGGCGAGCCCGACGGCGTTGGCTACCTCTCGGGTCAGCGGTTCTGCTTCAGCACGCAGAGCGGCAACCTTTCTCCGGTCGCGCTCGACCTTCCCCGAGACGGCACGGCCAACGTTTCGTTCGGCGACACCTACCGCGATACCCTTCGCTTTATCGGGCCAGAGGTCGGCCAAACGGTATCCACTGTCCTCGCAAATCGCTTAGAGCTGCCTGGAAACGTCCTCGTGTCGCTGACCGACGGCAATCCGTCGACCGCTGTGATCGAGTTTACGCCAACGGCCGCCCAGGCCCGTCAGCCGTTCGACCTCGTCTTCGAGTCCACAGACAACGGCAGCCCGTCCGCTTCAACCGTCACCGACCTCACGATCAACGTCACGTCCGAGCCGGTCACGATCCTGCCGGACGAGATTCGATTCGGCCTCCAGGAAGTCGGCTCAACCACCGACCCCCGATCCATCGTCGTCTACAACACGTCCGAGGAGCCTCTCAGGATCGGGTCGCTGACCCTCCAATCGAACGTTTTCTCCATTATCAGTGACTCGGGCGAGCAGGCCCTCGCATTCGGCGACTCCCGGGAGCTTGAGGTTCAATTCCAGCCGGATGCGCTGCGGGAAGAGTTTGCATTCCTCGATATCGAAACGTCGAACGGATCGGCATCCACGTTCATGGATGGGACGGGCTTTGATCTCGGCATCAATCCGAACCCGGAGGTGGCGTCGAACACGGCACTGACCATCGACGGCACGTTGCCGGATTCATTCGTCCCCACCACCCGCGAGCTCTGCTTCCGTCTGGGCGGAGAGGTCCAATATCGCTGCGAGCCCGTCACGCTGAGTCAGGATAACTCGTTCGAAGGCGTGCTACCCGCGCAGTTCACCACCGAGCGGGGCGTGGAATATTATCTCCGTTTCGTTGAGCAAGGCATCGAGGTCGGCGAGACGCTCACGTTTCCGGGGATAGACCCTGAGACAGAACCGGCCCAGGTACGGGTGACATTCGACGAGATTACCAGCCCCACGGAACTGTCTCCGCAGACGTACCGCATGGTTTCCATCCCGCTGGATCTCGATGATGCAACCGTCGGGAGCGTCTTCGAGGATGACCTTGACGCTTACGACGACACACAGTGGCGCCTTGTCGAGTGGAGCGCGGAGGCAAATGCGTACGAGGAGCGGTCGGCTCCTGACGATCCCCTGATCGCCGGTCGGAGTTATTTTTTGATCACCCGCGAGGAATCATCCTTCGATGTAGGCTCCGGCCGGTCGAGCGACCTGCGGGAACCGCGCACGGTAACCCTCGAGCCCGGCTGGCATCAGATCAGCAATCCGTTCGCCTTTCCGGTGGACTGGTTGGACGTCGAAGGATCTGATCTCGTGGCCGGCCCCTACCGATTCGACGGGACGGGATTTGTGTTGAGTCAAGGACCGCTCCTTCCCTGGAATGGCTACTTCGTTTTAAACTCATCGCCCGAGCCGGTCACGCTATCTATTCCTCCCCGAGAGGCGGGTCAGAATCTTCCAGGGGTCGCGTCGGACGTCGGTGCGGTGTCGAGCCCCAACGCCTCGAAGCTGGCGGATGCTCGCCTCGACCGACAGGAGGGAGAGTTCACCCTTCGCGTGACGGCTGCAACCACGGATGGAGGCCGCGATGCCTACAACGTCGTCGGTATGCTACAGTCGGCACGAGACCAACGGGATCCGCTCGACCGGTTCGAGCCTCCCCCGATTGACGCGCGCGTTCGCCTGAGCATCCTTGACGGCGAGCACCCGCTGATGCGCAGCGTCAAATCCGTCAGCGATGGACAGGCCTGGGACCTCGAGGTTCGAACCAATGCCTCTCTCTCGGCGCCAATGCCCGTGACACTGAGATTTCACCACCTCGGCACCCTCCCCCGCACTCACCGCCTGCTGCTCGTCGACGGTACGGATGGCGCTCTCATTCCCCTCTACGGCAACCAGGCGGAGGTGACCCTGAAGCCAGGGAGTCCGTCCCAGCGCCTTCGCCTCGTGGTCGGCACGGAGCAGTTCCTGTCGTCGCTTCACGACGGCAACCTGCCGGCTCCACGCGCGACGGCCTT
>JAAAOT010000082.1 GCA_009908725.1 Bacteroidota bacterium | reverse complement strand
GCACCACTTTCCTGAGACCGGCGTCCGAGCGAAAGGGCTTGTGATAGGAACGTGTCCAAACGGTAACCCGGATGTGCTTGGCGCCGCCTCTCAGGCGACGAGTCTCATGGGGCGCCTGACTGCGCTACGACACCGCCACGAAGAAGCCACGCAACAAACCGCGTTTGACCTTACGGCTTCTCATTTCGCCCTCTACGCCCTGCCGGTTCTGGATCGGTTACGCTCTACGCCTCTGGTCACACATTTTCACGGCCCTTGGGCTCTGGAGGGTCGAGAAGAGGGAGCAGGCCGGTCTATGACCGCCCTGCGCTGGGGCCTGGAAAAGCTGGTTTACCGATCCTCCAATCGGTTCATCGTACTTTCTGAGGCATTCCGGGACACCCTCTCCAGTAAATACGGGGTCCCGGGCACCAAGATCGACATCGTTCCCGGAGGCGTAGACGTTGGCCGGTTTGCTGTCTCTTCGTCGAGAACTGAATGTCGTGAAACGCTAGGATGGCCCCTCGACAGGCCGATTATCCTCTCGGTCCGACGCCTGGTACGACGCGTCGGCCTGGAAAACCTCATCACGGCCATGTCTAGCGTGCGATCTCGAATTCCAGACGTACAATTGTTGATTGCCGGGAAGGGACCACTGGCCGCCGAACTGGAAGCTCAAATTGAAGCCAACGGACTCCAGCAACACGTTCGACTGCTGGGTTTCGTGCCGGACGAACATCTCCCCATCGCGTACCGAGCGGCCGATATATCGGTCGTTCCCACGCGTTCGCTCGAAGGCTTCGGCCTGGTGGCGGTCGAGTCGCTAGCAGCCGGAACGCCCGTCATGGTCACCCCTGTCGGCGGACTTCCAGAAGTCGTGCGCGACCTGTCCACAGATCTGATTATGGCAGGAGATGCGCCTTCCGAGATCCAGGACCATCTGGTTGCCGCCTTAGACGGCTCGCTTAAACTTCCAGATACGGAAGCGTGCCGCGCCTTTGCTGCGCAGCGATACGACTGGACCGTGATTGCTCGACAGGTGAAGGACGTGTACCAAAAGGTACTATAAGCAGTCCATCCTTCTCACGTACCGGTCACAAGGAACGACCCGGTATTCTGCGATCCGATCTGCTCGGTTCAGAAGATTAATGTAGCCAGACCGTGCGCCTCGGGCTGTTCGTGCTTACAGATCAGGATGGGCTAGAAGCCACTGTTCATCTATCATTTCAACGGTATCGGTCGAGCCTCCCTCTATCTGGGCACATCGCTCACGGAACGACACAACAGCACGAGCCTGCCGGCAAGACCTCGATTCGATACGGTGAGGTGGGCGGCGACCGGTCTGCATGACGCAAGACCTGCGAGATCAACACGTGACGGACAAACGGCCACTCGACGGATATACGGAACGTGCAGACCGGAGCGAATTTCTTCACTCCCGCAACCTCGCGTTTCCACTGGCGTCGAAGTCGAGCGAAATATTGCCGTGCCTCTCCCCTGTCGCGAGACGGCCGTGTCTCTTCGCGAGCGAGACGATTGACGCATACAGTGTCGCACCTTCTGAGACGGAACCAGCCACGACCATGGCACCATTTTGCCGAGCGTCGGCGCGCGACAAACCGGTTCGTCGTCAACCGTTCCGCGGAGGACACGCGACCGTGAGCGAAGGTGACCCCGACAATGCGCTCGATCTCAGCCCCGTGAACTCCTACAAGGAGACGTCCGACTGCGGACGACTGTCTATCCTACAGTCGTTTTCGTCCTTCGAAACTGCAGCGGTGACCCGCTGATGGACACCCAAGAATGAACCATCTGAAAGTGCGGCGAACGGATCATTGGCACTCGGACATTCCCGCTGTCCAAGCGTGGGGGCCGGGCGTCATCGAGGTATCAACGGGTGCAGGACGCTCGATGTGCTTTCCGGAACGAGAAACCGAGGATCTCGGGCTGACCTCGCCTCTCCGTTGTCGATTCCTGCGAAATTTGAGCCGCCGGATTCTGGCCTGTCGCACATCGTGGGCACCCCGGTCTCGTGACGTCGCCCCGGTCCGATCTCCGCGCCGTAGAGGCGATCGGCACGGGACGGTGATGGGACGCACCCGATACGAGGCATGTTTTTTGACATTCCATCGAAGCACAGAACTGATGTAAGCCAAGCCTCAACAGAAGCACTCGCGCTCTAACTTCATGCACGCCCACCGCGCACTACCGATCGTAGCATTGACGGCGATCGCATCGATCCTCGCAGCCTTCACCCTTGTGGCCCCCACCTCCAACACGCTGATGCTTCCGGTCGAAGTGATGAGCGGAGCGGATGGTGCGACGGAAGCGGTCACGCTCCAAGCCTCAAACGGCGGCAGTGCGTCATCGATTTACATCCAGGCTCATTCCATCAGCTATCCGTCCCACGAGGAATTCAATGAGGTAAAGGCCTCCATTCGTGTCAATAACGGTGCGTGGATAGACCTGACGAATCAGGAAGCCAACTGTCTCTCAGGCACGCCGGAGCGCGAGTTCTTCGAGTGCCTCGGCGGTCCCTACCCCACCATCCGCTTCACCCTTCCGGCGGATATTTCTGGTGGCCTGCGCGACGGGACGAACCTTATTGAGTTTCGATACAACCGTGCCACAGCCGACGAGAGCCCCGATGCGTTCGGCACACCCTCCAGCGGATTTCGGATCCTGGATATCGACATCTGGAGCGGTCCGGGCAGTAGCATGGTGGACGGCACAACCAAAACGTTCGACAACCCTGCAACGTGGGCACCTCCCGGTGGCTACGATAACCCTTCAGACGTGGAGGCGGGTGAAGACCTCTGGAACGCACGAGATCGCCTCGTTGACGGGCCCGGCACGCACCCAATCGTCGCATCCTGTGGGGATTGCCACGCATCCGACGGAGCCGATCTAAAATATTTTGCGTTCAGCAACAAGTCGATCGTTGCACGAAGCAAGTGGCACGGCCTGACCGATAGCGAAGGTAAGCAGATTGCCGCCTACATCCGGTCCCGCGTCCTGAAAGATCGGGACACGGGCGAAACCTATGAGTACGGCGGTTATGCATGGTCGCCGGTCTACCAGCCCGGCCCGAGCGCGGTGTCCAGCCGCAGCCCGGATGCGCCGCGCACGTCAGGGACGGCCATTCACGACATGCCCGGGAACGGCAGCCAATTTCTCGCCGGAGGGGCAGGCGTCGATTGGGCCCTCGACGAGGATAGCGAGACCGTTCCGTACCTCTTCCCCGGCGGGGCCTCACAAGACGATGTGCTTCGGGACATGCAGATGTGGCACGTTCCGATTGCGCTTCAGTACCCGGACTGGAATGAGTGGCTTCCGGTCCATCATCCCCTTGATATGTGGGGAAATCGGTGGAAGTCGATCAAGTCGGGCGGGCGAGGATGGTCTCCCCATGATAACTGGTATGGAGGCCCCGGTGATGATCGCAACTTTCGATACAGCTTAGAGCAATGCTTCGACGGCGCGGGTCCGACCGAAACGCCGCGTCAGTGTGTAGAGCGCGCCGAGAAGCTGTTTTCGAACTTCTTCGAAGACACGAGACAGTGGCAAAACCGAGAAGAAGCAGCTGCGGCAACCTCTCGCTACGACGGAAATAAGCCAAATCACTGGAACGGCTACGCCTTCCGACGGGTGAACGGCTATAAATTTCAGAGCGTCAAGCAGTGGGAAATATCGATCAAGTACGACCTCGATGACGAGTACCAAAAGGTACATCCGGGGGCCGACGATCTACAATTCGCCGGAGGCTCGGGGCGATGGGTCTTCGATCAGGCGCCCCACCTTTCTCACCAGTACGCGGGGCCGGAGTTTGATCGGTGGGACCTCTGGCTTGACAACGTATGGTACGAAATCAATACACAGCATAACCACGGAAAAGGGGTCCGCAACAGTGTACGCCCGAACGACTGGGCCTACCAACACATGCACTCGAACGCGTTTCAGTGGCTTCCTGCCCGGCACACCCGGTCGGCGATGAAAATGCTGGAGGTCTGCAACTCTCCTGTTGGAAGCGGCCCTTTCGGCAACGGAGACAATGGGGCTCCGAACCAATGGTACCAGCGCGTTGGGCACTGTAATCTTCCAAGCACGATGATATGGCGTGACTGGGTTGTGCCCGGTCTGAATGGCTACCAGGGAAGCCTTGGCGGGCAAGCACTGGAGATGCAGTTTCGCGCAGTGGTCGAAAATATGATGTACGGCCAGTCGCCCGTGTCTTACGACCAGTCTACGGGTACATTTGCGGGCGATGTCGACGCCAACTGGGAGCGACGTACCGGGGAAAAGGGGTGGGAGCCCGAAAGCTACGAGCCGAGGTACGGCAACTACTGGGGGTCAAACGACCATCAGCCGAGCCACTACCTCATGGGCCTGCAAGTCATGAAAGGGCAGGGCGTCAAGCCGAGCCTACTGGATAGCGCGGCAGTGTGGCTTGATGCGATGAACCCATCCTCGAAGTGGCGTGAATACAGATGCTCGTCTCACGGCGGCGATCTGGACTGCCCCGGCACGAGCCTGCTTCCCGGCGGCGGCGATGGGCCCTCCGTTCCGCCGTCATCCGTCGGCATCGGTGGCAGACACAACGGCGCCTTCTTCGGCTCCGGGTATGACGTGCCACAGGGCGACGAGGTGACGCTCGTGTGCTCGGCCGTAGACGAGAGCGGCGGTGGGATTGGCTCCATGTCGTTCATGGATAACGGCAACACGATTCATACGGCGACGCCCTCGAACGTCAGCAACGACGAATGGAACGCCACATATACCTACACGCCGGCTACGGGCACGCACACCATTCGCTGTTCGGCAACGGATGGCGGAGGCACGACAGAGAGCGAGTCCTACAGCTACAACGTCGTGGAAGATGAGGGCACTTCACCTGCCATTTCGATCACCGCACCGGACCAGGAAGCGAGTTTCATCGAACCGGCGAGCTTTGCCATTCGAGTGGATGTATCCGGCGTCAGTGACATCGAGCAGGTTGACTTTTACGCAGGGGACAATCTGCTTGGCACCCGAAGCCAGGAGGCCGAATATGTCTGGACGAATGTTCCGTCAGGAACGTATACGATTCACGCGGTAGCCTCCCGGACCGATGGTAGTGAGATGGTTTCCAACTCCGTTCCCATCACGGTAGAGCCGGGAGGCCCCATCTCGAACCCTACGACACAGACGATCTCGTTGAAAGAGGGATGGAACCTTGTTTCAACACGCGTGGCTCCGGACCCTTCTGACATGGAGAGCCTGTTTGCCCCGATCGCGAATCATGTGAGCCTGGTAAAGGATGACCAGGGGGCCGCGTTCATCCCCGGAACGAGCGACGAAATCGGTCACTGGAATCCCCTGCAGGCCTATGCGGTGTACGTCACGGAAGGAAAGAGTCTCACCGTCGACGGGATTGCGCTGAACCCGGCGAGCACGCGGATCATTCTTAGCGAAGGCTGGAATATGATCCCCGTTCTTTCAGAAACATCGCTGCCCGTTGCCGACGCTCTATCGCCCATCTCCGACGTGTTGGTGATGGTAAAAGACGGTCAGGGGAATGTGTACATCCCGCAACTTGATGTAAACGAGATCGGGCCCATCGTGCCGGGACGTGGCTACAGGGTCTTTGTATCCGAAGACACGGAGTTACTTTTCCCCGGCCCCGGAAAGACGGCGCTCAGGAGCACCCCGTCGAATACAGAGGACCCGCCTTCCGCAAGCCGAAGGTAGTTTCTCTTTTGTGCCGCCCAGTGCCTACTTAACTGCCGCAGTTCGCAAGCCTGTGATTATGGCTCGCGGGCTGCGGCAGTGCTGCGTAGCAGCGAAGCCAAGACAATTTTTTGCGGTCGGGATCGATGATGATTGCTCGCCCGACCGTCCCTATCTACGTTACGCCGCGTCTTCACCGCACCGAACCGGGCGTAGCGGGTAGATCGATCGACCCGTGAGTAGCCATTCATTCGTGCCGAAGAGGAGGCGTCCGGGATTACAACACCATCACGCCGGCCCCGCCACTAATTCGGATCTATGCGGCATGAGCACCTCCACACGTCGTACGAGCCGTAAGAGTCCGGTACAGACTGCAACCGGCCTGATCGCCATTTGTGCGTGCTTACTCATCGCGCTTCTCTTTAGTCCTCAGGCTGAGGTCACCAAGCTCGTCTATCCCGTTGCCACAGTCGCCATTGGATTATGGCTTTACGCCACCCAGCCCCCTCTCTACCTCGGGTTCGTCTGGTGGGTGTGGCTTATTACACCGTTCGTACGACGCGTCATTGACTTCCAGACCGGCGGATTCGACCCGGTAAACCCCGCTGTACTCGCCCCACTCCTGGTGACCTGCCTCACTGTTCTAACGTTCGTACGATTCTTTAATCGAATCGTGGAGCGACGTTATTTCCCGTTTCTGCTGTGCCTACTGGGCGTGGTCTACGGCTATTTTGTCGGTGTTGCGAAAGCCGGACTTGTACCCGCGACCTACGGCCTCCTCGGCTGGATCGCCCCTCTGTTTTTCGGCTTCCACTGTTTACTGTTTTGGAAGCTTTATCCCCGGCATCGTGCGGTCGTTCGCACCACATTTTCGTGGGGCGTCCTCATTCTGGGCGTTTATGCTGTCTACCAGTACCTCGCCGCCCCGGCCTGGGACATGCAGTGGCTGGTACAATCGGGAATGACGTCATCCATGGGGCGACCGGAGGCAACCGAGTTCCGGTTGTTCAGCACCCTCAATTCTACAGCGCCCTTTGCGACCTTCATGATGGCAGGGCTGCTCTTACTGTTCGACGGTCGAGGCCTCGTGTCGCGACTCGCTCTCGCCCCGGGATACATTAGTTTCTTGCTTGCGCTCGTTCGATCCACATGGGGTGGCTGGGTTGTGGGGATGACAATCATTCTCGCGCGTTCGCGTGGATACTCTCGGACGCGAACAATAGCGACCTTGGCAGTCGGCGCGATTCTTTGCATACCCCTGATCGTGTTCTCCCCCAACACAGATCGAATTTCCGACCGCGCAGATACCATCGTGAATCTCGGAGACGACACGAGCCTTCAGGAACGAATCCGGTTGTACGAAGAGGGCACATTGAACGCGATTCTAAACCCGATCGGAATTGGAATTGGGAGCCTCGGGACCGCCGCACGCCTCGACGCACCCGCCGGAAATGGCGACTCCGCTGTCAACGCAATCGTGTTCGATAGCGGCGTGCTTGCCATTCCTCTGACACTCGGATGGCCCGGGACGACCCTGTATCTGGGAGGGCTGATTTGGATGATTTTCGTCGCGCTGCGCATCTCACAGGCCGATGCCGACCAGTTCGCCGTTATCGGCGTCTCTATTGTCATTGCCTTAATGGCGATGATGTTATTCAGCAACCAGTTGAAGGGACTGAGCGGAATGATGGTGTGGTCGTTTCTCGGCTTTGCTCTGGCCTCGAAGCAGTATCATCACTCGCGGTCTCACTCATCCGGCGTATCGGTCGCTTAGTCAGACCGGATGTTTCAGCTCGGATGGTTCATGGGGGACATGCCAGTTCGCCTGCGGCGTGAAAATTTGCGATCAGTACGCCCCGGACGTATGTCCGCGTGAGAACGTCCCCCCTATTCAGTCTTCAACGGTTCGTCGTTCTGTCGAGGGCTGAATTTCTACCGGCACCCGTCGTTCCCTTCCCGCTATCGGTACGTTTGCGCACACGCAGGCGACGGGGCAAGTCATGATTCCGTCGGGAAACGCGACCGTCCAATGTCCAACCGGGCGCGCATACGTCCGCAAGCCGTTCCCGGATGTCAGGGCGCCCGTGCGGGTCTTCCGTCACACGCTGGTTGTGTGATGGCCGAGAGCCGAGCTCCACATGATGCCGCCGCGAGCAGGGGAAATCTAATCCGGGCCCGACGTCTTTCCCCCCTTCTGTGCGCCAAAGATCGTATACATGCAATCTGGCATTACATGCACCTTTCAGCCGGTCCTAATTTCGTAACTGCGAGCGCACTGCGTAATTCGAAGGTGAGGGGTTGAAAGCGATGCGCCTCGGGGTATTAGCCAACCGAGCGGCGCGACGACGACCCTCTCCGGTTGCAGAATTTACCCGTTTTCGCCCGTTCACCAGCCGAGGAACCCGTCCACCCACATGCTCTCAGATCTGAAAGCTGTCATTCTCGCTGGGGGATATGGAACTCGACTCTCAGAGGAAACGGGGGTGAAGCCAAAGCCCATGGTCGAGATCGGTAACCGACCGATTCTCTGGCACATCATGAAGATTTACTCCCACTTTGGCGTGACAGATTTCATCATATGCTGTGGGTACAAAGGGTACATAATCAAGGACTATTTCTTGAACTATCACCTTCGGCACTCAGATCTCTCGGTCGAACTGGCAGAGAACCACGCCACATTCCATAACTGCACGGCAGAGCCCTGGCGCGTGACCATGGTGGACACGGGAGATGGGACGATGACGGGCGGTCGACTGAAGCGCGTCGGCCACTTGCTCAACGACAAGCCCTTCTTCTTCACGTACGGGGACGGCGTCAGTGACATTGACCTGGATGATGCATTCCGATTTCACCAGAACCACGGTGCACTGGCGACGATGACGGCCGTGCAACCCCCCGGTCGCTTCGGCACCTTCCGTCTGGAAGACGGCGAAACCAGTGTGCGCCGCTTTCGCGAGAAACCGCAGAGTGATGACGCCTGGATCAACGGTGGATTCTTCATCCTGGAGCCAGACGCCATCGACTACATCGACGGCGACGATACCGTCTGGGAACGTGATCCGCTCGAACGCCTGGCGCGCGACGGACAACTGGCCGCCTTTCGTCACACCGGATTCTGGCACCCGATGGACACGCTCCGTGACAAGAACACGCTCGAGGACATGTGGACGCGCAATGACTCGCCCTGGAAATTGTGGTAAACACGTCGCTCGGTGTAGCCTCGCGCATGCGTAGCGCCTTCGGTCCCGATACCGAGGGAGGCAGCACGCGCTCGAGCCGCGCTCGACCGATCCGCACACAACGCACGTTTCGTCTCGTTTCCATAGCCTTCCGCCCACCAGAAACCGTATGTGCCCCGCAACGACCGACCTCAAGATTCTTGTCACGGGCAGCCAGGGATACATCGGCGCCCCCCTCGTTCGGTTTTTAAAAGATCGAGGCTATAAAAACATCACCGGTCTGGACGCCGGGTATTACGTCGACGGTTTGCTGTATGACGTCCCGGGAGCGACCGATGTGTCATACATCCAAAAGGACATCCGCTCGCTTACCGTTGGCGACCTCGAGGCCTTCGACGCGGTGATTCACCTTGCAGAGCTCTCGAACGACCCCCTAGGTATGCACAATGAGGCAAACACGTACGCCATTAATCACGAGGGCTCGGTTCAGCTTGCCGAACGCAGCAAGGAGGCCGGCGTCCAACGCTTCATCTACACCTCTTCGTGCAGCGCGTACGGCATACAGAACGGCGAGTCAATTAAGACCGAAACATCGCCGCTGATCCCGCAGACCGCCTATGCGAAATGCAAGGTCCTGGTCGAGCGCGATGTATCAGCACTCGCCGACGACTCATTTGTCCCGACGTTCCTGCGGAACGCGACCGCATACGGTCCCTCCCCTCGGATGCGGTTCGACATCGTACTCAACAACCTCGCCGGCCTTGCCTGGACCACGGGTGTGATCCGCATGACGAGCGACGGTACGCCGTGGCGACCACTTGTACACGTCGAAGACATCTGCCGCGCCATTGCCTGTACCCTCGAGGCACCGGCCGACGCTGTCCGCGGCCAAGTCTTTAACGTGGGAGACAGCGACGAGAACTATCAGATCCGTGAAATCGCCTCGATCGTAGCGGACGTGTTTCCCGGATGCACGCTGAGCATCGGCGACGGCGGCGAGGATGACAACCGAAGCTATCGCGTCTCCTTCTCGAAGATTCACGAGACCCTTCCCGCCTTCCGCTGCAAGCACACGGTCGAGGACGGTGCTGTGCAACTCCGTGATGTGTTCGAAACCATCGACCTCTCACGTGAGCGTTTCGAGTTCCGCGCCTTTACACGACTCAAGCAACTACAGCACCTGATTGACACGCATCAGATCGACGACGCATATTTTCGACAGACCGTGCCCGAAGCCGGCCGATAAGCAGCTCCACGATTGGCTGCTCCGAACGTCTGAACGCTCCTCGTCGCCCACCGTCCTCACCCCCTAACCGCTCACTCCATGCAATTCAAGGACACCAAATTTGACGAAGCATACGTCATCGAATTAGAAAAGCACGGCGATGAGCGGGGGTTCTTTGCGCGCGCATTCTGCCAGAAAGAATTTGCCGCTCGCGGACTGGCCTCCGACATGGTGCAAATGAACACGTCCTACAGCGCAGAACGCGGTACACTGCGAGGACTGCACTACCAGACCGCGCCTCATCAGGAAGCGAAGCTCATGCGATGTGTGCGCGGTGCGATCTACGACGTGATCGTAGACGTCCGCCCGGAGTCCTCCACGTTTGCGGAATGGATGGCCGTCGAGCTCTCAGCGCAAAATCGCAAAATGGTGTACGTGCCGGAAGGCTTCGCGCACGGGTTTCTGACGCTCGAGGACGATTGCGAGGTGTTATACCAGGTGTCGGCGTTCTACGCGCCCGACCATGAGCGGGGCCTACGATACGACGACCCGACCATCGGGATCTCCTGGCCCATAGACGTTCGAATCGTCTCCGACAAGGATCGCCAGTGGCCTCATGTGCAACTGGCGGAGAAATAAAAATAACGCTCGAGTCGGCCTCGACGTGCTCTGGTGATACGATTACTCGATCCTACCATCGCTGGATGACCTGTACTGATCCGTGAGTCCTGCAAACAACATCATCGGCCTTCTTCCTGCGGCAGGCGAGGCACGGCGCCTCGGGCGCCTTCCCTGCAGTAAAGAGATCTTTCCGGTCGCCCCCGCTGTCGAGACGCCGACGTCTCGAGGACTGAAGTCGGCCGTCGAGTTTGCTCTGGACGCCTTCCGGGAGGCTTCGATTGACACGGCTTACATCATTCTGCGTCCCGGAAAGTGGGACATCCCCAACTACCTCGAAGACGGAACCATTCGCGGCGTGAATACGGCCTACCTGGTGGCGCCGAACTCCATCGGCACGCCGTTCACGATTGACGCTGCGCATCCGTTTGTTCGAGACGCGACGGTCACACTGGGGTTTCCAGATATCGTATTTGGGCCCAGCGACGTGTACGGCCGGCTCCTTAACCGGCTCGACCATACGGGGTCCGACGTCGTCCTCGGCCTCTTTCGCGCCCGGGAGCCAAGCAAAGCGGACATGGTCTCGACGGACGCATCCGGCAATGTGCGGGAGATCGTCATCAAGCCCGACTCTACAACACTTCGTAACACGTGGATTTGTGCCGCATGGAGGCCGTCGTTCACGGCGTTCCATCACGAGTATCTCGGTCGTCCGGCCGTCATGCAAGCCGCGCAAGAGTCCGAGTTATTCGTGGGTGATGTCATTCAGGCCGCCATACGTGCTGGCCTGGCCGTCACCTCAGAGCACATTTCGGATGGTGCATACGTCGACATCGGAACGCCTGAAGCGCTCGCGGAGGCCGTCCGCGAGCAGTGGTCAAAACCCTTGCCTCAATCGGGATAGGTCCTGGAGGCTTTCACACACACGGTCACCACGTAGAGCACTCAACCTCAAACCGGTCCAAACCATCATGATTATTGTTGATCAGGCGCTCGAAGAGCGCGAGCAAGCCAATGACCCGATTCAGGTCGGCATCGTCGGGGCCGGCTACATGGGACGTGGACTCGTCCTCCACATCACAGAAAACGTCCCGGGAATGCGGGCTGCCGCTGTCTTTAATCGCACCCTCAGCCGCGCAGAGCAGGCGTACGATCAGGCGGGCTTCGAAGACGTCAAGACGGTCTCTACCGTGCCGGCGCTGGAGCATGCCATTGCTGATGGGCGACCCGTGATCGTCGACGATCCGGATGTGCTCTGCCAGGCGGGCAACCTGGACGTCATCATCGAGGCCACTGGCACCATCGAGTTTGGTGCCCGGGTAGCGCTCAACGCCATCGAGCACGGTAAGCACATCGTGCTGATGAACGCCGAACTGGATGCAACGGTCGGTCCCATTCTGAAAACATACGCCGACCGGGCAGGCGTCGTCTACACCAATGTGGATGGCGATCAGCCCGGCGTCGTCATGAACCTCTACCGCTTCGTGCGCACGATCGGATGCGAGCCGGTTGTCGTGGGCAACATCAAAGGCCTGTTGGATCCCTACCGCACCCCAACGACACAGGCCGAATTCGCGCGTAAAAACATGCAGGACGTACACATGGTCACCTCCTTCGCCGATGGGACAAAGCTGTCGATGGAGCAGGCAGTCATCGCCAATGCCACCGAACATGGCGTTGCCCGGCGCGGGATGCACGGTCCCCCGTGCGATCACGTCAGCGAAGCCCTGGATCTCCTCCCCCTCGATGACTGTCGTGCGCAGGGCGGCGTGACCGATTACATCCTCGGCGCCGATCCCCTACCCGGCGTGTTCGTCGTGGGTTACAACGATAACGCCATCCTGCGACAGTACGCGTCCACCTTAAAGATGGGGGACGGTCCATACTACGTATTCTACGTCCCCTACCACCTGCCACACCTGGAGACGCCTATTACCGTGGCCCGCGCCGAGCTTTTCGGGGACGCAGCGATTACCCCGAAAGGAGCGCCGGTATGTGAGGTCATCACCGTAGCCAAGAAGGACCTCTCAGCCGGTGATACACTCGACGGCATCGGCGGGTACACCAGCTACGGCGTCATCGACAACATTGAGCCGGCACGCAGCGAAAACTTGCTTCCGATGGGACTCTCCGGGGATTGCAAGCTCAAACGCGACGTACGAAAAGACGAGGCCATCAGCTACGATGATGTGGAGGTGCCGGCAGGCCGGCTATGTGACCGTCTACGCGAGGAGCAAAACACGACCTTCGCCCCAGTGGGTGCCGTCCGCGCCTGACCTGCTCTTGAGGACGCCTGAATGCACCATTACATCCATGAGAGTCGTGCCCCACGACATGGGATAAGATGCTGATCGACGCACGTACGCTACCGGATCACAAAACGATTGAGGCCGATCTCTGCATCATCGGCGCGGGGGTGGCCGGATTGACCCTGGCTCGCGAGTTCGCCGGGACGTCAACCGAGGTGGTCATCCTGGAGAGCGGTGGCGAGCGTCCTGCGGACGACACGCAGAACCTGGCTCGCGGTGATGTGACGGGGCAGTCTTACTTTGCACTTGACGACGCATGCAAGCGCGCCGTCGGCGGAACCAGTTGGGCCTGGAATATCGACCGCCCCGATGGTGCGACGGGCGTCCGCTTGCGCAGCCTGGATGCGATCGACTTCATGGAGCGGCCCGAGATTCCCTACAGCGGCTGGCCGATTGAAAAGGCCGATCTGGACCCGTACTACACTGCAGCACACGCGCTCTTTAACCTCGGCCCGTACGACTACACGGCCAGCCACTGGGGGCAATCTTTCGAAGCGCCGCCCATCTCGTTTCCAGACACGGATGTCGAGACCACGATTTACCAGTTTGGGGATGCGTCCTTGTTTCGAGATCAATACGGTCGAGAGGCAGCGGCGGCGTCCAATGTCCGGCTGTTAACGAATGCGACGACGACGGAGTTGACGACGAATGATGCTGGTACATGGGTCTCAGGAGTCGAGGCGAAAACATTGACCGGGCGATCGCTCCGCGTCATGGCTTCGACCGTCGTCGTGGCTGCGGGTGGTATTCAAACCCCCCGGCTTCTGCTGCTCTCGAACCGGAGCCGTCCCAACGGGCTGGGAAACGACCACGACCTTGTGGGACGCTTCTTCATGGAGCACCTGCACACGAGCACCGGGTACCCGAGCGGGGGGTGGTTTATTCCTTCCGATCCAGAGCAATTCCAGCGGTACGCCCTGTACCGCATGCACAAGACCAACGGCACGGTCATTCTCGGATACCTGAAGCTATCGCATGAGACCCTGCGACGCGAAGGGCTCCCGAATTACTGTACCGAACTGAGGCCCACGACGGATGGACACTGGCGAAAGCACACGTCGGACGGCTACAAGGCCCTCCGACACCTCTTCCTGGGAATGAGAGATCGCCGGCCGGTTGAGCACCCGGTTCGCGCTGCGGCAACGGCCGCGTCGGGGGCCCCGGATATTGCCCGCATCGCCTACCACAAGCTGCGTAAGCGCTTCCACCAGCACGTCGGAACCCAAACGCCAGCCGCAGAAAGCTATCGGCTGTTTCAGATGACCGAGCAAGTTCCGAACCCCGAAAGCCGTGTGCAGATCGGGACGGAGAAAGACGCGCTAGGACAGCCCCGGGCGCAGCTACACTGGCAGTTGCAGCCGCTGGACACGCGCAGCATCCAACGGTCCCAGCAGCTGTTGGACCGGGCCGTGCGACGGGCCGGCATCGGGCGCGTGCACGTCGCGTCGATCGATAGCATCAAACGTGAGTCGGTTCGTGGGGGCTACCATCACATGGGGACGACCCGCATGAGCCGAACACCTCAGGACGGGGTCGTCGATGAAACCTGCAAGATCCATGGCGTCGACAACGCCTACATCGCCGGGTCCTCCGTTTTTCCAACCGCCGGATGTGCGAACCCAACACTGACCATTGCTGCTCTATCGCTCCGATTGGCAGACCATCTTAAAACGAAACTCGAAATGTAGTACCGCACCCGTGTGCACATGACCTGTGACCCCACGCCGTCTACGTGCACACGAGAGAAGCCCCAACGCTGAAACCACTCGAATACGCCGGGCGAATACCGATGAGAAACGAGTCCAAACCAGTCGTCACGATCGCGATCCCGACGTATAACCGGGCGGGCCAGTTCTTGCGTACGGCGCTAGAATCGGCGCTCAACCAGACCTATGACCGTGTTGATGTGGTCGTAGTGGATAACTGTTCGACCGATGGCACGCCGGAACTTGTCCGCTCCTACCAGGCGGACTACCCGGATCTTCGGTACGTTCGGAATTCAGAAAATGTGGGGCCCTTTCGTAACTTCCAGCGCTGTCTTGACGTCGCGAGTGGCTCGTATTTCCTCATGCTTCACGACGACGACGCCATCGATACCGATATGGTCGCGACGTGCCTTCAGGCGGCAAACTACGATACGAAATGGAGTTACATCCGGACCGGAACCCGAATCGTTGACGAGCAGGGACGCACAACGTGCGAGCATCCGAACCGAGCCGTGGGGCTGCGACGCGAGGCATACCTCCATGCATGGCTCGACACCAGGGTATACTGGTACTTTTCGTCCACGCTGTTGAATACGGAGATGCTCCGGGTCGTCGGGGGATTCCCGGCTGACGAGCTGCTTGTTGATGTTTCAACGTTTGCGCGCATGGTCTTCCAGGCCGATGGGCTGGACCTGCGCGCCGTAAAGGCAAGTTGCCGGGAGCACGACATGCGCATCACAACTCGAACCGACCTTCAGGAGTGGATCGACGATTACTGTCGCCACCGAGACCTCATCGTACGGCTTTCCGATGAACCGTGGCGTGCCGGCATGCGGAGCCGAGCCAACGAGTTCTTTAGCCTGATTTGCTGCATGCAGGCCGACGCCCTCCCGGACAGCTATAAGCGGTTTAGAGCGTACATTGAAATTGGACGGGCGTTTGGTTTTCGACACATGCCGCACCCCGTTTCGAAGGCCCTGGGCGTCCTCTTACCCTCTTCCATTGCGTCGCGGTTGCGGTTACTCGTGAGAGAGTTTCGAGGAAAGGTCCAGAATGCCCGTTCGGTGGAAGTCTAGTTTTGTGCCGGCGCCGGACGATGAAGCCGCACGCTGCCCGGACGGGGTTGTACCATGCATCATCAATACTCATCGTCCAGCATCCATTCTTGATCGGTACCCCGGAGAACGGATTCAACCTCCGCATAATTCTCAATGAGCTCGGCGAGCGGCTCTGGATTCTGTTTCCGGGTTTCCTGCGGTATTGCGCATGGCTCCACCCCGAGGAAAGACTGTAGGCGTCGGGTAGCGCCGTTCCAGTCCTGAACGAGCTCGGAGTACGTCACGCGGAAAACAGACTCCTGATCGAAATACGAAAACACCTCTTTCCGCCGCTTCGCCGTACGCGCCATGTAGTCTGCCCAAGCGTCCACATCCAAAGCGACCCTCTTCGGTTTTCCACTTTGGTCATCTAGCGAAGAGGATCTCGGGACAAACCAACGATTTGAGGCATGCGCCAGAAGAAGACTGACCTGCACACGGAGTCGGTTCTCCCTTACCAGATGTATGATCTTGAGATCGGGCTTCGACCGTCGAAGCCACTGGCACGCAATATCCGTATCGGACCCTTCGAAGGAGACATCTTTTCCGAACGGGCTTTGCATGTAATGAATCTTGCAACCCACCGCCTCGACAGAAGGAGGTTGGGGAAGATATACGCGGCGCAACGACTCGATCGGGCGTCCCTCAACGCATGCGGGGTCAGCAGGATTAAGGACCTCGTCGCGGGTAACGATGTGCGGGTGACGCTGTAGCGACTTAATCAGAAGCGTGCTGCCGCTTCGCGGTGTAGAGAAAACAACAAATGGCGTATACGACTGATGGAAGATAGATAACTTTCCCAGTACACGGCATGCGGTGGGTCGAAGTGCAAACCACAGTTCGGGACTGATTCGATGGATCGGGTTGTGCATTGGTTTAGTACTGGACGATTATGGTCATGGGCGCTACCGTCCACGGGGCTCGCCCGCGCCGACCCGACGATGCGGCAACTGCCATCCCACCCGCGCACGTTACGTCCGCTCGCTCGCTTTCGAATCTCACACACCGTGTCGCCGCGCGCGTTGGGCCGGGCGCAACGTAGCAAGAGAAATGAAAGGTACAGCTGAGCCGCCCGTCAAGCAGGTTCGGCCCGAACCCCTGCTCTTTCAGGCACTTCCTAATCCATATTCCTGACGACCTCTCAGCAGAGAGCTGTGCATAATGACCGACTCGTATCGTGATGCTCCTACGATCGTATTTAGCGGCGATCACCACTACGCCATAGGGATGGCTGCCGCTATGCGATCGGTGCTGGCAACGCTTACCGGATACTCCCACATTAACATTTACATCCTTCACCCCGGACTCGACGGGACGACAAAGGCCCGGTTGCGGTCCGTGGCCAATACCGCGTCGGTGAACGTGAGCCTCTCCTTTATACCGGTTGACGAGCAGGAGCATCTTTCTGCGTTCGATCTGCACATCATGGACGGCTGGACGCATACGATCTTCTATCGCCCTCTGATCGATCGACTTATCCCTCAGCACCACCAACGCGTACTTTATCTGGACTGCGATGTTATCGTGGAAAAGGACGTTTCCTCGCTACTGACGACCGACCTCGACGGCAACATCATCGGTGCGGTAAAGGAACGCGCTGTTTCGTGCCCTGCGTCCGGGCTCAGCCGCTGGAAAGAACTTGACCTCGATCCGGACGCACCATACTTCAATTCAGGCGTGTTGCTGATCGACATGGAGCGATGGCGCAAGGAGCAGGTCGGGCGGCGCGTCCTTGAGTACCTACATGAATACGGGCCCCAGCTCAACATCAAGGGCAATCAGGGCGGGTTCAACGCGGTGTTGGCCGGACGCTGGAAGCCACTCCCTGCGAAGTGGAACGTATTGAACTGGTACCTCGATGAGGCCTTATACCAGCGCTTCGGGTACGACGGCGTGCCACCCCGGGACGAGCTCGAGCAAATCCGGTCCGCCCCTGGCATCATTCACTACACGCAGGACCGAAAGCCATGGCAGGTCGGCTGTGACCATCCGCATCGGAACCGATTCTTCCACCACTTCCGGAAGAGCGGGTGGTTCTCGACGCCTGAATACGCTCTCTGGCGTAGCAACCTTCATGTTCAGGAGTCCATGCGCTTCCTGAAGGATTTCACCCGTCCACTACGCCACAAAATTGGACTGAAGCGCGGCGGCGTAGCGACATAACCACGTCAGCATAGAAACGTCAGCATAGCCACGTCAGCCCACGGACATGCGAACCCGTTCGTACTCTCTTATACACCGGGCTACCGAATCCGTGACGCGGTGTCCCACCGTCGCGAAAACACCTCCGCACACCGCTTCACGGTTCGCCCAGACCGTAGCACCGCACGAATGGCGTGTTGGACAAGCGGCGACGTGATCGCCATCGAGCCTTCATGCCATGTATAGTGATGGCCGCGGGCCTTGTCCGCTTCCCGCCCGTGCTTGGCAAACGCAAGCACGTCGCGCCATCGATACGACATGGCAAACGGTTCAGAGTGGATTTCATCGCCCTGCCCGAGTTCCCGCGGGAACTGTCCAAACGCGTTCGCTTCTTCCACCGTGGGGTCGCGCCAGAATCGTGTGATAATTTCAGCCAGCGGCGTGCGCAGCGCTTGGTAGACTCGTCCGAACTCACCATCAAAGGTAAATGCATCGATGAATGTGTCGACGGTTGCCGTGACGACATCAAGTCCCCACGCCTCCATTCGACGGCCCCACGTCGGCTCAAGGACGGGTACGACGCGTCCATCGGCATCGCACCGATATCCGATGACGGTACCGTGGTCGGCCGCGCAGAATGCTTCCATTAATCCGTAAATGCTCGAGCCCGGCCGTAGCGGATCTTCACCGTCCCCACGCGTGACATCGAAGAAGAAGGCCTCCCGACAGGAAGCAAACCCATGGTCGGAAGGGACGAGACCAAAGAAGCCTCCCCACAGGGGGTCATCTCGCAACGCATTCGTTTCGGCAATGTGGTTAATCATAGCGTGGATAGAGCCTTTCCATCCGACGTCAACCAGGCCGGTGGGAGCGTCTTGTCCCACTCCCTCTTGCCGCAAATAGTCGAGAGCGAAGCCCCCGTGTGGCGTCCCGGATTGCCCCGAGTGATTACTCAGCGCCGGTAGGATGCGCTTCTTGATCGTTTGCTTCACCGCATCCGTGACCGGCTGGTGCTTGAACGCACGGATCTCCGCATCTGAGAGGAGGACGCTAGCATCACTCAGGCTCGTCCCGATGCGCTCAAGCATCTGTTCGCCCGTCGACGCGGACGTGTCCGACCAAATCCAGTCGTCATCCACGGCACCCGCACTTAAGCACGCCCGCCCCAGGGATTGCCGGCTCACGTACAGGTACCGCGTGTCGCAGTGCATGGCCGGCGTCTCGGCTGCGAGGCGCGTTGCGATGTGATGAAGGATCTGCCCGTCTCTTGAAAGAAAGTACAGCCGGTTGATCCCCTGCTCCCGGGCTCGATGTAAGGTCCAGAATACAAAGGAGACGAGCACAGGCGCGATGACGCCAGCCGTGACATCCCGCAGATGCATCTCATGGTTCCCATCACACGTGACCGTGCTCCTTGCCCGGACTGCGGCATCGGCGAGGGACTCGCTAAACCCGTGTGTCGAATGCCCATGTTTACGGAGCACGTTCTCGTATCGACTCGGGCGCACCTGCGGAGTACTCATTATGCAACCTTTGTAGTCAGTTCGTGCGAAAGATCGGATCCCGATGAGAGAATAGCCTCGCTCTCCCCCGGTACCGTCGCTGGTTTCCACGTTCAGGCATCCGCAACGCGATGGAGCTACCACCCGCAGAATGCTCTTCTGCGCCGACAAGCTAACGCGTCGGGGATGGCCCGTACGGATCGATGCTAGACCGTCCAATACGGTATTTCCCGACAAGACTAGGCCTACACTCGCCAAGAGGCAGTATCTTATTACGACATATCAATGCGCCGTCAGAGGGCACTACGGACGTTCTCCTGATCCATTTCGACACGCCTGGGCCGGAGAACCTGCGGACCGCACGGTGAAGGCTACGCGGGTCGGGTCCCGCATAGCAACGGATGCACGCGTCCTTTCAGCGTTTTCCTGTGGAATATTCGTATCAGAAGAGTGTGGACTTGAAAAGGCGTTCCTTCAGATGTCGTCCTTTCCTGCTGAGACGCATTGTGATTTGTAGAACGTACTTGAGGCTGTCAGAACACACCGCGAGCGATCCTTCCAGCCAACTCCGCTGATGTCGGATTTTCTCATGGCCTTTCCGTCCATATCGAGCAAACGCAACTATGTCTGACCAGTGGTAGGCAGACGCACACGGTTCGACGGTTTTCCCGTCGCCGGTGACCCATTCTCTCGGAAAAGCTCCCCATGCGTTTGCCTCCCCACGCCCGGGACGTTCCCAGAATGCGTGTATGATCTCTGCCTGCGGTGGCCTGAGTAGCTTTGCGAAGCGGGCGAGATGATCATCTACAACGAGCACATCCAGAAAGCGGTGGATCGTGTCGTGGACCACGCGCAGCCCCCACGCTTCCAAACGTGATTCGCTCGATTCCTCCACTTCGGGATCGATCCGTTGAGGTGCGCTTCGCCGATAGCCCGTGACGGATCCGTGGTTCGAAGCACAGAAGACCTCCATCATCTGCTGCAATTCGGTATCGGAACGGAGCGGATTCCATCCCACGCCGCGGTTTTCGTCGAAGAAAAATGCCTCCCGGGCGTTCTGAAAATCCTGTACGGAACTGGTGAGGCCGAAACACCCACCCCAGACCGTGAAATCGTTCATAGCGGTGGCCGCGACGACTCGGTTGAGCAGGGCATGAATCGAACCGGTCCCTCCGTGTTCGACGATGCCGTTGCGCCCGGCATCACCAAGCCCTTCTTGCCGAAGGTAATCGACGACCAAATCAGCCGAGCCAATCTCTAGAGGTTCCGGGTCGCCGTCGCAATCCTCACAGTTCGCCTTCCCGTCTTTCCCCGAGCAGGCACACCGGAGTGCCTGCCGACTTACGTAGATCGCTCGCGGCTCACAGGCGACATCGGCTCCCTTTTCGACAAGACGCCGGGCAATCTGAAACAGGATGTGCCCTTCTGGATGGGGAAAATAAAGCCGTTTCACACCTTCCCTGTCTGCTCTTCGGAGCGCCCACAGCACAAAGGGGACAAGTACAGGGCTCACGACCCCGGCAGCAACGTCTCGCAGGTGCCCGTGATGAGGAGACTCGGCAGGCACGTGCAGCCTGGCGTAGCGGGACGCTCCGGCCAGCCTGGCGCTGAGCCCCATCGTTTCGTGTGAGTACGCTCCGAGACTGCGTTCATAGGCATTCACGTTTCCCCGATCGAGATGAACAGCCTCAAATCCGGCCCTTTCGGCCGGTCGGACATCTGAGTCGTAGGAGTTTCCGACGTGAACGACACCCTTCGCTGGCAGATGGCCGTTTTCGATGAGAATATCAAATAGCCCTTCCGCTTTCGTCAAACCGAAATCGCACGATACAAAGATCCGGTCCCCCTCTTTCCACAGGCCAAAGTGTTGCAGAATCTCTTGAAGCCGAGGTGCTCGAATATGCATGTCCGAAACGAAGACGATATCGGCTCGCTGCGCACGCGCTGCCCGGAGTTTCTGAACGTTCTCAGGGATCGGGTACAGAGCCTCAATTTCGCATGCCAGCTCTGACTGCACGAGATCGTGCCCGTCGATCTCGGTCGTATCGATGATGAAGGCCGCCTCACGGTATACGTCCTCGAGCGTCGTCGCCCATTTTAGACGGTTGTCAGCCGCGCGCTTGGCAGCCGGGCGCACCCGATCAAGAAGCCGACGGGCCTCCTCACTTTTTCCCAGGCGGGATCCAATGACATCTCGCGCCACCTGATCTGCCTCGCACTGGCGGGCCAACAGGGTATCGAAAATGTCGAATGAATAGAGCCGTTTAGTCTCCATCCCGGGCATCTGCCGCTGAAGCAGACTGGCTGTAGTATGAGTTCGTGGGTCGATAACGGACGGGATGACCGGACGCTCTACTATGTTGTACCTCGAAAAAGACTGGCGATGCGATGCCGATACGGCCGCGTCACTGCAGCGGCCCCGCGGTACGTTCGCTTTCCAGCATGCCACACGCGCTTCTGGGCGAGCCAGCGCGTGTACTCAAGACGACCCATGTAGCCACTGGCTTTAAGATACTGCAGATAGATGCGCCTGTACGGACCGGCAAAACCCATATCCCAGGGCTTAACCATATAATTATAGTGGAGCACACCTGGATCTTTGAGGACCTTCCGTCTTGCCTCTGGATCCCGGAGCGGCTTCAAGCGAATTGTGTTCTTGGGGTCACTCACCCAGTTGAGTTGCACGTTCCATACAGGGTCCAGTATTCCCCAGTACCCCTGAAGTGTGGCATTGAGCGCATCTTGATCGTCAAGCGCCAGATGGTCCGGATGCGTCTCGAGCAGCGCAATGGATCGTTCCGTGATGGATTCTTTCTCCCACCGCGCGGTATCGATCAACAGAACACCGGAGTTGAAGTACGGTGTATCGGCCGATAAATCTGAGACCTTCGCCAGACCGGTGACGGCACTAACGTCTTCGATGGTCGGAAATATATAATCTTGACATGCAAGGACAGAATGGCCCCGCATGTCTTCGAAATACATTTCTGAAATGTCCTTCAGTACGAGTACATCTGTATCTAGGTAGATAAGCCTCTCATGCTGATCCCGCACCTTTTCGGGCATTAAGAACCGAAGGTACGTTCCACGGCCTACGTAGTCCGGGTCCCTGAGATGATCAACCGCCCGACTTGAAACGTCAAGGATTGTCACATCTGCAGAGTCAGTTGTCCGACCAAGCGCTTCTAATTTCTCTTTCGTAGAGGCTGCGAGTCCACCATTAGCGATATATATGCTGCAACGAACGTCCTCGGAGAGATTAGCGAGAACGGAATAGATAGCGACGTAGAGTCCGAGGGCGACGTTCTCATCCGCTGCGAATCCGATTGCGACTTCCTTTCTGGGCATCATCTTATGCAGTACCAATCGTTATATGTCGAACTCTGCAGCGCATCACATCGGGCCTGTCGCGGACACTGTCACTCTTAGGGTCGGTCCCCTTTCGACATGACGATGTTCCGTTTTGGGCGTGCGCTATGCCACCGATTGATGTTGCCGCTCAGCGCCTCGGGGGTTTACGCCAACAGCCCGTCGCAGCCGTCCGACCAACGAGTGCCGGAACGGTCTCGTGGTATCTCTCAGCCACCGATCCATCGTCATGGGGAGGTGCTTGGCTACAAACATCGCAGTTTCCGTCGCCCCGATGTACGTGCATTCCCGAACCTGATTGCGAAACACATGACGCATCGGATGCCGGCAGTCCAGATGCCACGGCTTCTTCGCCTCCGTGAAGTGATAGAGCAAGGGGGCCTCAATCGCCGCCCGGATGCTGGACCGGTCGTAGATCAGATGCTCTGTTAAGTCATTCCTGTATGCAACCGTCTGTACGTTCCAGGCCGGATCGAGAGGCTTCCAGTCCTGATACAAGACGGTATTCAGTGAGTCCTGGTCGCCAAACCGATGCCTCCCGCCAAACTGAACGAGGCACCGGGACAGCTTTTCGGTGAGTTGCTTACGGTCCCACTGTGCACGGTCGACGAGCATCACGCCCGAATTGAAATACGGGGCCTCCGCGGGAATACCGGCCTCGTCGTGAAACGCCACGCCCAGGAAGGACGCCATGTGCCCGATCTTGAAGTCCTGAACCGCTCCGATGGTGTTACCGGCTAGATCCACATCGAAGAGGCGAGCCAGGTCGCCGTTCAGCACGATGTCGCTATCGACGTAGATGTAGCGGTCGATGGAGTCGGGAAGCAGGTCCGGCGCGAATATCCGGAGGATCTGAGCGTTGTTTTTTAACTTTGCAGACCGAATGACCTCGAGGTGTTCTGGCCAGGGGGATACGACCGTAATATTTAGGGTGGACGACTCTCTGTCGATGGTCGCAAGGATCCGCCTGGTTTTGGCAGTCAGCCCCCCATCGATGACGTAAACCTGCAGGTCCTCGCTTGAGGTATGTTCGATCGAGTGCAAAAGCACAAGCATCGGAACAAAGAAATTGTCATCCGACGAGCATACAACGGCTCTATTCTTTCCCATCGATCTTTCGAGGTCGTTATCGACTGGTGATGAGGTGTTTTCTTTCCTTGCGACTCGTTCTGCCGAACACACATGGTGCCGTGAGCCAGAAGGCGAACACCGTCGGCGGTGATCACGGTACCACCCGGGTAAAGCCTGTGCGTGGGTGCTAATTTCGTAGTCGGTCGATCAGCAAGATCAGACTTACCGTCGACGTTACGGTCCCGAGCACCTGTGATACATCCCGCCACGTGAACCGGCGTCGAGTGCGTTCCTTGATGACGATGATATCCCCATCGTTCAGTTCAGGATAGGTGCGGCTCGCAAAGAATTCCTCGATGTCTTTCTCATAGAACGGTCTGTCGGTTCGACCCTCTCGAAAGAGCTGGAGAATGAGTGTCGTTTCCTGTTCCGGTCGATTGGCTCTCAACCCGGTCGTCGTGATGATACTCGCGAACTCAAGCAGATCGGTACCCACATCCACGGACCATAGTCCGGTCTGCGCCTGACCCCAGACATACACCGTCATTTTGGGGTTGCCGGGCTGCCCGTACACCTGGATCTGATTCCCTTCGTCACCGGGGATTTGCGCATCGGCAGCGAACGGACCGTAGAAGAACAGAGCGATTAAAAGGGCAACGTGCGACGCAAGCCGATGAGTGCGGTACCGGTATCGCTGGCCCCGGTCCGAGGTATCGGTCGTACAGTCGGTCTTGCCATGGGATAGTCCCCGTTTGCGGTGCATTTAGGCGTTTACGTATTGGCCTGAGAGATTGTCGTGGAAGTTCTTATGTGCGTTGTCGATCCCGTTGGTGGGACCCATCGTTCGGGCATTTCTACGCAGGCTCTCGCTCGTACCCGTACTGGTAGTAGCCGTACTTGTAACTCCCTGCGCGACCGGCCCTGGATGGTTTGTAGCGGTTGAAAATGACACCAGCGATCTCGACGCCGACGCCGCCCAACGTTTCCCCGACTCGCTCAAGCGCACGCGCATCCGTGTTCTCTGCAGATACGACGAGAAGGGTGGCATCACAGCGCGGGGCCAGAATCACGGGATCGGTCACAGCCAGGACCGGCGGCGAGTCGATAATGACCACTTCATACGACGCGCGGAACTGGTCGATAAGGTCGCTCATCCGTTCCGTCTCGAACGCCTCTGCGGGGGGCATGGTCACGTTACCGGCGGGGATATAGTCCAGTCCGTCGATGTCGGTGCGCACCGTTACACTCTTGACGTCGGTCTCTCCGGTCAGTAGATCGGCAACACCCGGCCCGACGTCGTACCCGAGCAGCTTGTGTGTCGTCGGACGTCGAAGGTCGGCATCGACCAGGAGCGTACGCCGACCGCTTTGCGCCATGGACAGAGCAACGTTAACCGACGTGAGCGTTTTCCCGTCCGTAGGTTCGGGGCTTGTCATCAGCAGGACCTTCGGCGCCGTACCATTTTTCGAATGGCGCAGGTTCGTCCGCACCAGCCGGTAGTTTTCCGATATGGGAGACCACGGGTCATGAAGCGGCAGCAGCCGAGTGCTGATATCCTTTCCGTTCACGCGGATCGTTTCTTTGCCCTTGAAGGAGGCCTTCACGGCCTGGTCCATCTCGGGGATGACGCCGAGCAGGCTATACCCGAAGTCTTGGACGTCTTCGGGCTCCTTGAGCCGTTGCGTCATCGCATGGCGTACGAATGCAAGACCGACCCCGAATCCGAGCCCGAGCAACAGGCCGAGCAACAGATTCTGCTTCATATTGGGACTAACCGGGATGGCCGGAATGCCCGCGTTGCGGACAATACTCACATACCCGAGTTCGGACTCCTCGGCGATGGCCGTTCTGCGCAGTTCGTCAGCAACCGTGAGATAAAACTCTTCCGCTTGATTCAGCTTACGCTCCAACTGTTGACGATTGATCGACTGTCGGGGTATCCTGTCCAGTCGACCTGCGTACGCAGCGATCCGCCCATCAAGCTGGCGGATCTGATCCTGTGTCCGTTGTATCTGAAGCTGCTGCTCTTCGATCTGGCTGCGCAGCTGTCCTACGGATCCCAACGCATTACCCTCTTCCAGTGCGTCCTCACTGGCTTCGGCCTTAGCCACGAGTTCGTCCGTTAACTCTTGTTTGCGTCGCTGATACCCCTCGATCTGGCGCTGAATCTCGGCGAGCTCAGGCACGCTGGACTCGTTTCCTCGGAGGTCCGGATTGTTGATGTAGTACGGTTCTGCCTGCGTCTTTAGATCGGCGATCCGGTTGTCCAGGGTCTGAATTTGCGTCCGGAGAGTTGCCACCTCCTGCTCCTGAGCAACTCGTGCAGACAGCTGCGGCTCAAGATCGGTCAGACGATCTCGGAGAATATCCAATGCGGCCCGTTCCCGCTCGAGTTGAAACTGCAGATCCCGACGCTGTGCGTCCATTTCGGTGTATTCCTGCACCAGACGGTCGCCGTCTTGCCCGAGCGTGACCGTTTCATTGTTTCGGGCGAACACCTCCCACTGGTTCTCCAGATCACGAATCTCGTCTCTGCGCTTGGCGACCTGATCCTCCAGAAACTGCCGAGCCGCCGTGATACCCGATCGACTCCGCTCGCGCGCAAATTTCCGGTATTCTTGAGCGTACATTTTCGAGATTAGCGCAGCTTCTTCGGGCATCGAGCTCTCTGCACTGATCCGAAGCATGGACGCAGTCGCGGGGACCTCGCCGAAGTCGACCTTCTTCGCCAGCCGGCGGGCTACGAGATCGGTTGTTGCAACCCCATCACCACTCTCGACCCTCAATACAGGAAAGGGACGGTCAAGACTGTCTTGCGCGACAAGTTGCCCCGAACGGCTGATAAGGGCCTCGGCAACGCGCAAGCGCAGCTCTCCGGAATACTCCAAAATCCCCATTTCGCGCTCTAGCTCGCGCGTTTCTCCGGCAAACGGAACGATACTCGCCGGTGCGTTCCCTGCATCTTCGACCGAGACGATGCTTGTCGCCTCATACAGAGGCGGCAGCGTATACGTGTAGGCTGCAACAGCGCCGGTAATCAGGACGCAGACGAGCAAGATGACCCACTTGCCCTCGCGGATCGGCTCCCACAGCTCAGACAGGTCCATTCGCGCCTCGTCCATGCCGGCACTCTCCTCCGCTTGACGAAAACCGAGATGTGTCGTCTCGTCACGACGCGCGAGGCTGTCTCTTTTGTTCTTGTGAGGCATGATGTCTATACGTCTCTTGTCCACTTACGAAAAACGGGCCTGTGCCCACGAACCTGCGATGCTCTCTACACGCCAGCGAGGCATTCACGTCCAGACGTCACCACGTTCCACCATGCGGCTGCGGTACGGGTCTCGCGTCGAAGCCTGACCGTCTTCTCATCCTGCGCCATCCCAGACACAACATCTTTCCGCCTGAGATACATCCTGTAGACGCCCCTGAACGCACTGCCGGAGCAGAACGAAGACCATGATCTCCGCCGCGTCCGGGACGGACATTGGAACGGAGTCAAACCCGGATCATCGACTGACGCTCTGTATCGTCCCTGAGACGAACCCATCTGTCGATACCGGCCCACGCAGGGAAGACGTCGGGGTGACATACGCGCGCGACTTCCTGATGCCGTTCGGTGGGAGCCACCCTTCGACGTGTTAAGGGCGCGGTTAAGAAAGGAACTCATTCGGTCGTCACGGACTCAGGTTCGTTTGAAAGATGGCACTACGGGTGCCGCCATCCTACACGTTGCGGCCGCGCCGCTCAGGCATCGAAGACGCCTCCGAGACAGCGAGACACGGAGTACCAACTGCTGTGACAAAAGCTATCGGTGATCGAAACAGCCGGTACATTAGGTTGAGCGAATCGCCTCATGCACTTTAGGCGCATCCGATCCATACCGCAGAGGGGGTCGGTCTTCGACTTATCCGCACCGGCCCCATCGCCTCTCCACAGGGGTTGAGCAACGTCCCATCCCGGTCCCCGCCACATGATTGAACACGTGAGATCCACTGCAACGGCGTGATATACAGTCCATCCTTGCCCTTCCTGTGCGACACCCATCTGGACACGAAGGCGGACACCTGATACATGGCGACACCAAACGCGCTGTAGTCGGTGTCGCACTCGTGCAATTTGTGTAACAAACGAGATACGGATTGCCTTCCAAAACGGGCGCGCAATCGACTGGGTGCCGTCGCGGATACCCTTTCTACGTGGGTTTCGCCGCAAGGCGCACGCATATAACCGGCTTGTGAAGAATACTCTTCTGGATTACCCGGCGCGTGAGATCAGACTCACGGAGGTATAATGTTTGAAAGAGGTTACGGGCGAAGTGAGCAACACGTCTTCCCCCTACCCCTTTCGCGATGCGCACCTGTACTCTTGCTGTATTTCTGCTAGCCGGTCTCTTTCTCGTTAACACGCCTCTCTACGCCCAGGATTTTTCTTTCGCCGACGATTGCGTGTCCACCGTCAACAATCAAACGGTGGTCTTCCGTCAGGACCTGGATCGAGGATTTGGAAACAGCCGTCAGGTCCAAGCAGGCGACACGGTGGCGGTCTATACCAACAACGGAACGTGCGCCGGCTACAACGTCTGGACCGGCGACAGTGACATGCAGATATCTCCAGCTGCCGACGTCGCCCTGACGAATCCGGTCGATGGATACGTTGACGGGGAGTCCCTAAAAGTCAAGGTGTTCGATCGGTCGGAAGACGCGATCGTTGACATCGGGACAAATGTCTCGTTCGAATCTTGTTCGTCAAGCCCCTTTCCGTTTTGTGTAGAAGACGGTAGCTATCAAACGGACACGATCGTGTTTATCGACGGCCTGAACACCGGCCCGCTTCCTATCGAATTTGTAGGATTTCGGGCGGAGCGCTCCGGCTCGAGCGTCCAACTGATCTGGGACGTCGCCTCGGAAACAAATAACGCCGGGTTCGAGGTGCAGCTGCGCCGCCCGGACGCGCCTGGTTGGACCCGCCTGACATTTGTCCAGGGGGCGGGCACGACAACGAAACCCACGAGCTATCGATACGAGACAGATGAACTGAATTATGGAATACACGCCTTTCGAATCCGGCAGGTAGACCAGAGTGGCTCGTCACTGCTGAGCGACAGCGTGAAGGTTGAGATCCCCCTCAATCGCTCGTACGACATTTCCAGCACCTATCCAAACCCGGCCGTGTCGTCCACCTCACTCGACGTCGCCGTCGGCAAGCGGCAGAACGTAAAGGTAGAGCTGTATGATGTCCTCGGCCGACGTCTGGAGACAGTATTCGATCAATTGATGACCCCGAATCGAACCGAAGTCGTCCGCGTCAAGACAGACGGCCTGGCCAGCGGCTCGTATTTCCTCCGCATCCGTGGGGATTCCTTCGCGACAACAAGACGACTGACCGTTGTGCAATGATGGGCGTCCGCTGTTTCCATGACCTTGGTGACGCATCTATCCGATGGCAGTCACCATGCCTCCTCGATCCGATGCGCAGACACCTTACGTCCTACGCTCTGGAGGACGCCTCTCAGGGTAAGCTCGAAATGATTAGCTAGAGGACTTTGCACACCCTGGTACGGACCGGTCGGCGACGTGGCGTCCTCAGGAACGCCCGCGACTTTCAGGATCACGCCGAGTATGGTTTCGGGTACTGCGTCCCTGATGAGCAGCGAGCCCGGACGGGGATGGCGGGCGGGCTCATCGAGTCCGCCTATGATGCCATACGGTACTCCTTATACTCGTCGGCGCTGTAGTACCCGTAGCGGTAGGTTGAATCCCCCAATTTCGACGCGTCAAAGCGATTAAAAATAACACCGGTGATCGCCACCCCCACGCCCTCCAACATATCACGCGTTAGATTCAGTGCTTTCAGACTCGTCTTATCCGCGGAGGCGACCACAAGGTTGGCGTCTGCACGCGGGGCAAGAACGATGGGATCACTGGCGGCAAGTACGGGTGGCGTGTCAATAATCACCACGTCGCAGCGACTCTTGCCCAGTTCGATCAGCTTGTCCAGTCGACCTGAGTGAAGGGCTTCGGTCGGCGGGTCGTCCGTCGTCCCGGACGGAACGAAGTACAGTCCATCCACGCAGGTTCGACGGACGATCTGGCGCTGCGCCTCCCCTCGAAGCATTTCCGCGAGTCCCGGCCCCCGTTCCATGCCCAGGAGTTTATACGCATTCGGCCGGCGCATGTCCGCATCAATCAAGAGTACGCGCTTTCCGCCGAGCACGAACGTGAGGGCGAGGTTGACCGCCGTGGTCGTCTTTCCATCTCCAGGTTCCGGGCTCGTCACAAGAATCGTTCTCGGCGCCCGTCCATACGCCTCGCCGTTGTTCGAGTACTGCAGATTCGTACGGAGGAGACGGTAGTTTTCCGTCACCGAGGACCACGGGCTGAGCAGGGGCAGCAGCCGGGTGGACAGCGTATGTCCTTCCACGTTGACGCTCAGGCGTCCGCGGAATTTGTTGGAGATCTCCTCCTCCATGTCCGGGACGATGCCCATGACGGGGTACCCATGTCGCACGAGGTCGTCCGGCCGCTGGAGCTGTACCTGAGATGCCTCTCGCAGGAAGACCAGGCCCACTCCAAATCCGACGCCCAGGAGGAGGCTCAGAAGGACGTTCTGCCGGACGTTCGGTCGGACCGGTACCGTGGGGACGAACGCGTGCCGAACCGTTTCGACGTAGCCAAGCTCGGACTCTTCCGCAATGATCGTTCGCTGTAGCTCGGCCGTGATCGATTGGTAGAAGGCCTCAGCCTGTGTCAGTTTTCGGTCGAGCGCCTCTCGCTGGATCGTCTGCTGGGGAATCTGGCTCAGTCGCGGCTCGTAGCCTCGAATCGTTTGATCGAGTCCGCCGATCTGCGCTTCCATCTGACCGATCCGGGTTTCCTGTTCCGTGATCCGGTTACGGAGCGTTGCGACCCGCGCGAGTGTACCTTCCCCGCTGGCCCCGCCCTCTCCGAAATCGGCGCCCGAGGCAACCCCGGTCATTTCCGACGCCTGCGAAACGAGCCGATTCGTGAGATCTCTCTTGCGCTTCTCAAAACCATCGATCCGCCGCAGGATTTCTGCAAGGTCGGAAAATTCTCGGTCGATCCGTTCCCGGTCCCCTTCCAGGCCCTCATTTGCAACGTAGTATTGCGCTGCTTCTGCCTTCATACGTCCGATCCGTTCCCCCAGGACCTGAATCTCACTCCGCAGTCCGCTTGCCGCCTGCTCCTGCTGCACGCCCTGACGCACGTCGGGCTCGAACTGCGTAAGCTGCTCGCGTAAAAGCCGAAGCGCCTCCCGCTCCTGCTCCAGCTCGAACTCCAGTGCGTCACGCCGGGCCGAAAGGTCGGCGTATTCGGCTACAAGCCGCTCCCCGGCCATTCCCTGCGTGACCACCTGATTGCTATTTGCAAAGGCCTCCCACTGCACCTCGAGACGTTGAATCTCATCAAGCCGCTTCTCCGCCTGGTGCTCCAGAAACTCTCGAGCAGCAACCACGCCTGCGCGGGCTTTTTCGCGACTGTAGGTTTCGTACTCCCGAACGTAGATGTTTGCTGCCGTCGCCGCCTCCTCCGGGACCTGACTTTCAACCGTGATCTCGATCATACCCTGACTCGGCATCGGCCGAAAAGAGACGGCCTCTGACAGCTCAACTATACTCTCCTGCGTCGTTCGGGAACGGCCGTCCGCTAAATACAGCAGGGGGAATCGGCCGGTCTCCCCGAGAGCATCCTCCGTCTTTCGAAGTTCCTCGATGACCCGTCTGGAGAGGTCTGCGGAATACTCCAGCACCCCCACCTCACTGGCCAGGTCGCGATCGTGACCGATTGCGGCCAGCCGCATGGACTGCGGTCCTGTGTCGAGGCGAACGATGCTGTACGCCTCATACACCGGATCTAATGTGTATGTATAGGCGCCTACCAGAGCCATGATGAGCAGCGTCGTCCCCGCAATAATCCACTTGCCGCGACGGAGAATACTGACGGTTTCGGCGATATCGACCCCCGCATCGTCTCGTTCTCCCGACCTCGCTGAACCGGGGCCGAAACCGTTTGCGGATCTTGAAGGATCATGGCGAACGGAACTGCGGACGTCGCCGGAAACCAAACTCGGTAAGTCGTTGCGTTCACTCATTGACCTGGGGGTTACTCGACACGGGGCGGACTCGGCGGTGCGTCGCAGACAGCGCTTTAGCAGTCCGAGAGATGGTCCGTATAAGGGGAGGATTCATGACGCTCCCTCTCCGGATAAAACCACGGGAACGGTACGGATCAGGAGGTACAGATCGAGCCATGGCGACCAGTTCTTGAAATAATGCACGTCGAGATCGACCCGACGCTCGAAGCTGAGCGCATTGCGCCCGGACACCTGCCACAGCCCGGTGATGCCGGGCGGGGTCTGCAGCACGATGCTCGCGAGGTTATTCATTTTGGGAAGCTCCCGCGGCATGTACGCCCGGGGGCCAACCAGGCTCATGTGGCCGACGATCACATTCAGCAGTTGGGGCAGCTCATCCAGGCTGTAGCGCCGCAGCAATCGCCCGATCCGGGTAACCCGTGGATCGTCGCGTAGCTTGTGGTACTGCTCGTATTCCCTGCGGAGGTTGTCATCGTGTTTGAGCAAATCCGCCAGGAGCTCATCCGCGTTCACGTGCATCGTCCGAAACTTCAAGACCGGGAAACAGCGGCCCTGACGTCCCATTCGGTTCTGGCTGAAAAAGACGGGACCGCGAGAGTCGAGCTTGATGAGCGCGGCGATCGTTAGCAAGAGCGGCAGCGTCGCAATCGTCAGAAGCAGGGCGCCGACGACGTCGACAATCCGCTTGGCGAATCGGGCCCCCAACTGCAGTTCGTAATGGCTGACGCCGTAGCCGACGAGCCCCTGATGCGTCCGACCGGTTCGCCACAACGCAGCGGCTCCCTTCTTGACATCGGGAACGACGAGGACGTTGTCGAAGAACTTGCTGTAGCGAGCCACGAGGTGATCGTGTGCTTCGGCGTCCAGGTCAGGTTCGACGACAATCGCGCACGGAATCTTGTGGTTCGCGGCCACGTGCAGCGCCATTCCACTCGGCCCGCTCCAGATCGGCACGTCGACCGGCCGGTCCGTCAGAAGCGCAACCGGGCGCAGGCCGATCTCCGGCCAGCGGCGGAGCGTGTCCACGACGGCCAGCGCCTGGTCGGTCTGCCCGATCACGGCGGTCGTCTGCCCCCACCAGTCGGCACGGGCGCAGACGACGCGAACGAATCCACGGCAGAGAGGAACCACGAGTGCGCCGAGAACACCCGCCGCACCGATCGTCGTCGCCACCGCCGGATCACCGTCTCCAATGTACGCCGCCATCGCCGCAGTCATACCGATGGTGAGCGTGACCTGACTGGCGAGACGCATCTCGTCGGCCGGATGCATCCGCGTGTGCTGGTACAGTCCAAGAAAGACGAACGAGGCAAGCATCACCGGAATTAGCAAGCCTGCCGACCAGACAGACGTCGCGTACGCCGGTGCGAAGGCATTCGCGAGCAGGTCCAGGAGTCCAAGCACGGACGCAAACCCCACGAGATCGGTCGCTACAAGCGCAAACAGGGTCATCATCCGCGCCCGCCTCGCGTCGATGGCGTCTACACATCGCGCCGAAGCCGTGGCAACGTCGGACTGAGACACCAGCGTCAAATCCTGCGACGGGTGCCTGAGCATCGAGTCATGCTGAAGAGTAGCAGCCACGGGATTGAATTGGATGCGGAGCAGTTGATGGACAAGCCGAAGGGGACCGTCGTTCGAGCGTCGGCCTATCCAACGACTTGGGGGGGCGCGGTGCGGAGGACGTGCTGATTCGACACGAAGTGGTCGTCGATGAACTCGGCGTAGGCATGGTTGACGGCCCGCGTAAAGGTTCGCCTGAAGACCTCTGGAGCAAATCGCTCCGCGTTTTCCCGAATACGCTCCGGGTGGAGTCGGTCTTCCAGCGACTCAAAGTCGTCGATGGCGTTCTTCAGATGGGCCACATTTTGTTCCTGGAAAAACACGCCCGTGCTTCCGGGAATGATCGTTTCCAGGGCGCCGCCTTTTCCGTAGGCAATCACGGGCGTGCCACACGCCTGGGCCTCGACCGGGACAATACCGAAGTCCTCTTCCGCGGCAAAGACGAAGGCTCGTGCGGCCTGCATGTAGTATTCGACGGCTTCGTCCGGCTGGTACCCGAGGAGCGTCACGTTCGGCCCCGCGAGCTTTTCGATTTTCCGCATGTCCGGGCCGTCTCCGATCACAACCAACTCTTTGTCAGGCATCGCCGTGAACGCCTCCACGATGAGGTCGATGCGTTTGTAGGGTACGAGCCGGGACATCGTCAGGTAGAAGTCCTCCTTCTCCGTCTGCAGCTTGAACCGATTGACGTCGACGGGCGGATAAATCACCTGCGCACGTCGACGATATGTCTTCCAGATGCGTCGTGCCACGTGCTGAGAGTTGGCGACGAACACGTCCACCCGGTCCGCTGCGATGGCATCGTAGAGGCGCATATAGTGGAGAACAGCGCGAGCCAGGATGCTTCGGGGACCGCTGGTCAGGCCGCTCTGCTTCAGGTAGTCGTGGTGAAGATCCCAGGCGTAGCGCATGGGGCTGTGCACGTAGCTGACGTGTAGCTGATCGGCGCGGGTCAGCAACCCCTTCGCCACGGCATAACTCGAAGACACCACGACGTCGTATTCCGACAGGTCGAACTGCTCGATCGCCATCGGCGCGAGCGCTAGATAGTATCGGTACTTCGTTTGCGAAAACGGCAGCCGCTGAATGAAGGACGTCTCGACCGTTTTTCCCTGGAGAAAATCACGCTGGTTCTCAGGGACGAAATCGATCAGGCTGTAGAGGTCCGAGGCAGGATACGCCCGGATCATCTGCTCGAGCACGCGCTCCGCTCCGGCATACACCGGAAGCCAGTCGTGGACCAGACCCACCCGCCCCGGCCTTAGAGTGGTGGACGAGTCCAGTCCCCCATCTCCCTCCAGAACGCCCGCATTGCCGTTACGGCTAAGAATATCGTGCGATATCGAGGGCATATATCGACGGAACGATAGGAAGTGCGCGGAGAATCAGTGTGGGCATAGTCTACGGCGCGTTAGCGTGGCGCACGGTACGGTACTAGCGCAAGGGAAGCAGGCTTCTGGCACAGAGATTTGGCGTGCTGGTAGCTCTTTTCCCAGAGACGTTTGCGCCAAAAGTCGGGGGACGTACGGTTGGAAATGTGCGCCGGCGCCGAGATAACGCGGACGCCGGATCCGTACCGTTCTGCAAAAGGGCGTAGAGACAGCCCCGACCGCGCGTCAACCGATGAAGTACCCTCGGCTCGCCAACCGTTCGACGCTCCGACCGGAGTCCCGAGCGTCCAGGAAGGAGTCCCGCACGTCCAGTAAATCGTCCGCCCTGCAACGTTAGTCGGCGGAACGATCGGCTGACTCCTGACCATTTGAATTGCCCTCCTTCGTGCTTCGCTCCTCGTCTCGTCCAAAGGCCCACTGGACGGCGTACTGCAGCAGCTCCGCCACGGTCTCAAAACCGAGCTTCTCCTTCGCGCGCCGACGATAGGTCTCAATCGTTTTCCGGCTGAGATCGAGCTGCGCAGCAATCTCGCGGACGCTGTGACCCTCCCCGAGCTTCTGGAAAACCGTCATCTCGCGATCGGTCAGCTTCTCCGTCGCCGATCCCAGCTGGTAATCCTGCTGGCGGATCACTTTGCTCAGGATGCGAGAGGACATGCGTCGGCTCAAATAGACCTCACCGTCGCTCACCGCCTGCACGGCCGAAACCACGTTTTCCGTCGGCTCGCTCTTCATAATGTAGCCGGACGCCCCCGCCCGAATGGCCCGTTCAGCGTAGACACTCTCGTCGTACATCGAGAACACGATGATTCGCACCGACGGAAACCGGCTGCGAAGTTCTTCGACCAGATCAAGGCCGTGTGCGTCGTCCAGGGAAATATCGACGATAACGACGTCGGGCACATTTCGCTCGATTTGACGCAGCGCCTGCTTGGCCGACCCGCTCTCCCCCACCATGCGCATGTCGACCTTACTGTTGATCGTCGTCGCAAGAGCTTCGCGAATCGCAGGGTGATCGTCAATCACGAAGACCCGTGTGCGATCGCTGGAGCCATTATTAGATTGACTGCGGCGGATCCGCGTCGGTTGCGCCTCGAAGGTCTCATTCATTCGTTTATCGTCGCCTGTGAGTGCAGATCGACATCCGAGGAGCCGGTGCCGACCTGCGGAATGGGCTCGTGTCGTTTCTACCCGTCATTTCAGAAGGGGAGCAGAGCCGGGGCTCGACACGCAGGCGCACGGCGTGCAAGAAGAGGGGCGGGAGGGGTGCACACGAACGGTGCCCGGTCTCGGCATGCAAAAATGTATCTTTTTCCTGTTTTTGCACCGCATAAGTTCTCACCCAACCCACAATGTAGATCGGGCGCATTCCCGGTCAACCGCACCTATGGCGGAAGACGGACCTTGGGCGCTCCACAGACGCACCCCTGGGCCGGCAACTGGTGTCATTATACCATTTATCGAATATCAGGTATCGAGATCTCGGGACCGGCGACGCCGCTACCCAGCCGCTATGCACCCGAGCGGTATGCACCCGAGCGGTATGCACCCGAGCGGTATGCACCCGAGCGGTATGACCGATACACGACAGGCTCACCCTCGCGCGAGGATGAGCCTGGGGCTTGAGCACCGCTCGGGGGTGGCGCATCAAAGCATCATGCCGGCACTCTGCCGCTCGATCAGCTTGATGCCGGCGGCTTCGGAGTGGGTACATCGGCATCCCGCCCGTGAGTGCCCTGCCCGTACGTCCACTGGACGGCGTACTGGAGCAATTCGGACACCGTGTCGAACCCGAGCTTTTCCTTCGCCCGGCGACGATACGTCTCGATGGTCTTCCGGCTCAGGCTGAGGCGGTCCTGAATGTCCTGCACGCTGTAGCCCTGGCCGAGCATCTGAAAGACCGCCATCTCCCGGTCCGTAAGCTCGTCAATCGCAAAACTCGGTTCGGAGGAA
>JAAAOT010000374.1 GCA_009908725.1 Bacteroidota bacterium | reverse complement strand
ATACCGATCCAGCGGGTCGTCGTCTTCGCCGTCGAAGTCGTTATCATCTGGAGGGCCGAAGCTTCCGAGCATCGATCCCATGATGTCGTTGTAGGACTGCGAGCCGTCGTCGAATTCCTTACCGATCAGCGAGTTCTGGTGGAGCGCTTCGAGGACGAACTCCATCATCGACGCCGTCTCCGCCGGTCCTCCCGCGCTCGTGTGGGTGTCGACGACGCTTTTGAGGCCGTCGATGCGATCCAGGCGCTGCGCGTAGTCGGTGAAGGACAGGTCCTGCTCGAGGTCGATCGCGTTCCCTTTGGAAAACCAGCTCAGAACATCCTGATACGCCGGACGACCGGACTCTTTGTCCGATGGGTCGGGGAAGTAGCGGGTAAAGATGCTGCGCACGGCGCGTCCAATGAGCGTCAATGCCACGTTCTGGGCGCCTTCTTGCTCACCTTCGTACACGAGTTCGACTTTCCCCGTAATGGCCGGCTCGATGTGCATGAGATCGCCAATCCGGACGGTCGTTTCGTCCTCCTGGTTTAGAAGGGCGCGCCGCTCGGCCGCGGAGATCAGGTCTTCCAGCGCGGCACGGGTCACGCGAACGGACACGCCGGACTTCTGGTCGATGTATTCGCTATCCCGCGCCTCGAACGCGACCTGCTCGATGATTTCGCGGAAGTAGTGCGGAACGGAGACGTCGACGTCAGGCTTTTCCCCGTCCGTCGCCCGATCTTGCCACGCTTCTTTCTCGGTGATCTCAATGCCGACGTCGATCGTCCGGGGGTAGTGCGTGATAATCTGGCTGTCGATGCGGTCCTTCAGCGGCGTGATCAAATTGCCCCGGCTTGTGTAATCCTCCGGATTCGCCGAGAAAACCATCATGACGTCCATCGGAAACCGAACGTTGAAACCGCGGATCTGGATATCCTGCTCCTCCATGATGTTGAGGAGGCCGACCTGGATGCGGGGCTGCAGATCCGGCAGTTCGTTGATCGCGAAGAGGCCGCGGTTCGTGCGCGGGATGATGCCGAAGTGAATGACCTCCTCGTCGGCGTACGTCAGCCGTCGGTTGGCGGCTTTGATCGGGTCGATGTCGCCGATCAGGTCGGCGATCGTGGTATCGGGCGTCGCGAGCTTTTCGCCGTAGCGATCCGAGCGCGGCATCCACGCGACGGGGGCGTCATCCCCGTGCTCCTCAACAAGAGCGCGGCCCTGTTTCGTGACCGGTGCGAAGGGATTCTCGTTGAGGGGCGTCCCTTTCAGTACGGGAATGTAATCGTCCAGAAGCCGCGGTAGCATCCGGATGATGCGGCTCTTCGCCTGCCCGCGTAGCCCGAGGAGAATAATATCGTGCTTCCCCAGGATCGCGTTCTGGATCTGAGGGATGACCGTCCGATCATACCCGATGATCCCTGGAAAGATGTCGTCGCCCGCTCGAAGCTTCTTCATCAGGTTCGCCCTCATCTCGGCCTTCACGGGGCGAACCGTATACCCCGAGTCCTTTAGTTCGCCGAGTGTGGAAATGTCAGGGGGCGGAGCTTCGGGAGACAGGCGTGCCATAACACGGGAGAGTTCGTACGGCAGAGGTGGGAAAACCAGCGAAACGGGCGGGCGGTACTGCGTGTCGTTTCGGTACATCACACTAGCGCCCGGTGTCACGCGAGGTATAATGCGCTGTTCCCCCTTCGCCCGCAACGGAGACGCAACAGTCGTCCCCCACAAATGCCCATCGACGCCATCCGTCCGTGCCCCGGCTGCCGCCATTTACGCATTCGTTTCCTTCTCAGGGACCCGCACCACCGGTCCCTCATACGTCGGACCGGTTGTATCAAATACCGCGACGCACGTTGCTTTGCTAGCGTCACCGGACTCACACTCTCTCCTCCCAGGCCACCGATCCGGGTGTCCAGATTCCGGTGCTCGCCGCGGTTCCCCACAGGTATCGTTTCTGTCCTCTTTCCCCGACCTCGATCCACATGATGAAGATCTACCACCGCATCGCCTGCATCACGACGCTGTTACTCCTCGTCGGCGCCACCCTGGGACCTGCCGATGCGCTCGCTCAGCGCACGGATGGATCGGTTGGACTCGGCGGGCAGGTCGGCTCGCCGTCTGGCGTGACATTGAAATTCCATGATGCAAACGGGCCGTCGTACGACTTCCTCGCGGCCTGGGACCTGGACGACTTCTTCTTTCTGAACGGCCACGCGCAATTCAGTCGCACCATCAACGCGGACAACGTGGACGGCCTCGAGCTCTTCTTCGGTCCGGGCGCCTTCATCGGCTTTCAGGATACGGGCGTGAACGACGACGAGGTCGTTCTCGGCATCAGCGGCCGCGTCGGCCTGAACCTACTGCTGGAGGAACGATTCGAGCTGTTTGCCCAGCTGACGCCCCGGTTCAATCTTGTACCGGAAACCGACGGTGACCTCGGCGGTGGACTGGGCTTCCGTTACTACTTCTAGGTGCTTCCCACGGGCGGGACGCGTATTCGATTCCGCCTGCCCTACAGCGGAGCCACGCATTCGTACTAACCTCCGCCGACGCGGCCCCCCGCAACGAAACAGAACGAAACAGACGCAGGCACCGGATTCCAGCCCGGAGATCCGCTGCCGAAAGACCCACGACGACCCGGCTCCGCCCTCCCCGGTGAACCGGGTCGTTCGTATGTCGGGAGACAGGAGACGGAGTGCGTCGGCAGGACGGCTTGCCTCCTCGGCCCGGGTACAATCCCGGCCGGCATATCGCGGGGAAGCCGTTCAGTGGTCAGACACCGGTCGATTTTTACTCTATGGCACGTCATTGCCAGCGGCGAGCGAGTCGAGCGGACCGTCGTTGACCCACCGGTAGAGGCGGACTTCGGGATCAGGTAGCGTGAGCGCCACGGCAACATCCACCGTATCCCCTGAAACGCGAACGTCCACGTCACGCAGATAACGTCACGCAGATAGAGACTCCCCTCCCGCGGGGCTCCCGTTCCGGTCAGGATCCGCTGAAGGCGTCCGTCGCGACCGAACACGTCGACGCGCATGGTGCTCGGTCGAAGGTTCAAGACGTAGAGCTGGTTGCCTGCGGGAGCCGCCGAGGCCGACAGCACCGGGGCGTTATCCACGTCGCCCTGCAGGAAGCGATAGCTGCGCTCGAGCATCGGCGAATCGAAACCGACGAGTGCGAGTGTGTCCGGCGGAGCGCTCGGGGCCGGCAGGGAGAAAAGGTCTACAACCGGCCGATACCCGGTGAGGCTGATGAGGCGATCGTCCCAGACGCGCAGGAAGCCGGCATGCCGCCAGAAGGGACCGGGCAATTCCATGGTCGGTGACATGGCCCCGGACGGCGTGATGCGCCCGATCGTGCTGGCAATGTCGGTCCCGACGACTTTCGCGTACAGCGCGGTGTCGGTGGCAACGACGTACGCGAGGGACTGCTCGGACGGCCGCTGCAGCGGCGTTGATGCCTCCGGCACCGGTTCCCCATCCACGAGGACATCGATGCGGTTCGCGCCGGCATTGAACACGAGAAGCGTGTCGCCACGGATTCCCGCCAGATACGGGACGTCCAGTCCTTCCGGGTCGTACGTTGCGACGTGGCGTCCGTCTCCGGTGTATCGGTACAGTCGATCCTGCTCGGCATCGCTCACCACGACATCACCGCCGGAGAGAAATCGCACAGTCCGCGGGAACGACATCGTCTGGTCCTCCGGCCCGCTCGTGGCCCACAGGAGGCGAAGCGAGTCGGTCGGCGTCTCCTGCGCGACCTGACGCGACGTCGAATCGGCCGGCGTCAGCCCCTCCTCCTGCTGCCGCCGACACCCGGACGGCGTGCAGCCGGCGATAAATACGATGACGGCCAGAAGGAGGAGGAGGGGACGCATGGAGGGAGGAGTTTGGAAAAAGGGGGCTGCGAAACGGGGATCTGCTACTCCTGGCGACCGAGGCGCAGCGGTAAGGTCAGCAGAACGCCGTTTCTCCGAATTCGAACGCGGATCTCGTCGCCGGGGCGATAATCGTAAATGCGGGCCACGTAGTCGTCGCGTGTGTCGATGGTTTCGCCATCAATGCTGAGAATCACGTCGTACGGTTGGATTCCGGTGTCGTCGGCCGGCGACCCTGGATCAATGTCGCGTACAAGCACGCCGCGGGCCTGGTCGAGCTCGAGGATGTTCGCGATCCGAGGCGTTATCGTCGTGAGATAAAGTCCGGTGTAGTACGACCGATCGACGCTCCCGTTTTCCCGAAGCTCGTCGATGATTCGTGAGGCTTTCTGCGCCGGCACGGCGAAGCCGATCCCGATGGATCCGCCGGATTCGCTGTAAATCGCCGTGTTCACCCCGATCACCTCGCCAGTCGCACTCACGAGCGGCCCGCCCGAATTGCCGCGATTGATAGCGGCGTCCGTTTGGATCATGTCGCGGTACAGGCGCCCCTGCCGCCCGGATTGCAGGTTACGGTCGGTGGCGCTGACCACACCGACGGTGACGGACGGCTCCGCCGACTCGAACAGACCGAACGGGTTGCCCAGCGCAATCACCCATTCCCCGACGATCGGCGCGGCCGTCGTATCGAAGACAAGGTAGGGCAGGGCCTCGTCGGCCTCCACTTTCAGAAGGGCCAGATCCGTCGCTGCGTCACTCCCGACCAGCTCAGCCGGCATGGTCCGCCCGTCCGGCATGTATACGTCGATCTCGGTCGCATTGCCGGCGACATGATCATTCGTGACAATATAGCCGTCGGGAGATATGACGAACCCGCTGCCTAGACTTTCGACCTGCTGCTCCCGAACGCGGGGACGGCGAAAGAAATTCCGGAAGAACGGATCGTCGTAGAAGCTCGCCATGGGGTCGCGGACGCGCCGAACCTCGACGACGTTGACGTTCACAACCGCCGGAGAGACGGCGGAAACGGCGCGCGTGATGGCATTCTGGCGCGACTGGCTCACGTTTTCCTGAACCGACATCGTATCGGAAACAGCCGGTCGCTGCGGTGGCGGCGCTTCCTGGGACTGGACCTCCGTTCGGCACCCCGTGAGGAGCACCACGAAAAGGACCCAGCACAACCGTACCCATTGCATATCGCTTCGTTCATCTGATGCACATCCTGCGGGGCCGCCGCTCGGCGTCTTGGAGCAATGGCCGGCGGGGGAATCGAGGCGTTTAGTCTGCGAACGCAGTTGGGTTCCACTCGGCCTGCGACGGCGCGCTTCCTCGCTAAACAAACCGTCCGATGATAGGGGTCTGGCCGGGAGCGAGACTCGAGAAGTCGTACACGTCCGCGTGGTTATTCTCGGCGGCGAACGGACCAGGCCGCGGAACGCATGCGCACCTCCCCTTAACCATAATTTCGCAGAATAGGCGTCGCAGAATAGGTGTCCTAGCTGGTTGACGACGTGCCACTCCTTCTATATCGTAGTAATAGTTATTTAGACCTAGTCCAGATAAGGATACAATGCGCTCGATCCGCTCGGTTCTCGCCTCCGCTGTCGGCATGATGCTGCTTGCTGCGACCGTGACGGTGCCGGCGGCGGCGCAGTCATCAGGGGAAGCCGCGTCACCGGATACCACGGCTGCCGACACGACCGCCACGGTGACCATGGGCGCGCCGGTGGAAATGGATGAACTCGTGGTGACTGCCACGAAGACCTACACTGCTCCCGAAGATCTGTCCGTTCCCGTTTCGGTCATCACGGGGGAGATCATCGACCGGCAGGGTGCCACGCGCCTTTCCGACCTTCTCGCGGTACAGCCCGGCCTGACGCTGAACTACGACCACGGCGCCGGTCTTCAAATTCAGGGCCTCGGCGCCGACTACACGCTCATTCTCATCGACGGGCAGCGCATCGTCGGTAGAACCGCGGGAACGCTGAATCTGGACCGCGTCTCCGTTCGGGGCATCGAGCGGGTAGAGGTCGTCCGGGGGCCGTCGTCGTCGCTCTACGGGAGCGAGGCGCTTGCGGGCGTCGTCAACATCATCACGAAAACTCCCGACGCTAACCTCGGCGCCGAGGTTCGGACCCGCTACGGCACGCACGGCACTTCCGATGTCGCCATTCATGCGGAGAGCGGCGGGACGACGCAGGCGTCCATGACGCTGCAGCGATACGCGTCGGCCGGATACGATCTTGTCCCCGAGACCGTGGCGCCGACCGTCCCGTCGTTCTCCGATTACACGGCGCGAGCCACCGTCCGCCGCGACCTGAGCAACTCGACGCACCTCCAGCTTCGGGGTCGCGCGACGCACGAGCAGCAGACCAGCCGGGTCGAAGTGCGGGGCGAAACCGCCCTGTTCGACCAATCTGCCGAGCGAACGGACTGGAGCGTGACCCCGCAATTGACGTACACGGTGCGCCCCGGCACGAAACTGACCGGATCCGTGCACACATCCGGCTACCATACGCGGCGGAATCTGCAGCAAACAGACGCCGGCGCGACGCTGGAGGAGAGCGGCTTTAACCAGCTCTTTACCAAGGCCGACGTCGAGGGGACCACCACACTTGGACGCCAGCACCTGCTGACCGCCGGCACCGGTTTCATTCACGAATCGGTCGACGCCGACCGGGTTGTCGGCGACCGCTCCGGCGGCTTCGTCTTCATTCAGGACGAATGGACGCCGACCGAACGTCTCAAAGTGGTCCCCGGAGCCCGGCTTGACATCCACACCGACTACGCAACGCGGCTCAGCCCGCGTCTGTCATCGCTCTATCGCCTTTCGGACGCCGTCCGCCTGCGGGCATCGGTCGGGAGCGGATACAAAGCACCGGCCTTCCGCCAGCTGTACCTCAACTTCACCAATGCACGGGTAGGCTACACCGTGCTCGGCGCGGAATACGTTCGATCTGAACTGGCCGCGATCGAGGAAAATGGTCAGATTCAGTCTTTCCTGCGCGATCCATCCGGTCTGGGAGGGGCCCTGGAAGCCGAGCGATCCCTGGCCTTCAACGTCGGGGCGACGGTGCAGCCGGTCGACGCCGTCTCCGCCGACGTCAATCTCTTTCACAACGAGATTGACAATCTGATCGACACGCAACCTGTCGCGACGAAAACCAACGGGCAGCAGGTCTTCACCTACTTCAACCGCGGATCCGTCTACACCCGCGGCATCGAGGCGCAGACGACGCTTCAGCCCACGCCTGCCCTCCAGGCAACACTCAGCTACACATTTCTTCAGGCTCGAGACCGGGACGTCCTTCAGGACCTTGAAGCCGGGCGGATTTACCGGCGGGACGCGTCCGGACGGGATGTTCGGGTTACGAAAAGCGACTACGGCGGCCTGACCGGGCGGTCCCGCCATACGGCAACCGTTCAGTTCGCATACGAGATCAGCCCGATCGGGCTCACCGCCTCCGTTCAGGGACGATACCGCGGACGGTACGGCTTCGCCGATCTCAACGGTAACGGCATCGTCGATACCGACGCCGAATATGCGCCTGCGCACGGCACCCTCGACGCCGTGCTTACCCAAACGGTATTCCAAGATCATGCTGTCGTGATCGGTGTCAACAACGTCACCGACCACCGCGACGCGATGCACACGCCGCATCTCTCCGGGCGTGAATGGTTCGCCGAGTTGAAGCTGACGTTCTAACCGATGCCGCATCCTCGGCGCCTCCAATCAAGGTTTACTCCACGCAACACCTGTTTTCACTTTCTCACCGACCATGAAGACCGTGACTTCTACGCTTCGTTCTTTCACCACCCTGATTCTGGGCCTCGCGCTCGTGCTAACCATCGCGGGATGCGATAGCACCGACTCGATGTCCGACGAGCAGGAAACGCTGACCGACCCGATCACGGTGCAGGATCTGCCCGCGGATCCAGCGACGTCCATTGGCCCCCGCGGTCCCGTCGGCACCGGAGAGTATACGTTTTACAGTCTCCGCGAAGACCGCGTGGTCGATGATTCGACCTCCACGGAATGGGACATCGCCCTACAGTCGACAAACATTCTCATCAACGGCGGGACGAGCGGCCCCGGCAACGGCGCCGGATACGTCGCCGAACTCGGATTTGAGGAGGTCGCTATGGTCGATGAAGGCGACCTGATCGTCGACGACGCGGACGCAGGCACGTTCGCCGTTCCGCCGGGGTCCGGCAACGGCTGGTACACCTACAACTCCGGCGGCGAAAACTACGTCCGTCCCATTCCGGGCCGCACGATCGTTGTCCGCACGGGAGACGGGAACGGCTTTGCCAAAATCCGGATCGTGAGTTACTACGAAGGCAATCCGGCCATCCCCATGGAGAACCGCGACCAGCACCCCGGACGGTACTACACGTTCGAGTACGTCTACCAGTCTGACGGTACGAGCCTGCAGTAGGCCGACCTCTCTTTTGGCCGACAAAGGCTTCCTTGCATCCGGTCAAAGCACAGTCGTCCGGGTCGCAACGTTCTCGCCCCCTCTCATCTGACATCTACGACGATGACTCAGACCTGTACGCCTTCCCTTCTCACGCGGATCATTGCCTGTCTGGCCGTGGCGGCGCTATCGCTTGCTGGCGCCGCTGCGCCGCTGAGTGCTCAGAATCCGGATACCGCCCCTGACGCCAACACGGACGATTTATCGGACGCGATGCGCATCGTATCGCTCGGCGGATCGGTGACGGAGATTGTGTACGCCCTCGGCGCCGGCGATGAAGTAGTGGGCGTAGACGCCTCCAGTCTGTACCCGGAAGCGGCCCGGGAGCTGCCCGACGTCGGCTATTTTCGGCGCGTCCCGGCGGAGGGCGTCCTGTCGCTGGAGCCGACCGTCGTCCTGGCGTCCGCGGAAACCGGTCCTCCGGAAACCCTGGACCAGCTTCGGTCGGCGGGCGTCGATGTTCACGTCATCCCGGAGGAGTCGTCGGTGGACGGTGCCCGGGAGAAAATCCGGGCGATTGCCTCCGTGCTTGATCGCCGGGAGGCGGCCGACCGCCTGATCCGCGAGATGGAAGAGGATCTCGAGGAGGCGCGACGCCTCCGATCCTCCACGGACCAGGAGCCGCGCGTGCTGTTCGTGTATGCGCGGGGTGCAGGCACCATGCAGGTGGCAGGTCGGGGCACCTCGGCCGAGGCTATGATCGAGCTCGCCGGCGCGCGCAACGCCATCACAGGCTTCGACGGCTTCAAGCCGATGTCAGCCGAATCGGTCGCGGCCGCCGAGCCGGACGTCATCCTGATGCTCGATCGCGGGCTGGAAAGCATCGGCGGTGTGGACGGCCTCCTGCAGCAGCCGGGGATCGCGCTCACACCCGCCGGGGAGAACCGCCGCATCGTCGCGATGGACGACCTGCTCATGCTCAGCTTCGGCCCGCGCCTCGGGGAGGCAGTGAAGACACTCACGCAGAAGCTGTATCCGAACGTCTCATCTGCCAGCATCCGATAGTCCTTCACCGTGACATCGGCACTCCCCGTTCACGTCGAGTCTTTCGGCACCTATGGAAGCACGCGAATCCGTTTCAGCCCGCACGAGTCCATCGACCGATGCGGCTTCGAGCGATCGTAACACCGTAAATGGTGCTCGCGCCACCGGTGCGAACGGCGCCGGTGGGCCGGCCACCGGGGACCGACGCGCAGGCTCTGCCGGAACAGAAAGCTCGTCTTCTGCCGTGATGTATCGGCAGCGAAGGACGATACTGTGGCTTTCCGGCCTGAGCCTTTTGCTCGGAACGACGACGATTCTCGCCCTCGGCACAGGCGCGGTCGATATTGCGCCAAGTGCCGTGCTCGCCATCCTGGCGGACCAGGTGGGCCTGAGCCTGCCGTGGAGCTTCGAGACCCGGCAGGCGCTCGTTCTGACCAACATCCGCTTACCGCGCGTCATCCTCGGGCTGGTCGTCGGCGCGGGATTGTCGGTAAGCGGGGCCATGATGCAGGGCCTGTTTCGGAATCCGCTGGCCGACCCGGGGCTGATCGGTGTATCGAGCGGCGCCGCGCTCGGAGCGGTCGCAACGATCGTTCTCCTACCCGCCGCATCCGCGGGGGCGACGGCCATGTGGAGCAGCGCCGTCCTGCTTCCGCTGGCCGCCTTCGCCGGAGGCGTGATCGCTACGGTGGTGGTCTACCGGCTGGCGACGTCGAATGGCCGGACGTCGGTGGCGACGATGCTTCTTGCGGGCATCGCGATCAATGCCGTGGCCGGCGCAGGAACCGGCATGCTCACCTTTATCGCCGATGACGATCAGCTTCGCGATCTTACGTTCTGGTCCCTCGGTAGCCTTGGCGGGGCGACCTGGTCGTCTCTGGCCGTGGTCGGGCCTTGCGTCCTGCTCTGCGTACTTGCCGCCCCCATGCTGGCGCGATCTCTCAACGCGATGCTCCTCGGCGAGTCCGAGGCGCAACACCTCGGTATCAACACGCAGTGGGTCAAGCGCTTCGTCATCGGCGGCGCTGCCCTCGCCGTCGGCGCATCGGTGGCCGTATCCGGGATCATTGGTTTCGTCGGACTCGTCGTGCCGCATCTTCTTCGGCTCGCCGCCGGCCCCGACCACCGGATGCTACTCCCTGGTTCGGCGTTGCTGGGCGGCACCCTGCTGGTCGGTGCCGACCTGCTCTCCCGCATCATCGTGAGCCCGGCAGAACTTCCAATTGGAATCGTGACCGCGCTCGTCGGCGGGCCCTTCTTCCTGTGGCTCCTCCTCCGGCAGCGCGGCCGCTCCTCGCTGCTGTAAGCCGTTGCTTGACGCGGTGAGCAGCTTGACAAGTGATCCGCGGCGGTCCATTCGCATCCGAAACGAGGCACGACGTTTTTCACCGAACCGAACTATTCCCATGATCGACGTACGCGACGTAACCGTACGAATCGGCGAGGCCGTCCTGCTTGAAGACGTCACGACGAGCGTGCGGCCCGGGCGCGTGACGGTTGTCGTCGGACCGAACGGGGCGGGCAAGACCACGCTGCTTCGGACGGTCAGCGGGACGCAGGCCCCCTCCGGTGGCAGCGTCCGGATGGACGACCGCGCGCTGACCGCCTTCACCGCACACCAGCAGGCACTCCGCCGTGCGGTTCTGCCACAGAAGGTGTCCCTTCCGTTCTCGTTTTCGGTCGTCGACGTTGTGCTGATGGGGCGCACGCCGCACGTGAGGGGAGCAACCGAGTCCCAGACCGATGTCGAGATCGCCTATGCCGCGCTCGACCGGGTGGCGATGACCGACTTTGCGGACCGGGACTACGCTACCCTTTCCGGTGGCGAGCAGCAGCGCGTGCACCTCGCACGGGCCCTCGCGCAGGTGTGGGACCCGCCCGACAACGGTCATCGGTACCTCCTGCTCGACGAGCCGACCGCGAGCCTCGACCTCGCCCACCAGCACGGCGTGCTCTCAATCGCGACGGCCCTCGCCGTCGAGGGCGCCGGGGTCCTGGCCGTGCTCCACGACCTAAACCTCGCCGCCCAGTACGCCGACCACGTCGTCGTCTTACGAAAAGGAGCCATCGCTGCGCAGGGACGACCCGATGACGTCCTGACGCCATCGCTCATCCGGGACGTATTCGACGTTTCGGTCCTCGTCCAGCCGCATCCATGTCACGACTGCCCCCTCGTCGTTCCCTACTCAGGAACAGACATCCCCGAGGTCCCAGAACACCGAGCGGCATGACCGTCATCCCGGTGCAGCCTTATACGTTAATACGTTGTTGCGTTTGTCCGTCAATGCGTTCACACGTTGACACGCTGACACATTCACACCTTCATACCTTCACACACTCAAACATCCCCCCTCATGCCTTCGACATCCGACGTTCACGCTTCCAACGACCTGCGTACGCGGTGGCGCGAGTATCAGCAGGAGAACCCGAACACGTACGCCCGCAACGCCGCCGCCGATCTCGGCGTGAGTGAAGCCGAGCTTCTGGCCACAGGATGCGGCGACCACGTGACACGCCTCCGCGGATCATGGCGTGCCCTTCTGGGCGAGCTCGAAACGCTCGGCCCCGTCATGGCACTCACGCGCAACGATGCGGCCGTCCACGAGAAAACGGGGCTCTACCAGAACACGAACTTTCCCGAGGACAGCCACGTCGGCCTCGTCCTGGACGACGACATCGACCTCCGCCTCTTCCTGAATCACTGGGACTACGGGTTCGCCGTCGAGCAGGAGACGAAGGCCGGCACCCGCCATGCGCTCCAGTTCTTCGACGCGGGCGGGACCGCCGTGCACAAGGTGTACCTCACGGGCAAGAGCGACCGCGAGGCGTACGACCGGCTCGTGGAGAAATACCGGCACGACGACCAGTCGCCCGAGCAGACGGTCTCGCCGGAATCGGATGCGGACAGCGACGAGGCCTCGACAGTCTCGAAGACCGACGCGGAGAACTTCCTCGAGGCGTGGGCAGAGCTCGAAGACACGCATGACTTCTTCCCGCTCCTGCGCGATTACGACATCGGTCGAACAGAGGCGCTCGAGTTGGCTGAAGGACGCTTCACGACGCCCGTGCCGGCGGAAGCGCTACGGTTCACGCTTCAGGCGGCTCGCGACGGCGAGGTGCCGATCATGGTCTTTGTCGGCAACAAAGGGTGCCTGCAGATCCACAGCGGACCGGTGAAAAAGCTGAAGGAGACCGGCCCGTGGTACAACGTACTGGATCCGGGCTTCAACCTGCACCTGAACGAGACGATGATCGACCGGGCGTGGGTCGTCGAGAAGCCAACAAGCGACGGCACGGTGACGTCCCTGGAGCTCTACGACGGCGACGGCTGGCCGATCGCACGGTTCTTCGGGAAGCGGAAGCCGGGGATTCCCGAACGAGAAGACTGGCGCGCCATCCTGGACGATCTCCGGGCATAGCGTCGCGGCCGCATCTTCACCGCACCGCGGTCCCGATGATGTGCGGCGCCACGACGGGGAGGCCGCTATCGAACCGCTCAACATTGACCTCGGTAAATCCGGCCCGCTCGAGCGCCGCCCCGGTGTCTCGGTCGGGTCGGCAGCCGTCGGCCAGGGGTTGCCAGATTGGACGGATCCCGGCCTGCAGCCAGCGCAGCCAGCGACCCGGTTCCGCGGCGACGTGCTCGATGAAGTAGAGCCGCCCACCCGGGCGAAGGATGCGCCGAATCTCGGCGAGTGTCTCGTCGAGCTGGGGCACGGAGCACAGCACGAGCGTGCTGATCACCGCGTCGACGCTCGCATCCGGCAGGCCGGTGACTTGTGCCGGATTCGTCCGGAGCTCCGCCTTGATCTCTCGCCCTTCCAGTTTGGGGCGCAGCAGATCGTGCATGTGAGGGTTCGGCTCGAGACCGATCCATCGGATATGATCCGGGAGATAGGGCAGATTGACGCCTGTCCCCGGCCCGATTTCTACAACCGTGCCCTTGAGGTCGGCGAAGAGCTGCCGCTTGCGATCGTCGTAGAGGCGGTGCTGCGCTTCGTCCCCGAGCGCCAGACCGTGCGCAAATAGCTTCTTGTAAAGCGACATCAGGAGGAAAGACGTTACGGTTCAGGATTCGATGTGCAGGGTGTACGCATTCACCGCTAACGCGTATCCCTACCGACACTACACACATCCTGATCTGTCGACCGGCCTCTCTCGTCCCATCACGTGCCCGACGCCGCGTACGTCGCGTCGACCTGGATCTCGGGAATGGCCGTCGCCGTGCCGGCTGAGCACGTCCAGATCGGCGGCTGGAAGCGATCGCCGTGCTGGTCGGCGAGGTAAGTCTTGAACGCCTCTAGTTCGTGCCGCTGCAGATCCAGCACTTTGGCGATGCGGCGGATGCTGAGGTACTGCACATTCTCCTCGTTCACGGAAGACGAATAGGCGAGAAGCTCCTGCTCAAGGTCTTCCATCGGAAGGTTGCCGTCGGTGCGAGCAGAGGCAGACTCCTCGAGGCGTTTTCGTGAGCGCCGCTCGAACTCCAGTTCCGACGTGCGGCCGAAGTCGTTCAGGACGGTCTCGCACGCCTGAATGGACGTGGCGCCGCTGAATGCTTCGGCAATCTCGTTCCGGCGATACACGTCCTCTTGCGTGAAAGATCGTACGGTGCGGCTTTCGTCCGACAGTTCAACGCGGAGACCGGAGCTCCGGATCTCGGCAATGCCCCGGTGGCCCAGCGCCGCCGCCGTGGTCAGCCCCGACACCTCCGACGGAAGCCATCGAAACGCCGACGCGAAGCGGGCAGCCGTATCCGGGGTGATCACGTCCGTCTCCACCGTGTCGTTGCCTTCGATGAGGTCGCGATGGACGTCCTCAACGTCCTCCTGCGATAGCTCCCCATCGAGGCCGATCCCCGAAACCACCACGCGGACATCCACATCAAGGTCGTGCGTCCCGGCAAGAGCAAGACCGTCAGCGAGCGGGCTCCGAAGCATCTCCTCGTGACCGCGTGCGAGGATGTCGCCGCCCACGTCCACGACAAGCACCTGCTCGAAGCCAAGGCGGCGCTGAAGTTCGCTGATCTGCGTTCGCACCCGCTCTGGGCCACGCGTCACGTCCATGAGGTAGTAGGACACGCCGAACGACTCGGCGAGCCGCGGGACGAAAGTCGTCCGATCCCCGCGGAGGCGGCTGGAGGGCGTGATGCGATGGTTGTGCTCGCCGACCGCCTCGATCGCCTCGAAGTCTTCCGGTGCGCGTGGACCTGGCTCGGGGTCGAACAGGGTACGCTCCCAGACGAGCGTCGCAAACGCGGTGCGCTTCGGGTCCAGTCCCAGCGTATCGGCAATCATGAGGGCAGCGAGCGCGTCTCCACCACCACCGCCGGCAAAAATGAGTGTGTCTTTGACGTGGTCCACAGCGTGCTAAGACATTTGAAGAAAACGTGGACACACCGAATCGTCAGCCGTCGATTGGGTTGCAGAGAAAGATGCCCTGCGTGCGACGGACTCGATACGTTCTCAAGAGGTAACACGTGCGTTCAATCCTGATCACATTACTCACATTTTGAGAGCCTCCTGCACGCATTTTCCCCTCCAAACGAACGCCGGCATCGGAGCCATATCGGGTCACCGGACAGTCCGGGAGCGATGCGTTGCAGTCCGTCCGCCTGTAACGAATTCAACGTGGGGTAGCGGCGCAGCTTAGTTAGAAGGGTCTCCGATCCGGAAAGACGGCAGGTGCAGCGTCCACTTCAGAGCGGCGAGGCGGAGGAGCGTGACCGCGACGATGGTGGCGCTCGCTGCTCCCCATGTGCCGAGACCGACGCTCTGGAGGCCGAGATACAGCGCTCCCCCTCCGAGTGCGGCGGTGGCGTAAATCTCCCGGCGGAGAATCAACGGCGTTTCGTCGCACAAAACGTCGCGGATCATGCCGCCCACTGTGGCCGTGATGCCAGCCATCAGCACAACGATGGCGGGTCCGCCTCCGTGATCCAGGGCGACGCGCGCACCGACCACGGCAAACACGGCCAGCCCGAATGCGTCCGCGTACAGGAGCGCGCTGTCCGGCGGACGGACGTATCGGGTATAAAAGAAGGTGACCAGCGCCGCGCCTACGATGACGACCAGGTACAGCCCGTCATCGATCCAGAAGACCGGGTGGCGGTCGAGCAGCAGGTCGCGCGTCGTTCCGCCTCCGACCGCGGTAACGGCAGCGATAACGACCACGCCGAACACATCCATGTGCCGCCGACCTGCGGCAAGCGCCCCTGATATGGCGAATACGATCGTTCCGAACAGGTCCAGCGCGTACAGCACGTCGCCGGGTGAGGCCGTCACGGCCTCCGCAACCTGAGCGACCTGTGCCCAGGATTCGCCGTGCAACCAGAAAAGGTCCGTCATCCAGATTCCTCCTCCTTCATGCGGAGGTTCATTTCAAACATTTCGCGGCGACCTGAGAAGTACGCACCGTCGTAGCGGGCGAGTACGCGGTCACTCGGCGGCGTGCCATAGACGATGCCGACCGCGATACCGGTAACGGCCATCGCCAGGCCGATGACCCCGTAGGCCAGCCCTGAGTCGGTCAGCCAGCCGGGCAACCAGAACAATAGCTCCGATTTTTCCAGGAAGAAAAACAGGAATGTGCCCACCGTTCCGAGGATCATGGCGAGATAGGCGGAAAGGGTCGTCGTTTTTTTCGAGAACACACTGAAAACGGCTACCGCAGTGGTCGCTGAAAGAAGGGCGCTCGACAGAAAGTACATGTCGAACAGACCGGGAAACTCGAAGGCCCACAGCAACGCGAGACCGATGAAGCCGGCCGTCACGCCCCGGCCGACGTTCAGGCGCGTGGTCCCGCTGACGTCGTAGCGCTCAAATACGAGCGGCTCCAGGACGTCCTTCGTGAGATTCATAGCGCACACGTTGACGTAGGTGTCGACCGAGGAGAGCGCCATCCCCATGAGCGCGACGATGAGCGCACCGGCGACGAGCGGGTTCGCGAAGAGCTCGGTGATCATGGACGAGAAGATGAAGTAGCCGTAGCTCCCGACCGCGTCCGGCACCTCTCCGCCGACCGGGGGAAAGATGACGAGGGCGGCGATGGCGATCAGCGTCGGCATGAGCACGACGATAATGACGTTAAACCCGACGTTCCACCACATCCCCGTGGCGGCCTCCTTCACGTCGCTGGTGGCCATGATTCGCTGCCATGCCCCCTGGAGCGTGATGAACCCGGGCGTGTAGATGAGGACGGCGGCGATCATGTACGACAGGCCCGGCGAGTCCCAGTCCCAGAAATGATCGGCGTACATCGGCGGCGTTTCGTTGATGGTCGGCACGATGGCGGCCAGGCTACCCGCGCGACTGGCGGCTTCCTGGATGCCGAAGCCGGTGAGGGCGGCCAGCATGACGGCGGCGCAGCCAAACTGGATGAGGTCCGTGCGGAGGACCGACCGGAATCCGCCGAGCGTGACGTAGGTGCCGAACGTGCAGCTCACGATGACGGCCATCGTGATGACCTCGACCTCCAGGGGACGCGACAGTACGGCGCTCAGAACGTAGATCTCGGCGGCCAACCACGTCAGGTAGGCAAAACTTTGCACGGGCCCGAGGAGCGTCTGCGTGAGGCGGTCGAACCGGAAACGCAGGATTTCAGGAATTGAGACGCCCGGAAACCTCCGAAAGAGCCTGGGGACGAAGAGCAGCCCGACGGTGCACAGGATCCACGGGACGGTAAAGAGCCAGATGGCACCGGCGCCGTAGGTGTACCAGAGGTACATCTGCCACGTCATCCAGCCCAGAAGGAGCCACCCGGCCGTGAGGGACGCAGCCGTCCACCAGCCCGGCACGTCGCCCTCGCCGATCCAGAAGTCGAACGCGCGCTCATCGCGATTGTCCACCGACCGCAGGCCGAAGAACTGGTAGGCGCCGATCCCGACCATGCTCGTTAGAAAGAGGATCGCGAAGACCCAGTAGATGGTGGTATCGGACATGACAGCGGGCTGGGCGGAAGGCGTACGAGAGCGTATCCGGTACGCCGTCGCCCGTCAAACGCTGCCGCGGATCATCACCGGATCGGTACGCACGCGAAGAACTGAGCACGCGAAGAACTGAGCACGCGAAGAACTGAGCACGCGAAGAACCGGGAAGGCAGCACAGCCCCGCGGATGCTGTACCCCCTCACGGAGCACCGGCAACCGCCTCCGGCGCCTCGGGAGCGTCATCGCCGCGAGGATCCGGGACGCGGCACGTTACTCGCACGCGGGTCCCCTCCCCGTCCGAGTTCACATCGACGACGCCGTTCATGTCCTCGGCGCAGTGCGAGACCAGGGCCTGCCCGAACCCGGTCCCTTCCGCCACCCCGCCGGCCCAGGGCGAGGACAGACCGGGGCCGTTGTCCGCCACCTCCAGTACCACCTCCTGCCGGCCGCGCGTGTACGGCCGGGCCATCAGGGATACGCGAAGGGCGTCTGTTTGCCCATCTCCCTGAAACGCGTACTTACATGCGTTCGTGATCAGCTCGTTGACGATGAGCACGCAGTTCTTGAGCGTGCGCGCATCGGTGTACACAGGATCGAGATCAAGGTCGCGCTCGATGTTGGCCTCCCGAAAGCTGCGCAGGATCTGATCCGTGAGCAGTTCGATATGGTCGTGGAGCGGGAGGCCGCCTTCTTCGTCCCTGCGATTTCCCAGGGCCGAGTGAACGGTACTCACCGCCATCACCATGCTCTGGCTCTGCGCCAGCACCGATCTGTTGTGTTCGTCCGTGCTCTCCTGCTGCGCCATGTCAAGGTAATTCAGGATGACGTTCAGGTTATTGCCCACGCGGTGGCTCATTTCCCGGTAGAGCATGTCGATGCGACCCGCGAGCTCGCGTTCCCGCCGCCGGAGCCAGGACGGGACGGTAAGGCTGAGGGCAAACACGATGACGATCCCTGCCATGAAATAAGCCAGGACGAACAGGCTGTGTACGGGATCCTGCTGGATGACCGCGAGGGGCAGGTCCTCCAGATGTAGCGCCGTGTAAACGATGCGGATCGGCGCGACGATAATCGTAAGGACGGCCGCCGCGGTCAGCAGCACTCCCGGCAGGGTCTTACGGAAGGATGAGGTCGTGCCGGCCAGCGTGAAGATCATGGCCACGGCGAGACAGGCGGTCGACGTCATCAGTCGAATCCCGATCTCCGGACGGCCGGTCAGCGACGACAGCACGAACACCGCCGTGGTGACCGCAAAAACGCCCCCAGAAATCCATCCCCAGACACCGATCGGGCGGTCCTGGAATCGATGCATTCCGAGTCCCACCCCGTTGGCTCCGGCGTGGACGAGTGTGTTGGCGACTGCCAGCGAGATGAAGTCGATCGTATGGTCCTGTAGCAGAACCAGCACGCTCCCCAGCGCCATGGAAGCGGCGGCGACGGACCACCAGCCGAGCCCGGAGACCTGCTCCCGGTGTCGCCACCAGAACATGCCGATGAGCGCCGTCGCCATCCACATCGTCATGGACAGGCTGAACATCAGCGTGCCAACATCAAGATCTACAACGGCATTCATCGTCGGGCCTCCGGTACAACGAAGAAGAGGACGAAGCCGATCGCGGCTGCTTCGCCAGCACGGCACAATACAATACCTGCCAGCATTTCCGCAAGGAAATGGGCCAATGAAACGATCGACTCGCTCATAAGGTGATACGGCTTATCGGCCAAACAGGTCTGTAGACATGTCTGGGAGACTCTTCCGGGGGAACGCCCGTCCCGGATCACAGAAAGATCATCCAAGAGCCGCACCCTCAGAACATCGTTACGAAGCAACTGGCGACGGCTCACGTTTTCATTTCCGTACGCGTCGCATCGTGGTGGACACGGCACGGCGGCACGATCGCAAGGCTTATGGACGGTCGTGCATGATGCGCGACCCACTTGACGATCCTCTTCTACACGGACCTATTTTCTGCTATGAAGACTCTTTCATTCGCGGGCAACGACGAGATGCCGATCTTTGGCCTCGGAACCTGGAAATCCGCCCCCGGGGAGGTCTACGAGGCGGTCAAGGTAGCGCTCGAGGCAGGCTACCGTCATGTGGACTGTGCGCCTATCTACGGGAACGAACCGGAAGTCGGGCGCGCGCTCTCTGAATCCGTCACGAGCGGAGTGGTCGACGCGGATGACGTGTGGGTAACCTCCAAGCTGTGGAACGACGCCCACCGTCCGGAAGATGTGCGTCCGGCGCTGGAAGAGACGCTCACCGACCTGCAGCTGGATTCGATCGATCTCTACCTGATGCACTGGCCGGTCGCGCTGAAGCCCGGGACCGACATCCCGCAGGGACCGGATGACTTCCTGAGCACGGACGACGTCCCGCTCCACGAGACGTGGTCGGCGATGGAAGACCTCGTTGACGCGGGCCTGGCCAAGCACATCGGCGTGTCGAACTTCAACATGCAGAAGCTTCGGTCGCTCGTAGAGACGGCGGATCACGCGCCGGAGATGAATCAGATCGAGCTTCATCCGTACCTGCAGCAAACGGATATGCTCGAGTTCGCGCGAAATAACAACATCCACCTGACCGCCTACTCGCCGCTCGGCTCGAAGGACCGTCCCGACGGGATGAAGGCGGAGGACGAGCCGCTTCTGCTGGAAGACCCGGTGATCGCAGAAATTGCCGAGGAGCACGACGCCACCGCAGCGCAGGTCCTGATCAGCTGGGCCATGCACCGCGGTACGGCCGTCATCCCGAAGTCTGTCAACGAGGGTCGCATCAAGGAGAATCTGGCCAGCACGAATGTCGAACTGACGGACGACGACATGGAGCGCATTGCCGGCCTCGACCGCGGCCGCCGCTACGTGGACGGATCCTTCTTCGCCATGGACGGAAGCCCCTACACCATGCAGGACCTGTGGGGATAGAGCAGGGCAAAACGTAGGCGTTCACGTTCGAAGCGAACTTCACCCATCGCCTGGATTGCTCCGGGCGGTGGGTTTTTTAAAGGCACGGACGTCTGGGAAGCAGTTGTCAAGGGCTGATGGTCGCATTCTGAGCAGCGCGAAACCTTAAACCCTGAACCTTGAACCTTAAACCAGCCCCCCACCCAATTCACCTGAAGCAGACGTTCGCGGCGTATCTTTTCCGATGATGGGGGTTACAAAGAGATTGTTGCCGCGAACTGGGTCGTCCGACTCGTTTGGAGCCGGTCGTCCCGAAGACGATGATGAGGCTTGTACCTGCAGGACGAAGCCGCGGAGCGTTTCGATTGTGCGGAGCGCGAATCCCGATGCTCGCACCCGCCTTCTTTCTGCACGACTTTCTTCTGCATGTCTACGTCTTTTGCTTCACTGGGCCTCAACTCCCATCTCATCGCGACGGTCAAAGAGCTGGGGTATGACACCCCGACGCCGATCCAATCCGCTCTCATCCCGTCGCTTCTCGCCGGACGCGACGTCGTCGGTCAGGCGCAGACGGGCACCGGCAAAACCGCCGCGTTCACACTGCCGATGCTTCACCACCTCGGGGGCGGAACCGGCACCATCCGCGGACTCGTCCTCTGCCCCACCCGCGAACTCGCCGTTCAGGTCGCGAAGTCAGCCAAATCCTACGGCTCGAACGTCGGCATGAGCGTGCTCGCCGTGTACGGCGGACAGTCGTACCGCAAGCAGATCGGCCGCATCAAGCAGGGGGTGGACGTCGTCGTCGGCACGCCGGGACGACTCCTTGACCTGATCAATAAAGGGTTGATCGACCTGAGCAACGTTGAGGTGGCCGTGCTTGACGAAGCCGACGAGATGCTCAGCATGGGCTTCATCGACGACATCGAGGCCATTCTGTCCGCGACGCCGGACGATCGGCAAACCGCCTTCTTCTCCGCCACCATGTCGCGCAGCTTCGAGCGACTGGCGTCGAAGCACCTCGACAGTCCCGAGACCTGCCGCCTGAAGGCGAAGAACCGGACCGCCGAAAACATCGAGCAGCGGGCCTATTTCGTCTCCAAACGGAACCGCCTGGACGCCCTCGTACGGCTCCTCCAGACCGAGGCAATCGACAGCGCGATCGTTTTTGCCCGGACCCGTGCCGACACGTTTCGCCTTGCGGATCAGCTTCAGGCGAAGGGCCACGACGCCGGCGCCCTGAACGGCGAGATGGAGCAGTACCAGCGACGCAAGATGCTCAATCGCTTCCGCAACGGTGAGATCAACGTGCTCGTCGGCACCAACGTAGCAGCGCGCGGGCTTGACATCGACCACATCTCGCACGTCTTCAACTACGAGCTTCCGACGGACCCGGAGGTCTACGTCCATCGGGTCGGGCGGACGGGCCGTGCCGGGAAATCCGGGACCGCCATCTCGCTGGTGCCCAACAATCGCCGGAAGCGCCTGCGTAAGATTGAGCGATACACGAAACGCAACATCGCCACCCACCAGCTGCCGACGGAAGCCGATGTTCAGGCCCACCGGGATGCGCAGGTTCGCGCGGAGATCGGCGAATGGGTAGACGCCGAGGACTGGAGCCGGGAAAAGGCGATTGTCCACGAACTGATGAACGAGGGGCGCAATCCCGTCGACATCGCCGCGGCCGCCCTCAAAGCCGCTCGGTCTCGCTCCCGCGCCAACGAGGAGGACACGTCGACAGAGCGCGTCCGCGACTCCCACGAGGACGGCATGGTCCGACTGAAGCTGAACACCGGCAGAAAAAGTGGCACCCGACCGGGACAGGTCGTCGGTAGCATCGCTGGCGGCTCCGGCATTCCCGGTGGATCGATCGGCAAAATCGACATCCACGGTGGCCACACGATGATCGACATTCCCGCGCAGTACGTCGACCAGGTCCTGGCGAAGAGCGGCCTCTACAAAATCGGCAATCGCCGCGTCCGCGTGGAATAGCGACGCGATGCATTGCATGTAGTTACGCCCTGCTCCGGCACGTGTCCGAGGCAGGGCGTTTTTTGTTTTCCACTCCTCCGGGGGCGTTCATTCCTCGAAGGTCCCAGGTCATGGGAGAAGGTGGGAGTGGGCGCTCTTACGGTGCGCGTCGATACGACAGAGAGGCCCGGTTGAGGGTGACGGCCCGGTCCGGGTTGTCGGTCATCTCCTTGAGAACCTGAATGGCGGTCCGTATCTCTTCGTCCGTGGCATATCGGTAGAACGGCCGGCGGATCGACGCACTCCACTTTCCACCGGCAGCCGCGTCGAACGCGATCCGCTTGAAGCAGTGGTCATCCGACACGGGATACCGGGGGTCGTCGGTCGCCCGGGAGGGGAGAACCGTTTCCGCCAGCCGGTTCATTTCCTCGATGAGACGCCGGCGCTGATGAAATCGCTCGTTCATGGTCGATGCAGGCTCCACGGGGATGGACGCGCAAATCAGGCATAGTCGCGAACGTCCAGGACGTCGCCGCTTGCTGATCCGGTGATGCTGTCGACGTACGCCTTCGCGACGACGGCGGCGGGCACACCGTCGGACGGGTCTTCCCCCATCTCTTCCAGGGTCTCGCTGACCCAGGGCGGACTCACGACATTGACGCGGACCCCGTCTGGCGTATCCAGTGCGGCGGCGCGGACGAACCCCTCCAGGCCGCCGTTGACCATGCTGATGGCGGCACTGCCCGGCATCGGGTGCTGGCTCAGAATGCCGCTCACCAGCGTGAACGACGCGTTCCGGGGGTTGCCCAGATGCGGAAGGCCGTAGCGGACAAGGTTCACCTGCCCCATCAGCTTGCTCTGAATGCTGCGACCGAAGTCGTCCTCGCTCAACTCGTCCAGCGGGTTGAAGGCCGCATTCCCGGCCGCGCACGCTACCGCGTCGAACGCCCCCGCCTCCTCATACATGTCGCGAATCGACTCGGGGCTTTCCATGTCCATGCGAATGTCCCCGCTCGTCCGCCCGACCCGAACCACATCATGATCGCCCGCCAGTGCGTCGTACACCGCCGAGCCAATGGTCCCGCTCGCGCCAATCAGTAAGATGGTCATATTTTTTCGTTGGATCGTTATCGCGTTGGTTCGTTATCGCGTTGGTTCGTTATCGCGTTGGTTCGTTATCGCGTTGGTTCGTTGGTGCGTTCGGAATTTGGAATTGTGAATGAGGGATTGGGGATTTTCGATTGCGAATGACAGCACGTAAAAGCCCGGAACCCAGAACCCAGCACTCAGAACCCGGAACCCAGAACCCGGCACTCAGAACCCAGAACCCAGAACCAAAACACCGCCCCCGTACGCATCACATCAGGCGGAATCCCTCCGGTTTCGGACGCTGCCGCCAGGACCGTACAACACCCCAAGTCTGACATCCCCCATTCTCCCCTTCCCCCTTTCCCCCTCTCTCCTTTTCCCCTTCCCCCTCACTCCCCGTCCTCCACGATCGTGAGGGAGGCATACTTCAGGTTCAGCGTCTTCGTCCCGCGGTCATCGAACGTCACAGTGGCTACGTGCTGCTTCTCGTCCTGTTTGACTTGATCCACAGAGGCATACTTCAGGTTCAGCGTCTTCGTCCCGCGGTCATCGAACGTCACAGTGGCTACGTGCTGCTTCTCGTCCTGTTTGACTTGATCCACAACGCCCAACCCGAGCTTCGCGTGCCGGACGCGCTGCCCGGGTCGGATCGCGTTCGCGTCTTCGTCCGTCGGTCGGCGGGAGGACGCTGACGACGCCTGTTTTGCGCGGAGGCTGGTCTGGTAATCGTCGGCCTCCTCCATCACAAGGCGGTACGTCGGAATCGATCCGACATTGTCCCAGAACCGGGACCGCGACGTCGGCTCTTCGCGCCGTCCGCTGCCGCGACTTTGCGTCCACGAAAGCACGGCGGTCGATGTCCCGCGAGAAATGGCCACCGCGAGCCGCCGTCGCTCCTCCGCCAGCAGCGCCTCGCGTCGCACGGCATGGCCCGCCGGCAATTGTCCATGCCGTCCGGCTGACCCGGTGCATAGCCGAGTGCCGCGCGGTCAAGAAACGCGCGCAGTGCATCGATGTCACCTTCATCCGGGAGCGTGTGCAGAAAACGCTCGATCTGCTCCTCCCGCTCGATCTGTTCACGCGTTCGCCCGCGGGTGACCGGTGTCAGCAACTCCGTATCGGCAAGCACGGCCCGGGCCGTCTCTACCGCCGGGACACGCCGGGCCTTCTCGATCAGCGGCTCCATGAGATCGCGAAATCGACCGAGAACGCGTCGCGCCCGGCTGCTCAAGGCCCCTTCGGATCGGGCCCGGTCGATCGCGTCCCAGGCCGACAGAGTATTCTCCTCCGCATACGTACGGAGGCGCTCCTTCGTTTTTCGACCGATGCCACGCGACGGCCGGTTGATAACGCGAAACAGGTGGGCGTTATCTCGCGGATTCGCAAGCACGAAGAGATACGACAGAATATCGAGAATCGCCTCCTGCGCGTGCCACGGCGATCCCAGCACGTCGACCGGAACACCTTTCTCGCGCAGCGTCGCGGCACATTCGTCGCGTAGGGACGCCGTCGGCGCGAGCACAGCCACGTCCCCGGGGGCGCATTCCTCGCGGTCGATGAGCTCCCGGACCGCCTGAGCCACGCGTTCCCGCTCGGCCGTCGCGGACGGTGCGGTGAACATCTGGATCGCGGCTGCTTCATTCCCCGCCCCCGCATCCCGGCCGGCCGCGTCTCGCAGCACGCGCTGTGCAGTATCCAGGATTGGCGTGCCGCTCTCCGGTGAATCCAGGTCGATGTCCTGCGGCGGAGGCCCCTCGGACACCCATTCCGCTACCTCCGAGGGATCGGCGCCGAGGGATGCCATCACCGATGCATCCGGGTTCATCGCAACGGTGACCGAATCGGGCTCCAGCACCCGGAGAAAGCCCACCTCGACGGGCGACAGATTCTCGGCGTCGTCAATGAACAGGTGGCGTACCGGCACCGGTTGGCGCTCATTTCCCTCCATCGCGTCCGTCGCGCGCACCAACAGGCCCGGCGGATCGAGCGTCCGGGTTCGATCCAGCGACGCGCGGTACATCTCCATCGCCTCCGTCATCTCATCGTCCGTGAGGGGAAACGACGGCGGCACCCGGGGATGGCGCCCGTCCGCCCGGCGCGATCGAATCTCTCGCCAGACGTCATACGGGCGGTCGCTGAGGTCGCGATAGCCGAGGTCCGACAGAATCCGGCGTACGCGAGACCGGTCGGCGTCGGAAGTAGAGAGCGTCCAGTCGTCCGACGTATCGAGAGCCCGGAGGACCTGCGTGGCGAGTTCGTGGACCGTGCGGACCTCGATGCCGCCACCAGCGTCCGACGCCCCGATCATCGAGCGGAGCCGGCCCGCCCCGACCGCCGTGTTGGCGATCATGTAGACCGCACCCTCTGCGTCAGCGCAACGGGCGTGTCGAAGCGCCCGGGCGATGAGCGCCGTCGTTTTTCCCGATCGAAGCCCCCCGCGCAGGATCACGGCGCCAGCATCCGACGTGATCACCGCCCGCTGCCTTTCGATCCAAACAGCGTCATCCAGCCATGGGGGGCGTCCGGGCATGCGAGCCTTCCGGGCATCATCTACAGGGAGAACGGGAGTTGCGAGAGCATCGCATTCACGTCAGGAGGCGGTGTTCCTGGGTCCTGGCACCTGAAAAAATCTAGACAGATCCCCGGATCCGAGTTGCGGTCCCGACGCGGACTGGCTACGGTGTTGATGCGTTTGAATGCCGCCCTCGAATCCGGTATCCCTTTCATCACGCGCAATTCCCTCTGTGGACGGATTGCTGACCGTATCCGACGACGGCCTCTACTGCCCGGCCGGCGACTTCCACATCGACCCGCATCGCCCCGTCGAGCGCGCGATTGTTACGCACGCCCACGGCGACCACGCGGCGCGCGGATCCGACCATTACCTGACGAGCGCGGAAGGCGAGGGCGTGCTCCGGCATCGAATGCTGGACGGTGCCGCCATCCAGACGGTGGCATACGGTGAGACGATCGACGTGGGCGGCGTAACCGTGTCCCTCCACCCTGCGGGTCACATCCGCGGCTCCGCACAGGTCCGCCTGGAGCACCGGGGCGAGGTCTGGGTGGTGACGGGCGACTACAAGGTGGCACCCGATCCGACGTGTACGCCCTTCGAGCTTGTGGAATGCGACGTGTTCATCACTGAATGCACGTTCGGGCTTCCCATCTACCGGTGGCCGGATCCGGAGGAAGTGTTTGGCAAGATCAATCGATGGTGGAAGAAGAACCGGGAGGAAGGGAAGACGTCCGTCCTCTTCGGCTACTCCCTCGGGAAGGCCCAGCGGCTGATTGCCGGGGTGGACGCATCGATCGGACCGATCTACTGCCACGGCGCCGTCCAGAAGATGAACGACGTCTATCGCGGCGATGGCGTCAACCTGCCGCCGACCACGTATGTGTCCGACGAAAATGCTCCGGAGGACTGGAGCGAGGCGCTCGTGGTGGCCCCGTCCAGCGCCGGCGGCTCGCGGTGGATCCAGCGTTTCGATCCCGTATCCACGGGCTTCGCGTCCGGGTGGATGCGCATCCGCGGCAACAAACGCCGGCGCTCGCTCGACCGCGGCTTCGTCCTGTCGGACCACCTCGACTGGCCTCACCTGAACGACGTCATCGACGGCACCGGCGCCCAAACCGTCTACGTCACGCACGGCAACAACGACTCTTTCGCCCGGTGGCTGCAGGAAGAAAAGGGCCTTGACGCCCGTGAACTCCCGCTCCGCTCGCAGTATGACGATTGAATGCGGGGTTAAGGTGTTAATGTGTTAAGGTGTTAATGTGTCTACGTCACGCACGGCAACAACGACTCTTTCGCCCGGTGGCTGCAGGAAGAAAAGGGCCTTGACGCCCGTGAACTCCCGCTCCGCTCGCAGTATGACGATTGAATGCGGTGTTAAGGTGTTAAGGTGTTAATGTGTGTAGGTGTGTAGGTGATTGTGAGGTGGCGATGGCGGTGTTGGTCCTTGAACGCTGAACTCTGAACGCTGAACTTTGAACCCTTAACCGTTTCCCCATGCAGGCCTTTGCCGAACTTTATCGCCGTCTGGACCGGACGACGAGCCGGAACGCCAAGATCGAGGCGATGGCCGATTACTTCGAGCAGGCCGCACCCGCGGACGCCGCCTGGGCGGTGTATTTCCTGTCGGGGGAGCGCCCGAAGCGTCTCCTGAGCTCGACGGACATGCGTCGATGGGCGGCGGAGATGGTCGGTATCCCGGAGTGGATGCTGGAAGAGTCGTACACGACCGTCGGCGACACCGCCGAAACCATCACCCTCCTTCTCCCCGATGAAGGCGGCAGCGCGCAGAAGACGCTGTCGTACTGGGTTGAGGAACGCCTGCTGCCTCTACGGAATGAGGACGAAACCGTCCAGCGCGAGGAGGTCACCTCGATCTGGCGGGAACTGGGCCGATGGGAGCGGTTCGTCTGGAATAAGCTGACGACGAGCGGCCTCCGCGTCGGCGTTTCGCAGGGGCTGACCGTCCGCGGCCTGGAGGCCTACAGCGGGATCGATCGCGACGTCCTGACCGCCCGCATGATGGGCGACTGGTCCCCGACCGCAGAGTTTTTTCAGAATCTGATCTCGGAGGACACGTCGGACGCCGACCGCAGCCGACCCTACCCGTTCCTCCTTGCCCACCCGATCGACAACGACGTTCACCCGCAGGAGGTCGTCGGCGATCACGACCGGTTTCTCGCAGAGTGGAAATGGGACGGCATTCGCTCGCAGGTCATCCACCGGGAGGGCGAGGTGTTCATCTGGTCCCGCGGCGAAGAGCTAATCACGGAGCGCTACCCCGAAGTCGCATCGTCCGCCGAAGCGCTGCCCCACGGCGTGGTCCTTGACGGGGAAATTCTCGGCTGGAAAGACGGGAAGGTGCTGCCGTTCGGCATGCTTCAGAAGCGCATCGGTCGAAAAACGCTGCCGTCCGACCTCATGGAGGACGTTCCGATCTCGTTCATGGCGTTCGACCTGCTGGAATGGAACGGAGACGACATCCGCGAATGGCCCCTCCGTGCGCGTCGGGAGAAGCTCGAGTCGCTCTTCGACGCAGGACGGCACGGACCCAGCATCCGCCTCACGACACCCGTTCAGGGCGACTCCTGGGACGCCCTTGCCGATACCCGGGCCGACAGCCGGGAGCACAAGACGGAAGGATTGATGCTCAAGCGGCTGGACAAAGCGTACGCCGTCGGTCGGCCGAAGGGAAACTGGTGGAAGTGGAAAATCGAACCCTACACGCTCGACGGCGTGCTGATTTATGCGCAGCGCGGTTCCGGTCGCCGCTCCACGCTCCATACGGACCTGTCCTTCGCCCTCTGGGACGACGACGATGAGCTCGTCATTTTCGCGAAAGCGTACTCCGGCCTGACCGACGACCAGTTCCAGGACCTCGACAACTGGGTGCGGCGACATACCGTCGAACGATTCGGCCCGGTTCGGTCTGTCGAACCCGAGCATGTGTTCGAAATCGCGTTCGAAGGCGTCCGTCGCTCCAACCGTCACAAGTGCGGCGTGGCTACACGGTTTCCCCGGATCAAGCGCTGGCGCCGCGACCTTGCGCCGAAGGACGCCGACAGACTGGACGACCTGAAAGCGCTCCTCCCCGCTCTCCCCGACCACGTGGACGCCGACGAATGACGACCGGATCATCTTCCAACGGGGACGCCTGGCACCATGCCGTGACCCGGATCGACGATTGGTTCGCCGACCGGGACTGGGCACCGTTCGACTACCAGCGCGAGCTCTGGGCCGCGCACCGGGACGGCGACAGCGGGCTCGTCCATGCGCCCACGGGGACGGGCAAGACGTACGCCGTCTGGTTTGCCGTTCTCCTCGAATGGATGGCTGAACAGATCGCCGCGGGTCGGGACCTGGATGCGTATGACGAATTGCCCACGCCGCCGCTGTCTGTTCTCTGGATCACCCCGCTGCGCGCCCTCAGCCACAACACCGTCGATGCCCTTCAGCGCGCCTGTCGCGAGCTACGGCTTCCCTGGCGCATCGAAGGCCGGACCGGCGACACCTCCTACCGGAAGAAAAAGGGTCAACTGTCCGATCCGCCCTCCGCACTCATCACCACCCCGGAAAGCCTGTCCATCCTCCTGTCCTATCCCGACACGAAGGAGCACCTGCAGAACCTTCGGATGGTCGTCGTAGACGAGTGGCACGAACTGATGGGCTCGAAACGGGGCGTTCAGGCGGAACTCGGGATCGCGCGCCTGCGCCGGTGGAATCAGAATCTCCGGACGTGGGGCCTTTCCGCAACCATTGGCAACATGGAGGAGGCCCGCGATACGCTGCTGGGTGAAGAAGAAGCCGACGGCCGGCTCATCACAGCAGACATCGAGAAAGATATCCAGATCGACGCCCTCCTCCCCGAAGATGTCCACCGCTTCCCGTGGGCGGGCAACCTCGGCCTGCAGATGCTCGACCACGTGCTGGAAGAACTGGAGACGGTCGATAGCGCGCTCGTCTTCACCAACACGCGGGCCCAGGCCGAGCAGTGGTACCGCGCCATCCTGGACGCCCGCGGCGAGTGGGCCGGCTACATTGCGCTTCACTACGGCTCCCTCAGCAGGAAGCAGCGAGAGGTCGTCGAGGACGGTCTTGCCAACGGGCGGCTCCGCTGCGTGGTGTGCACGTCGACCCTCGACCTGGGCGTCGACTTCACGCCGGTCGACCGCGTCTTCCAGGTCGGCAGCCCGAAGGGCGTTGCCCGCCTGCTCCAGCGCGCCGGACGGAGCGGGCACCAGCCCGGCGCGACCAGCCGCGTCACCGGCGTCCCCAGCCACTCGCTCCAGCTCGTCGAGTATGCCGCCGCTCGCGACGCCATGCAGGCGAACGACATCGAGGCACGGCGGCCGGTCCCCAAGCCGATCGACCTGCTCGTTCAACACGTCATCACCATCGCGGTCGGCTCCGGGTTTTTCCCCAACGAACTCTACGAGGAGGTGGTGTCAGCATATTCGTACCGGAACCTGAAGCGGGCGGAGTTCGACTGGGCCGTGCGCTGCGCGTCGACGGGCGGATCCGCGCTCAAAGCCTACGAAAAGTACCACCGCATCGAGAAGTACGACGGTGATCTCGATACGTACCGCGGTATGTACGTCGGTACGAGCGACCGGCTGGCACGGCGCCATCGCATGATGATCGGCACGATCACGAGCGACTCCAGCGTTGAGGTCCGCTACAAAAACGGCCGCACGATCGGCCAGGTCGAGGAAACCTTCATCAGCCGGTTGAAGCACGGCGACACGTTCAACTTCGCCGGAAAGACCCTTGAATTCCTCCGGATCGAGGACATGAAAGCCGTCGTCCGCAAGGCGAAACGTAGACCGGACGGCGTCGTCCCGCGCTGGCTCGGGGGACGGCTCCCGCTGTCGAACCAGCTGTCTACCTGGATTCGGCGACGCCTCGACGAGGCCGCTGACGGCACCTTCCGCGGCCCGGAGATGAGCCAGGTCCGGTCGCTGCTCGAGCTGCAGTCGAAGTGGTCGATCGTGCCCACCCACGCCGACTTCCTTGTCGAGCGCGTACAGTCGAGCGAAGGGTTTCACCTGTTCATGTACCCGTTCGCCGGCCGTCCGGTGCACCAGGGGCTCGCCTCCCTCCTCGCCTACCGCATGGCCGAGGACGTGTCGATTACGTTCACCATGTCGTACAACGACTACGGGTTCGAACTCCTCTCGCCAGAACCCGCGCCTCTCCGCGACGCCATCGCAGGCGGACTGTTCGACACCGACAACCTGTCTCGTGAGATCGAGGCCAGCCTGAACGAATCGGAGATGAGCCGCCGGCAGTTTCGCGAAATAGCGCGCGTGGCCGGGCTCGTCTTTACCGGCTATCCGGGACAACCGAAGTCGATCGGCAAGATCCAGGCATCCAGCGGCCTCATCTTCGACGTGCTGGAAGAGTACGAGGCCGATAACCCGCTCCTCGAACAGGCCCGACGCGAGGTGCGCGAACGCCAGCTGGAGGAAGACCGGCTACGCGATGCCCTGGACCGCATCCGGGACGCCCGCCTGCACGTGATCGACGTCCCCCGCATGACACCGCTCGCGTTCCCCATCTACATCGACCGTCTCCGCGACCGCATCAGCTCGGAGAGCCTCGCCCAACGCGTCCGCCGCATGCAGGAGGAACTGGAGGAAGCGGCGTTGAGGGAAGGGGAGGCTTGAAGGTGTGAAGGTTTCAAGGTGTTTAGGTTTGAAGGTGTTAAAGTGTGTAGGTGTATAGGTGTGTAAGATTGTATGTTCGCATGTTTGTATGTCGTTGGACACTTAGAATTTAGAACCCGGTACCCGGAACTCAGAACCCGGAGAGCCCTGAACATTGAACCCTGAACCCTGAACTAAAAAATGCCTACCTTTCGTCTTCCGCCATCGACCGAGGACGTCGAACTCGACCTGTTACCGGGGCGGGCGGCGTTTTGGAGGGATCGGAAGACGCTGCTTGTTGCGGACGTTCACGTTGGCAAGGATGCGACCTTCCGGGCGGAGGCGGTTCCGCTCCCTCTCGGCAGCACGGACAGCGACCTGGAGCGGCTTTCGGACCTGATCCGTCAGACCGGGGCAGAGCGCTTGCTGGTGCTGGGCGACCTGTACCACGCACGGGCGGGCATGACGGACGGCACCCTGTCGGCACTGCGGGCGTGGCGAGCCGATCACCAGAGCTTAGAAATCGTCCTCGTCCGCGGCAATCATGACCGGGATGCCGGCCTCTCCCCGTCCAACCTCGAAATTACCGAGCACGACGGACCGCTGGTCGAGGGCCCCTTCTGTTTTCGGCACGACCCGGGATCGTCCGACGACGGCTACGTTGTGTGCGGACACCTTCACCCGGGCGTCGTGTTGCGGGGGAACGGCGGACAGCGGGAGCGTCTCGCGTGCTTTCACGCAAACCCATCCCGCCTCGTCCTGCCGGCGTTCAGCGAATTCACCGGCCTCCACATCCTTCATCCCGAGCCGGGTGACCGCGTCGCGGTGGTTGCCGGCACCGACGTCATCGCCCTCCCGGTGGATACCGTCGAATCGGCCAGTCCCTGAGAGCGGGATCGACATTCTCCCGCACATGAAGCCAGCATTCCTTGTCTGACAGAAAACGGATCCGAGCAGCCATTCTCGACCTTCTCCAGTCCCGCGATTCCGATGCATCCATATGTCCGTCGGAGGCTGCGCGGGCCGTGTTTGACGACTGGCGGCCGCACATGGACGAGGTCCGAGACGTCGCCGCGGACATGGCGATGGACGACGAGGTCTACGCCACGCAGGGCAGCGACCGCGTGTCCGTCACGGACGCCAGCGGTCCCATCCGGCTCCGGCTCGTTGACCACCCGGATGCCGACGGTTCCGATTAGGGCGCATTCCCGCGAGGAGCCTCGTCCGGAATCACCTCGATCAGCTCCGAGGTCCCGGTCGACCGGTCGCCCGTGAACCACTGCCACGTTTCCTTCATGACCAGCCGGTCCTGATCCGTTCGCTCTGGCACAGACGTGCAGCGTCCTGCGCGCAGCTCCCCGTCGACCGTGATGTGGTGGTAGCAAAACTCCAGGTGCCCGTCCGGAAAAACGCGTCCCAGCAGGTGTCCTTGGTCGATTGCCCCGCCGCGATAGGTCCCCGTCAGCCGATCGCCCATCTGCTCGTAGAAGAACCGGGTGTCCCCGCCGACCTCTCCATTCTCCGTATTCTTTCGCACGCGAAAAACGCGCCCGTCGTAATCGATCATGATAGAGGCGCGGCGGCAAGATTCAGAAATGGACAGGCCTTTACCTAGTTCGCCCTCAGACCACCACGAGCGTCGGGCGTTAATCGTCAACAGTAACCGTGCGCTGGAGGGGGAGACGGACCGTAAAGCGCGTTCCCTTGTCCTTGATCGACTTGACGTCCACGCTTCCGTCCATCAGCGTTGCCAGACGGTGCGTGATGGCAAGACCGAGGCCGTTCCCCTCGAAGTCGCGGCCTCGGCCCGTCGACTCCTGTCGGAAGGCCTCGAAGAGGTGCGGGATAAACGCCTCGTCGATGCCGACCCCGGTATCCTGAATCTCGATGTGAAGCCAGTCGTCGTCCTCTCGCAACCGGATCGCGACGGATCCGCCCTCCGGCGTAAACTTAACGGCGTTGCTCAGGAGGTTGTCCAGGATGCGGCGCAGGGCTTTGGCGTCCGTTTCCAGTTCGACGCTGCCGTCCGGTACGTCGGTCAGAAGGGTGACGTCGGATTCCTCCGCATCGCCCCGGAAGCGCTCGATCGCAGAGTGGACCGCCTCCGACGCATCGACTGTCGAGGGCTCCAGCGCCATTGCACCGGCCTCCAGCTTGGAAAAGTCGAGCACGCTGTTGAGGGTGTCGAAGAGACGACGGCCACTCTTTTCGATTAATCGTGCGAAGTGAAGCACGTCGGCCTTGTCTTCGTCCGGGATGGAGGCGGAGCCGTGGACGTCACCGATCATTTCGGCAAATCCGATGATCGACGTCATCGGCGTCCGGATCTCGTGGCTCATATTGGCGAGGAAGGCCGACTTGAGGCGATTGGCCTCTTCCGCCTGTGCGCGGGCCTGCTCGGCCTGTTCCTTCGCCGCCACGAGGGCTTCGACCTGGTGGGTACGGTCCAATACGACGGCTGCGTTAGCCGCCATAATCTCGATCAGGCGGACGTCGAGGTCGCTGATGCCGTTGGGTTCACGGCTTCCCACGGATATAACGCCATGGCTCGCGACCGGAACGTACACCGCAGATCGCACGCTCCCGCTCGACGTGCCCGGCGTTTCGATCCATGTATCGCCGATCCGAAGCGTTTCGCCCGTGCAGTAGGCCTCCGCGGCCGGGGTTTCGCTGTGAATGTCGCAGGCCGTCCACGTGTAGGCTCCGTCTCCGCCCGGCCCTGCACCGGAGGTTGACTCGTCGACCGTAACCAGTTTCCCTTCTTCGAAAAAGCGAACGGAGGCGACCGGGTACTTCAGCGTTTTCCGGACGAGGCCTTCGATCTGCGTGGCGACCTCGGCCCGACCGCTTGCCCGCAGCAGGTTCTCCATCGCGCCATAGAGCGACCGGATCGTGGCGCGCCCGGCGCGGAGTTCGGCCTCCATCACATGACGATCGGTCACGTCCTGAAGCGTTCCGGCGATCTCCACGATCTCACCATTTCGCCGGATTGCATCGCCGCGCACCTCCACCCATTTGCCCTCCCCGACCGCGAGAGGCAGCTCCAGCTCGAACGGTTCGCCCGTCTGCGCACAACGCGTGACGGCCGATCGGAAGGTTGCATTGGCGCCGTCGTCGATCGGGTCGTCCAGGGCATCGAACGTAAACGCGGCATTCACCGGTCGCTCGTAAATGCGGTAAATCTGGCGGGTGCATGAAAGCGTGCCCTGGACCAGGTCCATCTGCCACCCGCCGATGTTGCCGACTTCCTGGGTCGTTCGAAGTAGCAGCCGGTGTTCATCAAGCGCCTTCTGCGTCTGCTGCCGGGCGGCGTACTCGGACCACCGGTTGTTGTAGAGAAGAACCGAGATGCCCGTCATGAGCACTGTCGCCACGCCAATCACCGGGATGTGCTGCAGCACCGCGGTGACGTTCAGCGTGGACAGCGACAGCATCACGGCAACGATGGACGAGCCGAGCGCAAGAACGTGCCATGGGCGAAACGGAATGGCGATGACCGCCACCATATAGATAATGGTGACGAACCCGGCGTTCTGCAGCTTATTCCCGAAGATCGGGTCGTCGTACAGCATGATGGCCCCGGCCGAGATCAGCGCGAAGGCCGTGAAAAGGCGACCGGTCCGCAGCGAGCATCCGCGCCACGAGAGCCACAGGTACGTGAGTGAGATGATGACGATGTACGCGTCGTCGATCAGCAACAGGTCCGAGACAGGGACCGTGCCGGATGGAACCAGGACCATCTGCTGCTTCAGGACCAGCACGTTGATGGCCACAAGGCAGAAAATGTTGACGAGCCCGATGATGCCGGCCCACTGGAGTCCCTTCCGCATGACCGCACGAAGGGCATCCCGAAACCCCGGATTGCGATCGCGCCGGGAAGCAGCCGCGAGGACGTTCCAGAAGTTGTGGCGGGACTCAGCCATGAGAAAGGCGGTTTCCCTGAGACAGGGTTGTCTCGGGCACTAAATGGGGGCGACGATCAGACGCGAGCCGCCTGTGGACGGCTGCCGTCGGTCGCTCGGTGTCGTGGCGCAGGAAGCAGACCAAAAAGATAGCGGCCCCGCGCACACATACGTTCGAAATAGATACTTCAATGTAAGCAAGAAGTATCCAAACGCAATAATAAGACCTGCAGCATAAAGAAAGCTTTGGTGCATCTGAAACTGACCCCGGCATCATCTGTGTCTGCCGGACGGCCCGATGAGATCAGCGACCACCTGCGTCCGTTTCCGCCGGGCGCTTAGCGGCTCGCTTCCATCGCCCGCTACGGTATCGCGCGTACAGGATGGCGGCGGGGACGGCGGTTTCCAGAATCAGGGCCGCCTGAAGGCCGGGCAGGCCGAGGGATGTCGTCGCACCGAGGTACGCCGCCGGCACCGCGAAGGCGCCCAGGCCCAGCACCTGCGCGTAAAACGGCCAACGCGTGTCGCCGCCAGCGCGGAGCGGTCCGAGGGCTCCGTTCATCAGCCCCCACGCGACGACGCTTATGCAGGTGGCACGGACGAGCGTCGCCGTCATCGAGACAATCGCTTCATCCTGCACAAACCAGCTGCTGATCGGCTCGGCAAACACAAACACGGCCGCAGCAACGACCGCGTAGGTGGCCACGGTAAAGCGGAGCGTGTCGCGGGCATAGCCGTCGGCCGATGGTTCATCACGCGTGCCCAGCGCCTGCCCAACGAGGCTGCTGGAGGCGAGCCCGAAACCCCACCCCGGCGTGTTCATCAGGGCGCGAAGGCGAAGGGCGACGACGAACGCCGCGACAGCGTTGGGGCCGAACAGGCTCACGATCGCGAGCATGGGAAACTCGCCGCCGTTGAGCGCCGCGTTTCGCAGTACGAGAGGCGTTGCAATGCGACCGAGCGACCGGGCGGTGGCGCGGTCCCAGACCGGGGAGGCCCGATTGATGCGGAGCGGCAACCTGCCCAGAAACGGCAGCCGTCCCGTCGCCAGTCCACGAGCGAAGACGGACTACGTTTCCAATCGCCGCGCCGGCACGGATAATCATCGGTGTCTGCGCATCATTCGCGCCGACGAACGCACGGCTCGCCACCAGATTCAACGCGGCGAAGGGCATGGCAAGGCTTGCCACTCGGAGATAGTCGGCGCCGTAGCCGACGGCTGCCTCCCCGGAACCGATCAGCCGGATGAAGGGCTCGGGCATGATCACGAAAAGGGCGACAAAGGGCAGCGTACACGCCGCAGCGACAACAGCACTCACGGTGACCGCCGAGTGGACCGCACGGTCATCGGATGCCCCGATCCGTTGAGATACCAGGCTGATGGTCCCGCCGGCGATGCCGCCGCCAAGGATAAACGCTAGCATCCAGAAGGGCAGTCCGTACCCCACCCCGGCAATCGCAGCGGGACCGAGCGCCACCCCGACCATGGCCACGTCCGCCGTGGCCTTCGACATTCGCGCCAGGCCGGTGATAACACGGGGCCAGGACAGGTCGGCGATGCGACGTGCTCGCTCCCCGTCAATCCACCCGAGCGTCACCAGGCCGCGACCGATCGCCTCGATAAGTGCACGAACGGGATTGGAGATGAGAGAGAAGCGCTTGATTCAGGATAATCGGTACCGCCCTCAAACCGCAGATAACCGGTCGGAGTGCAGATAGTGGACCTGAATCAACCCGGCGAGGTTCGTTCGCGCCG
>JAAAOT010000028.1 GCA_009908725.1 Bacteroidota bacterium | reverse complement strand
GGTCCTCCAGGCCGGTGACGGCATCGCCACGATCTACGGCCTCGCAAACGTCCAGGCCGGCGAACTCGTCGATTTTCCCGACAGTGGGGTGCAGGGCATGGTCCTGAACCTCAAGGAAGACAACGTCGGTGTCATTCTCTTTGGCGAAGTTGACGAGGTGAGGGAAGGCGACGAAGTCCGCCGAACCGGCAACATCGCGTCGATCGACGTGAACGAGAACATGCTCGGGCGCGTCATCGATCCGCTCGGCAACCCGCTCGACGGCAAAGGCCCGATTGAAGGCGACAAGGTATCGCTCCCGCTTGAGCGCAAAGCGCCAGGCGTGATCTACCGCCAGCCGGTGACCGAGCCCCTCCAGACCGGTATTAAGTCGGTGGATGCTGCGATCCCGATCGGACGCGGACAGCGCGAGCTGATCATCGGTGACCGCCAGACCGGTAAGACGGCGGTGATCATCGACACGATCATCAACCAGAAGCAGACACACGACACCGAGAAGCCGGTTTACTGCGTCTACGTCGCCATCGGTCAGAAAGACTCGACGGTCGCGCAGGTCCGGCGCGACCTAGAGCGCAAAGGCGCGCTGGAGTACACGGTGATTGTCAACGCCTCGGCGTCCATGCCGACGCCGCTTCAGTACGTGGCTCCGTTCGCAGGCGCGTGCATTGGCGAGTTCTTCCGCGACACCGGGCGCCACGCGCTGGTCGGCTTCGATGATCTGTCCAAACAGGCCGTCGCCTACCGCGAGCTCTCGCTTCTGCTTCGCCGTCCGCCAGGACGCGAAGCCTACCCGGGCGACGTGTTTTACCTCCATAGTCGCCTGTTGGAGCGTGCCGCCAAGATTATCGACAACGATAAGGTGGCAAGCGAGATGAACAACCTGCCAGACGCCCTGAAAGACCGTGTGGAAGGCGGCGGATCGCTGACGGCCCTTCCGGTGATTGAAACACAGGCCGGTGACGTGTCGGCATACATCCCGACGAACGTGATCTCGATCACGGATGGTCAAATTTACCTCGAAACCGACCTCTTCAACTCCGGCATCCGCCCGGCCATTGACGTCGGCACCTCGGTGTCGCGAGTAGGTGGTTCGGCGCAGATTAAGGCGATGAAGAAAGTTGCCGGTACGCTCCGCATTGACCTTTCGCAGTACCGCGAGCTCGAAGCGTTTGCCAAGTTCGGCTCCGACCTCGACGCCTCCACGCAGCGCCAGCTCAACCGTGGAGAGCGGCTGGTCGAGATCCTGAAGCAGGACCAGTTCTCTCCGGTCCCGGTCGACGAGCAGGTGGCGATCATTTACGTCGCGATCGAAGGCCTGCTGGATGACGTGCCGACCGAGTCGATTGCCGAGTTTGAAGAAGAGTACCTCGAACGTCTCCGTCTTCAGCACGACAGCGTCATGGAAAGCATCCGGGAGACCGGCAAGCTGTCCGATGAGGCGAAGAACACCTTCGAGAAGGTTGCGGAGGATCTCGCCGATGTGTACGCCGAAGACGAAGAGGAAGAGAGCGAAGATGTCCTCGGCGGCGAAGTAGCCGCGTAGTGCTTCCCGCACCCTGACGGTCCGGCTGGAGACCTCCACGTGTCCCGCCGCTCTTCCTCGCGGTTTTGTCCCACCTCTGTGCAACGCTCCTGATTTATGGCGAACCTTCGCGACATACGAAACCGAATCAACTCGGTTGAAAACACGAAGCAGGTAACTCGCGCCATGAAGATGGTTGCGGCCGCCAAGCTTCGCAAGGCCCAGGAGCGGATCTTCAACACCCGACCGTACGCGTTCAAGATCCGCGAAATCGTCGATCACCTCCAGGAAGAGCTGGATCCTACGGCGCACGAATTCTTCCAGTCACGGGAGGAGATTAATGGCGTGCTGCTGGTGGTTATCACCGCGGACCGTGGGCTCGCCGGCGCGTTCAACTCGAACGTGATCAAGAAGGCCGAGGAGGCAATCGAAACGGAGTACCGGGATGTCCAGAAGGCGGGCAACCTGTACCTGCTCTGTGTGGGTCGAAAGGGACACGAACATTTCTCCAAACGGGACTACCAACTCGTCGGAGACTACCGCGGCGTGTTCGACAGCCTCTCGTTCCGGACGGCGTCCAGCGTCGTCGACGACGCCATCGAGGGATACCATCGTGAGATCTGGGATGAGGTCGACGTCGTCTACAACGAGTTCAAGAACACGATCGCCCAGAACCGGATCGTTGAACCGCTTCTCCCCATCCCGGAGGAAACGTTCAAGACGCCGATTATGGAGGAGGAGCTTACCGGGCAGCCCCTTTCCGCGAATGGGCAGGAGATCGACTACATCTTCGAGCCGGGCGCCCGCACGATCCTGGATGAGATCGTCCCCCGGTACCTGAATTACCAGCTCTGGCGCGCGCTTCTCGAGTCGAACGCTGCCGAGCAGGGCGCCCGAATGGTCGCGATGGACAATGCGACGTCGAACGCCGAAGACCTGCTCGAAGACCTGCGTATCACCTACAACCGGGAGCGGCAGAACGCCATTACGATGGAGATCCTCGACATCACAAGCGGTGCCGAGGCGCTCGGCGACGGATGATTCGAGCCCATTTCGGTCAGAGCGTGTCGTCCTGTCGGGATGGCCGCGTGAACAGACGTCGAATGTTCGCCGGCCGACGTTGCGCACGGAACCGTGAATCTCCACCCGTATTGTAACATCTGCTTCCGCAGAGCAGCAACATTCGGCTCGCGCGGAGCATACACTTACACACTTCCTGGAGAGGTGGCCGAGTGGTCGAAGGCGCTCCCCTGCTAAGGGAGTAAACCGTTCACGCGGTTTCGAGGGTTCGAATCCCTCCCTCTCCGCACGAAGCCGGTTCCGAGTTTTCTCGGGGCCGGCTTTTGCAATGTCCGCACGATGCCGGATCCCGTGTGGCACGCCGGCACCATCGACTCTTGACGGTGGCCGGGTGCTCGCCGGCTCCGCCCGTTATTCCCTCCCCTCATGGACGATTCCGACCAACCGACCGTCGTTATCGCAGGCGCTACCGGCTTCGTCGGGACGGCGCTTCGAGAGGCCCTCTCGGGGTCTTACCGCGTCGTCGCCCTCACGCGGTCGCCGGTGCGGGCGCGGGCCAACGCCGGACAATCCGGTTCGGAGGAATGGAGACACTGCGATCTGTTCTCTCCCTACGACATTAAAGAATGTCTGGAGGGTGCGGATTATGCGATCTACCTGGTTCACTCGATCCTGCCGTCGTCGCGACTGACGCAGGCAGAAGTGACCGATCTCGACCTGCTGATGGCGGACAACTTTGCGCGTGCGGCGGAGGCACAGGGAGTCCGTCAGATGCTGTACGTGGGCGGGCTCGTTCCCGAACACGTTGCCGTCGAAGATCTGCCCCCGCGGATGCGGAGCCGGGTCGAGATTCAGTCCACCCTGTCGTCGACCTCGGTGCCGCTCACCACGCTCCGCGCGGGATTGATTGTTGGGCCGGGAGGCACGTGGCTCCGGCTTCTGCTCAACCTCGTCCGTCGACTGCCGGTGATGCTGTTGCCGAACTGGACGCGGGCGCAGACGCAGCCCATCTCCGTTGAAGACATGATCCGGGGCCTGCTCACGTGTCTCGGCTCCCCGGAGCATTACGGACGGACCTACGACGTTGGCGGCCCCGAACGGATGACGTACCGGGACATGCTGCAGAAAACCGCCCGCGCGGTCGGTCTTCGCGAGCGTCCCATGGCGACGGTCCCCTTCGACGCCCCCGATTTCTCAAAGCTCTGGGTCTGGGTCTTCAGCGGCGGTCCCTGGGCGATCGTCTCCCCGATCATCGACAGCCTGCGCCTCGGCGCGAAAGTCAAAGACAATCCCCTGCAGCGGCAGCTGGAGCCCGATGCTCTGCCCTTTGAGGAAGCGGTGCGACGCTCTGTGAACCCGGCGGGACGTCCATTGCCCAATCCGCGGGCGGAACTGCGCTCCGAGGACGACGCCGTCATCCGGTCCAACAGCGTCGCGCGGTCTGTTCAGCGCCTCCCGCTCCCTCCGGGCTACACCGCACGCGATGTCGCGCACGAGTACATCCGGTGGCTCCCGCGCTTCGGGTGGCCGCTGCTCAACTGCTCGGTGGAAGGGAAGCGGGTGTGCAAGTTTCAGGTACGTCCGTTCGGTCTGACGCTTCTTGAGATCACCTACGCGCCGGATGAGAGTCCCGAGGGGCGCCACCTCTTCTACGTTACCGGCGGGCTGCTCGCCGACCTCAGCACCGGGAATGAAGGCCGGCTCGAGTTTCGCCGGGCCCTGAACGGGGAGTACGTGATCACGGCCGTCCATGATTTCGCGCCGATGCTCCCGTGGTACGTGTACAATGCCACTCAGGCGCTCGCCCACCTCCTCGTTATGAACCGCTTCGGTGGCCACTTGCGTCGGCTCAGCCGCCGGATGCGAAATGACGCCACGCAGGGCGACGACGTCACGCCGTCCGCAGAAGAGCGACCGGCCGTTCAAGGATAGAGCGTCCCCGCCGGTTACGCTCCATCCCTGTGGTTGTGGGGCATCGGTCGTGCTCGATGAAGTCTGAATGCACTGCCGGCCTCAGGGCACATGCGGCGGACACCGAAGTACAGGAGACCCGCCCCGCCGTTTGCCTCGTCAGCGTATCCGTTCATGTCGCTCACCGATCACCAGCAGGAAGCGTACGACGCCGTCTACGAGCGTCTCGCTTCGGGAGAGCGGTTCACCGGTCTTCGTGGATATGCCGGTACCGGGAAGACCTTCCTGGTGACGCAGCTCGTCGATCAGTTGACCTCCGAGGGCTGCACGGTCACGGTGTGCGCACCCACCCACAAAGCCGTCCAGGTCCTGCGCGATCAGTTAAACGGAGGAGACGTCGAGACGCAGACCCTCCACTCCTATCTCGGGCTTCGCCTGCAGCCGGATGTTGACGGGCAGTACGTGCTCGTTCCCGAAGGGATGGAGGAGGAGCGACCGGCGAGCGTGGTGGTGTGTGACGAAGCGTCCATGGTCGGCCGCGACGAGTGGGAGTACATTCAGGCCTCTCAGCGCAACCTGCAGTGGCTTTTCGTCGGCGACCCCGCGCAGCTGCCGCCGGTCAACGAGGAGCCGTCGCCGGCACTGGAAGTGGAAGGACCGATGCTGGAAGAGGTGCACCGGCAGTCTACGGACAACCCCATCCTGGATCTGGCGACGAAGGTTCGGCAGGGGACGGTCCATCGCTTCCAGTCTCGCTTCAAGGATGGGATCGGGGTTGCAATTACCCACAAACGCGACGCATTCCTCGACACGGTCCTCCGCACGTTCAATTCCGACGCGTTCGCGGACGACGCAACCCACGCGCGCCTTCTCGCTTACCGAAATCGGACCGTCCGGCAGTACAATCGCGAAATCCGCACCGCGCGCTACGGGGACGACGCTCCTCGCTTTGAAGAGGGCGAGTGGCTCGTCGCCCGGGAAACCTGGTTTCACGACGGGGCACCGGTGGTTAAGAACAGCGAAGAGCTGCGGGTGACGCGGACATCGATCACCACGTTTGAAGCAGACGACCTTAGCGAGTGGAAGGTGTGGAAGCTGAAGGTGCGCAGTCCCTATGCGGCGTTCACGCGATCCATTCTCGTGCTCCACGAGGACGAGCACGATCGGTACGAAAACGATATGGAGCGGCTACGTCTCCGGGCAAAGGAGGACGGATCCAACTGGGGTGCGTTTTACGAACTCCGCGAACGGTTTGCCGCCGTCGACTACGCATACGCCACGACGGTCCACAAGGCGCAGGGGTCAACGTTCGACACCGTGTTTGTGGATCACCGAGACCTTCAGGCGTGTCGCGGCCCGGAAAAGGCGGCGCTCCTGTACGTCGCCGTAACGCGACCGGCGCGGCGCCTCGCGCTCCTCGTGTAGACCGGGAACGCCCGGCGAAACGACCCCGGCTCCGTTGCGACCCGGCGGTATCCATTTGTCATTTCATGGATACCATTATCGATCAATAAATATTGATAAGGTCGGAGCGTCCGCCTACATTACACATCATGCTGTTCTCCACGGATCTGTAATGTCGTGATCGAGCTTTCTTATCGTTTTCGGTTGGTCTGCGGGCACGCAGTTGCTGTACTCCTTTTGCTGCTGCCCTTCGCATCGGAAGCCGCCGTTCAAGAGCGCATCGATCGGGCCGGAGAACGGCAGGTGACCGCGAGCCCCTTCGCTCCCCGTGCGTATGCTGCCGGGGAGATGCCCCGGGATACGGAGGCGTCGCTGAAACGGTCGGCAGAGCGTTCTCCCGCCTCGGATAATGGCGACCGGGCCGCAGATCTTCGGCAGGCCCATGCGCAAGGGGATCACGCGGAGGTGGTTCGTCGGGCCGCCGATGTGCTCGACGGGCACTGGCAGCGCCTCGATAGCACGGCGGTGCACGAAATCACTGCCATGGCGCGGGATGCGGCAGCGGACCTTCACCGGTCGGATCTTGCGCTTCACTATGCCCATCTCTCACGGTACTACAGCCGTCACCTTCCGAACGCCGTTCAGGCGACGGCGACCATCCGTCTTGCCGACGTGCAGATGCAGGCCGGTGCCTTCGGCGAGGTAATTGATATTCTCGGATCGGCGCGATCGATGCTCGACGGCGCGCCGGACAGTCCGTCGACGCGAATTGCACAGTGTGAGTGGCATCGTGCACATGTTCGGTTCCACACGCTCTCGATTCTAAGCGAGCTGGAACGGGAAAATGTCCTGGAGAAGGCGCGGGCTGCAGGTGCGTCTGCCCGGCGGATCGATATCCACGACGTCGGTCCGGGACACCGCGTGCCGTTTCAGGTTGAGCTTGACCTCGCGGAGGCCGTCGTCGCAGACGCTTCGGGCAACCGCCAGCGCGCGCAGTCAGCAATCGAACGGGCGCACCGCCGGGCCTCAGATGAGGACCGCCGGGAGGTTTCGCTCCGCGCGCAGCACGTGGCCGCCGCAATTGACTGGCGCCGAGGGAATAGTCGTCAGGCGATGGCTGCGTTCGAGGCGCTCGCCGGGGCGAGCCGCGCGTATCCATACTTCCGGGCCATCGCACTGGTCGGGCTGGCCGAGACGGCGGCGTCGATTGGTGAGGTCGGGCGCGCGCAGAAGGCGATGCAGAAACTCCGGTCGGAAGGAGCTCACCGCGAGCATCAGCGTGCCCTCCGGGCCGTGGTGAAAGCCTCGGCGACCGGTGGGTATTCCGTCGAGACCTGGGGCGTGCTCGCGCTGCTCGTCATGGTCATGACCGGCGGTTGGAGCCTCGTCCTTCGGCGGCGTGGGGACGAGGCGTCCCGTCCGACGCTGTATGTTCGGGAAACGGCAAAAGGGGAGGACGCCTGGGTGCCGATCGATCCCATCCGTCTGGTGGAGCACGTCCAGTCGGATGTCAGCCCGCAAGACGTGATGGATCGCGTTGACTGCTGGGAGGAGAACGCAACCACCGATGCGGGAGATGTGCCGGGAACCGTGGTCCTCGAGTTCCCGAAGAAGATGTCTGTTGCGGTCGCGACGCCGGGGGCGTGTCCGGAGCCGGGTTCGAACGACGCTAACAAGAGAACACCGGGCCCGAACGCATCGGACCCGGTGTCGGGTAGTACAAACGTCAACATCGAGTGCGTGGACGATGAGGGACGGCAGCGTCCCCCGGTGGAAATCCCTGAGCGACTGTCAGACACGTTCACGAAGAACCGCCTCTTTGGCCTTCAGGTCGATGCAGGTATCGTCCTTTTTTACCGGTTAAACGCACCTGCTGAGAAGATCATCCACGTCGGCGAAGACGAACGCATCGATTGGCGTCCAGCGGACCGAATCATGGGCGTCCCGATCGCCCTGATACAGGCATGATTTACCGGCCTGTATGAGATTTACCGGACCGCGAAGTCGGGATATTATGACACTGAATCGTATACGTTTGTCAATAAGCTAAGACAGCAGATACATACGAGAAAAACATTGACGATGCACCTACTCGTTCGTATAATACTGTCACGTGCTATTGCCTGCGTACCGGCTTACGCACTCGCTAGCCTGCGTGGTTAGACGGTTGCATCCGACGGGGGCGGCGGAAGCGGGTTTTCATCTGGCAGGTCCGGATCGGTCGGTGCCGGTCGCTGGTTCACAATGATACTGCTCAACTTCGAACGCTCGGACGTAATGCGCACGGTATCCATACTTTCTGTTGTCGTCTTGATCGGGGTGATGATGACACCCCATAATCTATGGGCAAATGGTTCGGATATACAAGCGTCGTGTGAAACGATCTATGAGGAGATTTACCCCGCGTGGCAGTCAGAAGCGTGGGAGGACGTCGTGGAACGTGCCCGTCAGGCGCGTGCGTGTTTCGGAGACAGTGCGCAGGGACGTGTCGAATACACATACGTTCTCGAGCTGGATGCGCTTCGAGAAATGAATCAGAACCGGGACGCGCTAAGTCTTGCTCAGCGTCTCATGAACGAGAATGTGATTAAGGCGCGTCGTGAATATGTTGCGTACGTCTTTGAGAATGCGGCCCATGCGTCGCTTGCACTCGGGAAGGATGCATTGAGCGTACACTACTTTAACCTCGCTGCGCTGGAGTCCGAGGGCATCGATCCGCTCCACCGATTGAACAACGAGCGCTCCCTGGCTCTGCTCCAGATTCGAGTCGGGAATCCGGATGCAGCATACCGTACAGCGAGCTCGGCACTTCAAGCATTGCAACAGCAGGCGGTCGACAATGCGGTAGAGGTGGAAGCGAAGCTCCATTTTACCGCTGCATCGGCGATCCTGATCGACTGCTCACAGCAGCGGCCCGGCATAGAGGTGCCTGCTTGGAGCCAGTGTCGTCGCGCTGACCGAGCGGTATGGCACCATGAACAGGGACAGGCCGCCGCCGACCGCCTCACGGGTGCGGCACGGCTCGAGGCCCGCCGTAGTGAGTTAAGCAGTGCATTTACGATTGCCCGCGCCCGCGGGCAGCACGACAAAGCCTTGGACCTCGTCAAGGAAGTGGCAGCGCTCGGACGCCAAATCGGCGATCAGTGGACCCAGTTTCAGGCCGAGTACCGTCAGGCATTGATCCGAAGCGACCAGGGTCGGTATAGCGAGGCCCTACAGATTACGTCCGATCTTGCTAAGCACATCCGGACATCCGGGCAGCCGGAATACATTCCATACCTCCTGAATGTGCAGGTGCAGATTGCGGCCAGCGCGAACGACATGGACGTCGCCCGCGAAGCGCTGCAACAGCTTGCGGCCATGGATGACGACGTCCCGGACACCATTTACCGGGAGGCGTCGGCGACTTACGCCTCCGTCTTTGGTGCACCGATGCAGGAGGGGCCGTACTCTTTCTGGATGCTTCTCTCCATCGCCGTAGGGGTGTCGGTCGTCCTTCAGTTCATCGGAAGCGCCGCGCGGCGCCACTACGACGGCACCGGGCTGTTTGAAGCCCACGTCCCTGCGTATGCCCATTCCCCCGGAACGTCGGTGGAGGCGCCGGGCACAGACCCGCGTCATAGCCTGGACGTGCGGATGCCCGAAAAGGGACGCCTGATCCCACACCCTCCGGCGGCCAGCCCGTCGCCCGACGACCGCAGCACGCCCGAGCAGCAGGCCCCGGAGACGGATCGCGACGACCTCGCCGATGACAGCCCGTCCGGGGACGGCTTCTGCTGGGCCGACGCAGACGCCGAATGGATGCAATCGATCGGCATCGACATCGACGACCTCCCGGTCGTTGAGCCGCACGTTCCCACGCCGACCCGGCCGTCCACCCTGGGCGACATGCTTCGAGAAACGCTGCGGGAAAACGCTACGGTGCCAGTGTACGGCGGGGACGGTGCGCAGGTCGAAACGACCGATCTTTCCCAGCGCATCATCGATCACGCGACGACGGACCGCTTCATTGCGATTGAGATGTCCGGAACGGTGGTCATCGCGTATCGATACGCCCGCCCGCAGAAAACCATCATCCGGCAAACCCCGGACGGCCGCATGGAAACCGTCGACCTCGACCGCCCGGTAACGGCCGTTCCCGTCGCGGTGCTCGGCCCGGCAGCGTGATAAGACGGACTGATTATCCTGCATCCCCGATTGTACGGACGGGCGATCTCATGGCGAGGTCGCCCGTTTTATATTTGTTGACCGCGGGACGGTGTGTCCGGCGCCGACATCGTGAAGCGGTGCCGCTCCAGTCGTAACGTTTGCGCTCATCGAGACACTACAAGACGTCCCGCTATTCGATCATCGACGCGCGAAGTGAGTGCATACTGCGAGTCCTTCGTCGGTCGACGGTCCCCGCTCGTGATTGAACGACAGGTCTGGTCTCTGGCATGAG
>JAAAOT010000035.1 GCA_009908725.1 Bacteroidota bacterium | reverse complement strand
CGCTGGACGATGACAGGATCTGAGCGTATCGATCGGGGTGATCGAACAGGTCCACCGCTGCGGCGACGCGCACGTCGTAATCGAGCGTCCGTTCGATTCGCCGGCTTTCGGGCACGAAGCGGGCCAGAATCTCGCGCTCCAGATGCCGTTTCAGCGCGGTGGCATGCTCATCGAACTCATCGATCTTCTCCTCGCGAAGCGCCTGCTGCAGCTCCGCCACCTCGTCGCTCACGTCGTCGTAGCCGTCATCGGCGAACCGCGTGCTCAACTTATCCAGCGCCGTCTCCGCGTCGGTCGGATACGCAAATCGGTTCTCCTCCAGCCACGTCCGGAATGCGAGAAGCGTCGTGTCATTCACCCGAAAACCCTCCTCAATGGAATCGGTCTGGGCCGCGAAGTGGTTCGCGTAGAAAAAGAAGGCGGCGCGGCGCTGGAGCGCCTGCTCCAGTTCACTCGTCGGCAGCTCCTCCACGATCACGTCCGGCTCAATGCCGTGCTGATCCCGGACCGTGCGCCCGCCTGCGGTTTCGAACGCCCGTCCGACGGAGTCGGGAACGGCGGTCGACTCCCCCCCGGAGTAGTTGATCGACTGAATGGACCGGCCGCTCGGCGTGTAGTATTTGGCGGTCGTCATTTTCAGAAACGTGTTGTGCGGAAGCGACCGAACGACCTGGACGAGGCCTTTCCCGTAGGTGGTGACGCCCATGACGACCCCACGGTCAAGGTCTTGCACGGCGCCGGCGACAATCTCCGACGCCGACGCGCTGAAGCCGTCGACCAGAACGACCAGCGGGACATCCGGAAGCATCGGCACGCGATCACTTCGGTAGGTTCGCTCGGTTTCGGGCAAGCGCCCCCGGGTGGAGACGATGACCGGTCCGCGCGGGACGAAGAGCTCCGTGACGTCGACCGCCGCGTCCAGAAGCCCACCCGGGTTGCCGCGAAGGTCAAGCACAAGGCCGCGCAGAGACCGCTCTTTCTGCAGATCCCGGATGGCGTCGCGCACTTCCCCGCCGGCCTCGCGGGTAAACCGCTCCAGCTTCACGTATCCGACGCCGCCGACGTCCGCGGACGGGCCAACGAAGCCGGCGAAGGTGACGTTGTCCAGTTCAACCTGTTCACGCGTCAGCGTAAACTCGATCGGCGTGGTCGACCCCTGTCGTTCGACGACGATTTCAACCGTCGTACCGGGCTCTCCTCGAAGAAGCGTGCGCACATCCGTCATCGAGAGGCCCTCGGCCGGTTGGTCTTCGATCCGTACGATGACATCCCCGGCACGCACGCCCTGCTTGTACCCGCTCGCCCCTTCGATGGGCGACAGAACCGTGATTTTGCCGCCTCGCTTGCCCACATTTAACCCGACGCCCCCGTAGCGCCCCCGCGTGATGATATTCAGGTCGGCGTTGTCGGCTTCGTCGATGAACGTCGTGTACGGGTCCAGCTCGGCGAGCATCGCGTCGATCCCCGTTCGCATGAGGTGCTCCGGATCGAGCGGCTGCACGTAGCCGGTCACCAGCTCCTCGTAGGCAGCGCCGAAGATCTGAAAGTTTTTCCGGAGCTCGAAAAAGTCGTCATCTCGCGGCATCAGGAAGCCGACGAAGGTCCCGGCCAGGAGCGATCCGACGACGGCAAGGACGACGAGGGACGCAGTCGCAGTTCGGCGAAACATAGCGGTGGGGGATTAGCTGTGCGAGGAGCCGGGGCGTCGCGGTCCTACTCCGAACAGGCGCGAAAACCATACCGGAGAGACCATAACCATACCGATAGGGCCAGCGCCGACGGGCGGGTCGGTCCGGTGCTATCCCGACGGCAGAATGCGACGAGCCGGGTCGTGGTGGTGCTTACGCATCGGACATGCCGAGTTCCCGGCGCCGCTTCTTCGTGACCCAGGCGACAACGAGGATCGAAAACTCGTAGAGCAGAAGCAGCGGGAGGGCCACGATAAGCTGCGAGATGGGGTCCGGCGGCGTGAGAAAGGCGCCGATGACGAGCACGGTCAGCAATGCGTACTTTCGATGGGTGCGCATGAAGTGGGGCGTGATCAGGCCGACCTTCCCGAGGAAGTACATGACGACAGGCATTTCAAAGAGAAGCCCCGACCCGAACGCCCAGAACGTCACCATGCTGAAGTAGGTCATGATGTCGAACTGGTTCTCGATCTGCGCCGACAGCTCGTACGACGCGAAAAACTGAAGCGCGAGCGGCGTCAGGATGAGGTAACCGAAGGAGACGCCCATGAAGAAGAAGAGTGCGGCGAAGACGGCCGCAAACCGCATCCCGCCGCGTTCTTCCGGGTAGAGCGCCGGCTCGATAAACTTCCACACGAAATAAACGAACACCGGCGAACCGAGGATGACGCCAACGACAATCAGCGTACCGATGTCGGCGAAAAACTGACCGGTGATCGTGCGATTCAGAAGGTGAAGCTCTTTCGCATCGATGCCCAGCACGCCGTACATGAAAAAGTCGGTCCGCGTCGGTCCGATCAGTACGTCGTTGATGATCCACTGTCGGAGCACGACGCTCGCGATGATGCCCGCGACGAAGCCGGAGCAACCCTTGATGATCGTCCAGCGAAGGTCTTCCAGGTGATCGAGAAGCGACATGTTGCCGGCTTCCATCACCGGATCGCTATCCGATTCGCCGGGTGCTGCCGATCCATCGCCCTGAATGCCGGGACGGCGTTCGGTATCGGGAGGAGAGGCATCGGCCATAAGGGCGAGATCAGGCTGGTGCGACAGGAAGAGGGCAGGTCGTCGCGCTGGAGATCATCTGAAACGACCTGCATACATACGACAACGCCCCGCAGGAAGTCCCCCGGGGCAACGCGGCAGGCGTCGACGGCTGGTCAGCGGCGTCTCCTTCGCGCTCCGGCGGGATCCGCCGTTACGCGCTGTCCGAACTCGAGTTTTTGTTTTCGCGGAGATTCAGGTCCAGCAGGGAATCGACCCAGATGCCGTCGTCCTCGATTCGCGACTGTCCGCTGCTCCAGGTGAAGTTGAACAGGGTCATCATGCCGACGATGTTGAAGTTCTGCTCGCGAAGCAGTTCGAGGGCCTGCGCGGCGCTCCGACCGCTATTGATGATATCGTCTAGCAGAACGGTAGGCTTTTCCGGCGTAACCGGACCCTCTACGAGCCGTCGCCGTCCGTGGCCTTTGGCTTCGTCCCGAACGAGACCGCCTTTAAAGGCCGGGGTACCACCGTCGGCGAGAACGCTGCAGACAAGTGGATAGGCACCAAAGCCGTAGCCCACGACCTGGTATACTTCTCGGTCGCGCAACCGGTCGGCGAGGACGCCGCCCACCTCGGCAAAGAGGTCGCCGTCGAGCATGGGAACGCGCGTGTCCAGGAGCCATCCGATTGGCTGACCGCGCGGATCGGTGATTAATTCGTCCTCACGCCGGATGAGCGCACGATCGTAGATGCGACGCCCCAGATCGACGAGATCGGCGTAGGCGGACGAACTAAGCGAGCTGCGGTCCATCGACGGCATAGGGGTGCGACAGAGTCTGGGTGAAGCAAGCCGCCGGACTGGGGCGACCGGGGGCGGGCAATCGGAGGGAGTACCGCGCTTCGCCGTGCAGGGAGACGCCGCTTCGGCTCAGGAAACGAGGTTGTCTGCGCAGGCGGGCGTTCAGAACGGTTGTAGCGTCTGAACCGCGCGAGTCGCGATTCCGTTCCGCGCTACGCAACAACGAAGTCGTAAAGCGGGAAGCGGTTACAGAGGGCATGCACGTCGCTGCGAACGGATTCGCGAACCGCCTCATCGTCCGGAGCGTCGAGGACGCGATCAATGAGCGAAACGATCTCACGGAATTCGTCCGGGCCAAAGCCGCGCGTCGTCATCGCCGGCGTTCCGAGCCGGATGCCGCTCGTCACGAACGGACTCTCGGTATCATACGGAACCATGTTCTTGTTGGCAGTGATATCCGCGGCCTCGAGCGCCTCTTCGGCCTTTTTGCCGGTCAACCCCTTGTTGCGCAGATCGATCAATACGAGGTGGTTGTCCGTTCCCCCGGAAACGAGGTCATATCCGCGCGACCGTAGCGCGTCGGCCATCGCCTTGGCGTTCTCGACGACGTTCGCCGCATAGGTTGAAAACTCGGGCTGTAGCGCTTCGCGGAAGGCGACGGCTTTCGCAGCAATCACGTGCATCAGCGGCCCGCCCTGCGTCCCCGGGAAAACGCCCGAATCGAGCACCTGCCCGAGCGACTTCGTGCGGCCGTCCCGGAAGGTGTAGCCGAACGGATTGTCAATGTCGGAGCCGACCAGGATCATGCCGCCTCGGGGGCCGCGCAGCGTCTTGTGGGTGGTCGTGGTTATGACGTGGGCATGCGGCGCCGGGTCGTTCAACACGCCGGCCGCGATGAGCCCCGCCGTGTGGGCCATGTCCATCCAGAGCAGCGCTCCCACCTCATCCGCGATCTCACGGAATGCGGCATAGTCAAAGTCGCGCGGATAGGCACTCGCGCCGATCGAGATCATCTTCGGCTCCACCTCCAGCGCCTTGTCCCGCACCCGGTTCATGTCGATCCGCCCCGCGTTCGGTCCCTCCCTGTCCACACCGTAGAAATGCGCCTCATACAGGATCCCGGAGAAGTTGACGGGACTGCCGTGTGTGAGGTGGCCGCCGTGTGCCAGATCGAGGCCGAGAAGTTTGTCCCCGGGATCCAGCGCTTTCAGGTAGAGCGCTGCGTTAGCCTGCGCACCCGAGTGCGGCTGAACGTTGACCCAGTCGACCCCGAACAGCTCTTTGGCACGGTCACGGGCCAGGTTCTCCGCCACGTCCACGTACTTGCACCCTCCGTAATACCGTTTTCCCGGAAGGCCCTCGGCATATTTGTTCGTGAGCGGCGACCCCATCGCCTCCATCACGGCTCGCGAGGTGAAGTTTTCCGACGCGATCAATTCGATCCCGTCATTCTGCCGCTCCACCTCACGGCGCATGGCGTCGAACACCTCGGGATCCTCCTGCGCGAGGGTCGTCGTGGATGCCTGGACGGACAGGTCACTCATGGGAAATACAGACGTGTTGGAAAGGGGACGAACCAGCGGCCATATCCGTGGCTTCGGGCGCGTCGCGTGAAGCGATTTGCGCAATGGACCAAAACGGGCGGCTCGACGCACGGTTCGCCAGGCCGGCTATTTTTCAGGCTCCCGGAGCGTGACGAACATGCCGGCCACCCCGAAATAACGATACTCGGACACGTCGTCGCCATCCGGGTCCACATCATAGGTACTGCAGACCACATAGGATCGCCGCGTCGTCACCTCTTCCACGCCGGCCGCGACGAGCTCCGATCCGGCCCCGCCGATCACCCGGCCCAGCAGACCGCCGCCGGTCTCCTGCTCGATTCGATCTGCGGATCGCTGCTTGAAAAAGGCAGAGAAGTCGTCCATCCCCGGGTTGACGATGTACAGGATGAAACCGAGGACGAGAAGCCCGATGAGCTTTTTCATGAGGGGACACGGTTCTGAAAAATCAGGAGCGGTGTCGGTGCAACTGCTCGCAAAGCAGCCGGGTCCGTCCGGTTTCGACGTTCGGCATTTGTCAATCCGTTAATGCGCGCATAATGGCGGGATAACAACCTCTTGGTACGTTGCGAAAAAGTTTTCGACGGAGACCGCGCAATCGTTCATGCCCGAATCCACCACCGCCCGACTGAAGCGCGCCGTTCACCAGAACCGTCGCACCACGCGCAACGGACTGCTGGAACGACTCTTCACGATCTGGTTTCGAGGCTTCGTCTACACGCAGATCTGGGAGGACCCGGTTGTGGACGCCGAGGCGCTCCGTCTGGACGAGGACAGCCGGATCCTCACCATCTCCTCCGGCGGGTGCAACGTGCTGAACTATCTCGTCCACGGCCCCGCTCGCGTCGTGGCTGTGGACCTGAACGCGGCCCACATGGCCCTTACCCGCCTCAAACTCGCCGGACTGCGCCACCTTCCCGACCACGACTCCTTTTTCCGGTTTTTCGGGGAAGGCGATGACCCGGCGAATGTCGATGCCTACGACGCGCACATACGGCCTCACCTCTCGTCGGACACGCGTGCATTCTGGGACGACCGTGCCTGGCTTGGACTCGGCCGGCGTCGCATCCGCATGTTCGCGACCGGCGTGTATGAGCATGGCATCCTGCCGCGCTTCCAGCGGTTCGCGGGAACGGTTGCCCGGGTCCTGCTGAAGCGGCGTCCCGAAGAGCTGCTGGATGCGTCCTCCCCGTCGGAGCAACGCCGGTTTTTCGAGGAATGCGTCGCCCCTTTCTTCGACCATCCCTTCGTGCAGTGGCTCGGCGCCAAACCGGCGTCCGTCTACAGTCTCGGCATTCCGCCCAGCCAGCACCGCATCATGGCCGAGGAAGCAGACACGACCGTCGTCGACCTGTACCGCGAACGAATGCGGCGGCTCGTCTGCGACTTTCCGATCGAGGACAACTACTTCGCCTGGCAGGCCTTCGGGCGCCGGTACGACACGGAGCAGCGGACCGCCGTGCCGCCCTACCTGAAGGACGAGCACTTCGGCCGGCTCCGCTACCATGCCGACGTCGTCAGCACCCACGTGACGGCCTACGATCAGTTTCTGGCGCGCCAGGCCGCTCACAGCTTCGATAGCTTCGTCCTGCTGGATTCGATGGACTGGATGACGCCGGAGACCATTACCCGGCTCTGGCAGGAAATCGCCCGCGTCGGCGAACCTGGGTCGCGGGTCATTTTTCGAACGGCGGGGCGCGCCTCCGTCGTCGAGCCCGCCCTTCCGGCAGACCTCCGGCACCGCTTCACCTATGAACGAGAGCGCTCGCAGGAGCTGCACGATCGGGATCGTTCGGCCGTCTACGGCGGCTTCCACATCTACCGCCTGAACGGATAATCGCCCGGGCCGTCCAGACGAATCCGCTCTCCCCCGCCAACCCCTTCTGTCCCGTGAGGAGCCCTACCGACCCGGTCCGAAAAATGGACCGCATGTACCGCTGGACCCGGCACGTGTACGACTGGACCCGACGCTACTATCTGTTCGGGCGAGACCGATTGATCGATCGCATTGCCGACCATCCGCCGGGGGACGTGCTCGAGGTTGGCTGTGGCACGGCCCGCAACCTCCGGCGTCTGCATCGCCTCGCACCGGACCACCGGCTGTACGGCATGGATGCCTCAACGCAGATGCTCGATACGGCGCGGCGGGGTCTCCGGCGAGATGGCACAGCATCGCGAATCCAGCTCGCGCACGGCCTGGCCTCGGGCGTGGGGCCCGACATGTTCGGGCGAACAGCGCCCTTCGATGTCGTATTCTGTTCGTACGTGCTGTCGATGATCCCAAACCATGACGCAGCGATTCGCGCGTCCCTGCAGGCGCTCCGCCCCGGCGGTACGTTCTACATCGTGGACTTCTGGGACCAGGCCGAGCTTCCCGCCCCGTTCGCACGAGCCCTGCAAGGCTGGCTCAGCCTCTTCGACGTGCACCACCGACCGGCCCTTCTCGACACACTTCGCGGGCTAGAGGCCCGGGGAACCGTGAGGCTGCACCTGAAAGCCGTAGGCCCGCGCTACGCCTACATCGCCGCGCTGACCCGGACGACAATGGAGGTGCCTCCCCGAGACACCGAGACTACGCCTCCAGCGCACGCCGGGCCGGCGCCAGCGTGAACGAGAAAGTCGTCCCCGCGCCAGGCTCGCTCTCCACCCAGATCTTGCCGCCCTGCACCTCCACCAGCTCGCTGCAAATGTGCAGCCCGAGCCCGGTGCCGCTCTCCCCTTCCGTGCCGGCCTCAGACGTCGGCGCGGCCATGTCGAAGACGTCGTTCTGCAACGCATCGGACATCCCGACCCCGTCATCCGCGACCGATACGACGACATCGTCCGCCCGCGTCTCGGCGTAAATGCGAACGGTGCCGCCGCGCTCCGTAAACTTGACAGCGTTCGAAATCAGGTTACGAAGAACGGTGTCTACGATGAAGGCATCGGTGTACACTGCCGGTTGAGTATCGACGTCATTCTGAAGCGATACGCCCTTTCGAGCAGCCTGCGTTTCCAGCTGGGCCATGGCCTCCTCCGTGAGCGACCGGAGGCGATGAAGCTGCGGGTCCGGCTGAAAGTGACCGGTCTGCAGGCGCGACCAGGTCAGCAGATTGTCCAGCAGGTCGAGGGCCTGCTCCGAGGAGCGCTGGATCAGCATTAACGGTCGCTCGAAAGGCTCCGGCGGATCCTGGGAGGCCATCAATTCGGCAAGACCGCGAATCCCGACGAGCGGATTTTTCAGGTCGTGCGAGATTAGCGACAGCAGCTTGTCCTTCTGCGCATTGGAGGCGCTAAGCCGGTCCTTCGACTCAAGCATCAATTGATTGAGCAAAACCAGATTCTGCGCGCTCCGGCTGAGGACATCACTGCTCGACGCCAGCACATCGTTCACGCCCCGAATAGAGAGTGGAGACCCGTTCCCGTCCGATGCCTGGCTCCACCGCGTACCGGTAACGAGCTTCTCATCTCCGGAGGCGGCCTCGCGGATCGTATCGATACGATCCGGGTCGACCCGATCGCCGTCACCGGAAAAGGATGCGTCCGGAGGACGATCGTTTCCCGATGCCGGGTGGGTTGTCGACAGCACCCGCAGGCGCTGCTCCAGGCTTCGGCTGGCGCGTTCGAGGATGAAGACGGCCCGGCGACGCTCAGAAACGAGCATGCCGAGCAGCAATCCGGTCAGTGCAAGCGCAATCATGAACAACTGCACGTCCACCAGATCCGCCGGGGTGCCGCGAACGTGGATGGCTATGGTCGCGCCGGCGTTCAAAACCAGCACCGCCACAAGCGTCCGCGGAAGCCCGTTTCGGAGGGCGATCCAGAGCAGCGGAAGAAAGCACACGTAGAACTGAAACTGCGGATCGGCAGTGGCAAAAAACGCCCCGTAAAGCGCGGCGGCGAGAAGGAGCACGTCGACCACGGCACTCACCTGGCCCCGCGTGGTTCGGAGGAAAAAGCGCAGTTGCTCACGGCTTCCCCCGCCGAGTGTCGGCCGTCCGGTGACGACCGAGGCAACGAGCAGGGCAAGCGGCGTGATCGTCAGGATACCGACCGCATCGCCAATCCACCAGGTGGCCGCCACGTTCAGGATCGTTTGCGCGGTGTACCCCGCGAACCCTGTAAGCGTGTACGACGAGACCGCGCCGATGGCGATAACGACGGGCAGAAGCAACGCCACGACGACAAACCGTCCTCCGCCCTTCAGGTCGAAAGGGTGTCTCGGGGAAAAGGAGCGACGCAGCCAGTAGGCAGCCCCGGCGTTGGACAGCGCGATCACCAGGCCGGGCAATACCAGGTGATGGGCCGGGATGACCGGGTCGGCAATCCAGAAGCCGCTCAGGAAAGACGCGGCAAAAACAACCGGAGCGTACCGGGCGCCGAGAATAACCAGGAGGGCAAGGTTCAGTCCTGCCGACGGATACCAGATGCTTACGCCCGGCCCAACTTCAAAGTGGGTCGCGAGCGTGTCGAAAAGAAAAAAGAGAACGCCGTAAGCAGCCACGAAGACGGCACGGCGCACGGGTCGGGGGAACGGCATAGACCGAACGTCGGGGCAGTAAAGAGATCCGGAGCCAATATCCGGGATACGAAGCCGTCACGGTCGGGCGGCGTCGAAGGAATCACAGGTAGGATTAACATCATGCGCGCGAATCCCGCTGCATGCATCGTAAAATCATGCGTCTACCTACAGAGAAATCACGCCGTCAATGTCGGATGCCTCCTCGTAAATCGCAATCACGTCGTCACTATTTTCGCAGCGCAGGTGTGCGGTGACGCTCATGTAGTTGCCTTTGCTGGACTCGCGAACGCGAACGGGATGGTCGTCGAACACGGCTTTCAGATCCTGCACGGTATCCGATGGCGCGATAAACTTGAACGTGTATCGCGTCGGCCAGTCGTTCTGGTCGTCGAGCAGATCCCTGAATCGATCCCACCAGGCTTCGTCGTTTTCGGCCTCTGGCTGGTTGATGAACCGCATGTATGGACGGCGTTCGTTAGAAAAATGCCAGTGATCGGGTTCGGGGCTGATAGGTTAAAAAAACCGTGCCCAACCCGTTGTGTGGTGCTGCCATAGCATCGGTGTGTACGTCACGGTACGATGTTCGTTCGACGCCGCCGCAGGAAGACCATGAAGCCACGCACGGATGCCTCGTCGAAAACCACCCGGGAACCGCCCGAACACGTAGGGCATCCACGCGTCCGTACACTCCGGTCAGTTGACGCAGGTTTACCGGCCGCTCCACCGACCGGTCCCGTTTCTACCGAGCCGCCTTCTTTCTTCG
>JAAAOT010000221.1 GCA_009908725.1 Bacteroidota bacterium | reverse complement strand
TCTCCCTTTATCGCGTTTCCCTGTCCGTCCCTTCCATGTCTTCGTCCAACGCCCCGCGGTCGTCGTCTTCCCAATCCGGTACGACCGATTCGCCGTCCATCTGGAGCTGGCGCGGTTCGCATGCCACGCCGTCGGCGCGCAACGCCGGTTCTCCCGAGTCATCGGGACAGATGCTGAATAATCTGCACTCCAGCGCGCTGCAGGCCGCTGAAACGCCGCGGCTATTTCAGCGGGTCATGATCGGATCGTTTGCAACGCTTGTGGCGCTGGCGCTGGTTCTGATGTTTGCGCCGTGGCGCCAGACGGTGGCCGGCTCGGGTCAGATCACGGCCTTTTCGCCGAACGCGCGCCCTCAATCGGTCGAATCGCAGATCCCGGCGCGGATCCGCTCCTGGCAGATCGACGAAGGTGACGTTGTCGCTGCTGGCGACACGATTGCGACGCTGGAAGACATCAGCAGCGGCTACATGGACAATTCGTTCGTCGACCGGATCGCGACGAGTCGGTCGAATAAGCTCGCGGTGCTACGAATCGAGGTGCAAACAGCCCGCCAGAAGCAACTCCAGGCGCAGCAGAAGCTCCGGGCTGCACAGGCGAAGTTCGACAATACCATTGCGGAGACGGCCACGGCTCGTGAACGCTATCGGCGCATCGAAGCGCTGTATCGGGACGGCCTCTCGTCGCTTCGCGCTTTCGAATCGGAGCAGCTCAACCTTCAAAAGGCGCGGACGGATTCGGTCTCGGCCTCGGCCGACCTCGAGGCTGCCCAGCAGGACGTGGAGGCCGCGCGGCTGATGGTTCGCAGCCGGCAGAGCAAGCTGGCGTCGAGACGGGCCGAGCTCGACCTGAAGCTGGAGAATGCACAGGAGCGGCAGGCAGCCTCCGTGGTGCGTGCCCCGATCGATGGCACCATCGCGCGGATCAATCGGGCCGGTCCCGGCGAAACCGTGAAGGAGGGCGGACAGCTCGCTATCATCGTGCCGACCACGGGCGACCAGGCGGCGGAGCTCTTCGTAAATAGTGTTGACGCCGCGATCGTGGAGCCAGGTCGGCGGGTGCAGCTCCAGTTCTCCGGCTTCCCGGCGCTGCAGTTTTCGGGCTTCCCCGGAACGTCGATCGGCACCTTCTCCGGCACGGTTCGGGTCATCGATCCGGTCGACGACGGGACGGGTCGGTACCGGCTCCTCGTCGTGCCGGATACGTCCGGTTCGCGTCCAGCGTGGCCCGACGATAGCTATCTCCGTCAGGGTTCATCGGTAACCGGCTGGGTGCTGCTCTCCAACGTATCCCTTGGCTACGAAATCTGGCGCCGCATCAACGGCCTGCCGCCACAGATCCCGGTGCGGTCCAAGGGTACGAAGAAATCGGCGAACTAAGGCCCTCGCCTGGTCGGATCCACCGGTTTTCTCATGCCGGCACACCGATCGCACCATGCCGACCGGATTTCTGTCCGGACGCCGTCCCCCCGTCTTTTCTCCTGACCGTTCCATCCAGATGACCGACGTTCCCTGCGCTCGACTGCTGCCACGCATCCTTGGCGCTGTGCTGTTGGGCTGTGCCGTTGTCGGGGTGCCCGTACCGTCGGTGGCGCAGCCGGACCTACAGGCAAATCTGCCGCCGACGCAGAAGGCGGATTCGTCCGTCCTTTCGCTCGACGCCTTCCTCCAAATGGTTCTTCGGGAAAGCCCGGAGGTGCGGTCGATACGACTGGAAGACGACCGGGCGGCTGCGCGCCTGCTTGAGGCGCGGGGTCTATTCGATCCGACGTTTGCCACTGGCTACGAGTACAAAACGCAGGATGAGAAAGACAAGCTGAACGTGGTGCGTGGTGGGCTGAGCGTGCCGTTCAATCTGCCGTTCAGTCCCAATCTCACGATGGACTACCGGCGCGGTCTTGGGTCGAGCATCGATCCTTCGGTGGCCACATCGACATTCGGGGAGACGCGGGTCGGACTCGAGGTGGCGCCGCTTGTGGGGTGGACGACCGGAAAGCGCGGCGTGAAGTTAGAGAAGGTTCGGCTTGAGCCGCGGCGTGCGGATGCGCGGCAGTCGGTGCGGCGTAATCAGCTGTTGCTCGACGCCACGCGGGCCTATCTGACGTGGGTCGAGGCGGAGCAGGTGCTGGACGTCAATCGCGAGCTTCTCGAGGTGGCGGTAGAGCGACAGACCTTTATCTCGCGCCGCGCCCGGACCGGGGAGGAGGCAGCGATCGACAGTGTAGAAGCAGAGCTGATCGTGGTCAGCCGGGAGGGAGCGGTCGCGGCCGCCACGCAGAAGGCTGAACAGGCCGCCGCGAAGCTTGCGGTCTTTCTATGGAACCCGGACGGCTCCCCGATGCGCTTCGACTTTGCGGCGCCGGACGTGCCGGTAGACGGGGACGCGCCGGCCGTGCGATCGGATGTGCCCGTGGCGGCGCAAGCGATGCAACGAGCGCTTCGCCGGCGTCCGGAGCTGCAGGAGATCGACGTCAAACTCCAGCAGACTCGCATCGACGAGCGGCTGGCGCGGGTCGGCCTGCGCCCCGACTTGAAGCTGGAAGCGCAGGCGGTCTCCTATGACGACACGCCGATGGACGTGGCCGACGTCAAGGTCGGCATCAAAATCGATCAGTCTCTCTTTTTTCGCGGGGACCGGAGTGCCGTGGAAGAAGCCGAGATCGAGGTGCGGCAGACCGACCTGAAGCGGCTGTTGACGGAACGCAAGATCGAAGCCGATGTCCGGTCGGCGGTCGTCGGGCTTCGAGAGGCGCAGCGCCGTGCGGAAGCGGCCGAGCGCCGCGTGCAGCTGGCGCGGCGTCTTCAGCAAGCCGAGGAGCGACGGTTCGATCTCGGTGAGAGCACCCTTTTCTTGTTGAACCAGCGAGAGCAGGCGTTCGCCGAGGCCCGTGTGGAGCGAATCAAAGCACGGGTCGCGGTTCGGCGCGCCCGTGCGGACCTGCAGTGGTCGACCGGAGCTATCGCCGATCCGTACGTCACGTCGCTTCCTGGATCGCCGTGATCGTAGACGGATCCTCGAGGCTCGATGTGTCGCCGAGGTCCTCTCCGAGATATGCGTCCCGGATCAGCCTGCGCATGACCTTAGCATTCCTCGTTTTGGGAAGGGCGTCAGTAAACAGGATGTCTCTCGGGCGAAGCGGCTTTCCGAGTTCGGAGACGACTTGTTGCATCAGTTCGTCGCGGAGCGCGTCGTCCGCGGAGATGTCCGGACGCAGAACGACGAAGGCCACGACCTCGCTTCCTTTCACCTCGTGCGGGACGCCGATCACAGCGCTCTCTGCCACGGCGTCGTGAGCGTTCAGCAGGGCCTCTACCTCGGCGGGGCCCAGCCGCTTCCCGGCGACATTGATCGTGTCGTCGGATCGTCCCAGAATGTACCAGAGGTCGTCATCATCAACGGCGGCGAAGTCGCCGTGGACCCACGTATCATCGAAACGGCGCCAGTAGGTGTCGAGGTAGCGCTCGTCGTCCTGCCAGAAGCTCCGCGTCATCCCGATCCAGGGCTTGCGGATGACGAGCTCGCCGACCTCGCCTCTCACGGGTTCGCCGGACGGATTGACGACGTCGGCGGCCATCCCGGGGACGGGGCCGGAGAATGCACCCGGTTTCAGCGGCCGAAACAGATTCCCACACAGGATGCCGCCGGAGATCTCGGTCCCGCCGGAGTAGTTGAGAATCGGTTTCTCTCCATCCAGAACCGTCTCGAAGCACCACCGCCACGACTCGGGATCCCACGGGCTACCGGTGGACCCGACGGCACGGAGTGACGACAGGTCGTGCGCGTCGACCGGGTCGGTCCCGTGCGTTTTGAGCGCGCGAATCAGCGTCGGAGATACGCCGAGATGCGTCACGTCGTGATCTTCAACGATCTGCCACAACCGGTCCGGGCCGGGGTAATCCGGCGCGCCGTCGTACAGCACCATTGTAGCGCCGATGGTCAGCGTCCCGAAAACGAGCCACGGCCCCATCATCCAGCCCATGTCGCTCATCCAGTACATCGTCTCGCCGGGCTTCAGGTCCATCGCGTGATACATGTCCTGCGCACCCTTGATGGGGAAGCCGCAGTGCGTGTGGACCGCTCCCTTGGGGGCCCCGGTGGTGCCGCTGGTGTAGATAAGCATGACCGTGTCCTCGGCCGCCGTCCGCTCGGTTTCGGCACTCCCGCTGTGTCCTGCCATGGCGTCGGCCCACCACACGTCCCGCCCGGACGTCATCGGCGTGTCGTCGCGCCCGAGGTGCGGATGAACGATGACGTGCTCCACGGTCGGGCACTGTGCCAGTGCTTCATCGGCGGTTTCCTTCAGGTGAATGGCCTTACCGCGCCGCGTGAACCCGTCCGCTGTGAAGAGGGCTTTGGCTTCGGCGCCTTTCAGACGAGTCGCAACCGCCCCGGCCCCGTAGCCGCTGAACAGCGGACAGAGCACCGCGCCGATCTTTACAATCGCCAGGAAAGCGATCACGATTTCGGGCGTCATCGGCATGAACAGGCCGATGCGATCGCCTTTTCCCAGACCCATCGCACGCAGCGCATTCGCGCACTGACAGACACGGTGGTTCAGGGCGCCGTACGTCAGGCTGACGGTGCTTCCATCTTCGGCTTCGTACCGCAGCGCGATGCGGTCCTCCACGCTCGTGCCCTGCCATTTATCGAGCAGGTTGTGTACGATGTTCATTTCCCCGCCGACGCACCACTCGGGAAACTGGATGCCCCGAGAGAGGTCGACGATGTCGTCGTAATCCCGGTAGAACTCGATGTTGAGACCGTCTAAGACCGCATCCCAGAACCAGGCGACATCTTCCGTCGACCGCCGCTGCAACTCATCGTACCCGTCGATGCCATGCCGGTCCATAAACGCCTGCAGGTTCGAGGCCGCCATCTCGGAGGGATCCGGTTCCCAGACGATCTCCTGACCGAACGGAAAGGCCGGCGTGGTTGTGGAAGCGGTTTCAGACATGAACGTACGGTGGGAGAATGAGCCGTTGATCGGAGGAGAAGGATCCGCCGGGCAAGGCGGACCCTCCGTTCGATATGATACGGGCGAAGGTGCTACGGTAGCAAACGCCGGGCGCGGTCGTCGCGCCATTCGGTGCAGCAGCGAGCCGGCGGCCGTCCGGGATCAGGGCCTCGAGCCGGAACGGATGGTATCATGTGTGTTTCAATTTGTATACTCTCTTAAACAATCACTCGCCTCATTCCGCGTCGCTTTAGAGTGCGCCGGCTGAGCACAGAGCGGTCGAGCGCGCGTCGACCCCGTTGTTCGGGCCTTTATCGACGTGGCTTCTGGGGTTGGACCGAATCGGTCCTCGGGTGTCGCCCTCGTCCCCTGGTTTCATGACCAACGACCACAGCATGTCCGTGGAGGATCTGCCGAAGGAGGCCGTCGTCGCATACGCCCGTCTGCTGCGCCGCGCGGCGGTGGACGACCCTGCCGAGAATAATCGAGCGTCTCTACTCCAGGACGTGTGCGCCTTTCTCCATGACGCCACCGGAGCGGATGTCGGTATCGTGTACGCCGCGGCCATGGATACTGCACTGCGTGCCATCGGTGCATCGGACGATGTCACGGCCGCACTGCCGGTCGACGAGGTGTCCGCGTGGCTGGACCGTGTGGACGCACCGTCTCCGGGACACGTCGGACGATGGCGTGTCCACGCTGTACCCATGGGTGACGCCAGTCGGCCGGTCGGGGCCCTGTTGATTGCGTCCGTGGAGGAGGTTCCTACCGCTATGCTGAAGGCGACGCTTGACCTGTGCCGGGCGACTCTTCGTCGCCTCACGGTTCATCCGGCCCGGGACCGTGTTGCCCGGTCGCTTCGTGGGGAGCGCGACCTCCTCGCCCGAATCTTTGAGACGAGTCCCGTGGCGATCACGGTTCTCGATACCCAGGGCAACATCAAGCGGGCAAACGCCCGTGCCGAGGAAGTCCTGGGGTTGATGCCGAGTGATCTGCAGAAACGCTCCTACGACGATCCCGGGTGGAAGCATACGACGCTCGAGGGCGACCCTCTGCCCGACGCCGCGCAGCCGTTTCGAATGGTGAAAGAGACAAACGCGCCGGTCTATGACGTCCGTCACGGAATCGAGTGGCCAGACGGTCACCGTCGGGTTCTTTCGATCAACGGCGCCCCGCTTCAGGCAGCGGACGGGTCGTTAACGGGGGCCGTGTTCGTTGTGGAAGACGTCACCGATGAATACCAGCGCCGGCGCACCGCGCAGGAGCGGCAGTCGAAGGTGCGTGGCCTCTACGAGGCCATGAGTCGCCTTCTCCAGGTGGGCTCGTTCGAGTCCGTCGCCGACCGAATGCTGTCGCTGATCGAGGACACGATGGGATACGAAATATCGGCGATTCGGCTGCGGATCGACGGTGTTCTCCGGCCTACGTGCGTGACGCAGGGCGTGATAAATACGATGTCCCAGCCGCGGCCGGACTACCCGGTCGACGGGGACTCGATCGTCGCTCGCGCATACCGCCAGGGTCAGACGCTTTCGTTCGCTGACGTACGCGAGGCGGGAGACCAGGTCGATCGGGGACGCGTCCGGTCGGCTGCCTACATCCCGATCGGTCCCTTCGGAACGATCTCGGTGAGTACAACTGAGCCCGGTGGCGTCGACGCGTTCGATGTGCAACTGATCGAGATTCTCGCCCGGAATGCAGAGACGGTGATGCGCCGCCTTGCGGATGAGGCTGAGTTGCGGGAGGCGCGCGACGTGGCGGAGGAGGCCAGTCGCCTGAAATCGGCAATGCTCGCCAATATGAGCCACGAGGTGCGCACGCCGCTGACATCGATCCTCGGTTTTGCCGAGGTCATCGAAAAGGAGACGGCGGAGGAAAGCACGCGGGTCTTTGCACGGCGGGTACGGGTCGGGAGTCTCCGACTTCGGGACACGCTCGACTCGGTTCTCCATCTGTCCCGCCTCGAAGCAGAAGCATTGACGCCAGCGACGGAGCCCGTCAAAGTTCTCCAGGAGCTGCGGGACACGTGCGACGAGCTCGCGCCTCTGGCCGAAGAAAACGGCGTCACGCTCTCACTCGACGTGCTTGCGTCCAACACCACATGCGAGACAGATCCCTTCGCCGTACAGCGCATCCTGCGCAACGTGATCGGCAACGCCATCAAGTTTACGCCGTCGGGCGGATCCGTCGAGGTTACGATTGCCGGCGGGGACGGGGGCGTCGTGGTCGAAGTGACCGACACCGGGATCGGCATGTCGGAGGCGTTTCAGCGACGGATGTTCGACGCCTTCACGCAAGAATCGGAGGGCATCCGGCGAGAACACGAGGGGAGTGGCCTGGGGTTGGCGATCGTCCGGAAGCTGCTGGATCTGATCCACGGCCAGATCGAAGTCGAGTCGACGCCCGGGTTGGGCACGCGGATGAGCATTTATCTCCCCGACGAGCTGCAGATGACATCCGGACCGTCCGTGAAGGTGCTCCTGGCGAGCGAAACGAGCGACGAACGAGAAGATGCTGCGACCGACTGAGACAAAGGCCGCACCTTCCGAATCGGCGCGTGGATCGGGACGGAACGTTTGTGTAACGCACCCGGGGAAACGCATCAAATTCATCCCTTCGACAACGAATCGGCGCCGAGCGGCGATCGTGTGAGACACAATGTACGCGCAAGTCGGTATGAGAGGATGATTGAATAAAGCGCGCGCTGCCGGCCCGTCCGGGATAAGATGTCCCAAGAAGCTTCGGGTCGGAGCGTGTGATCCAGCGACCGCCCATCGAAGCGGGCGCGTCGCTCCTCCACATCATCCCCACAACGCTGTACCGAACGTGGCTGATCGAGAAAACTCCGAAGCACCCTCCAACGACAAGGAGCGCCCGAATATGCCGGGTCCGCGCAGCAGTGGCGGCGGACGCGGCAACATGATCATTTTCATTGTCGCGGGAATCCTGCTGGCTCTGTTTGCCTACCAGCAGTTCACCGGCCCGACCGTTGGCGCCGAACGCGTAAGCTACTCCGAATTCCGCCAAGAAGTGCAGGCGGGCAACGTGGACCAGGTGACGGTTCAGGGTGAGCGCGTAGTCGGTGACCTCGTAAACGAATCCAAAACGGCGACCGCCGAAGGCGACTCCACATCGTACGAGTCGTTCGTTACGTACCTGCCTTCGTTCGGGGACGAGAAGTTGATGGACCTGCTCGAGGCGAACAACGTGAAGGTCGCCACCGAGCCGAAGTCGGACTTTCCGTGGACACTGGTCATCATGGGGCTGCTCCCGATTCTGCTGCTCTTCGGGGTCGGCTACTTCTTCCTCCGACGAATGCAGTCGCAGGGACAGGGCCTGTTTTCCGTTCGAAAAAGCAAGGCCAAGCTCTTCGACAAAGGGGAAGAGGATACCACGTTTGATGATGTCGCCGGCGCTGAAAGCGCGAAGGAGGAGATGCGCGAGATCATCCAGTTTCTGAAGAACCCGGAGCGCTTCGAGCGGCTGGGTGGCAAGGTCCCGAAAGGCGTCTTGCTGGTCGGGCCGCCCGGGACGGGAAAGACGTTGCTCGCCCGTGCCGTCGCCGGCGAAGCGGACGCGCCCTTCTTCAGCGTTAGTGGATCCGACTTCATGGAGATGTTCGTGGGGGTTGGTGCGTCCCGCGTGCGCGACATGTTTGAGGACGCCAAAGAGAACAGCCCGGCGATCATCTTCATCGATGAGCTCGACTCCATCGGTCGGCAGCGTGGTGCCGGGCTCGGCGGCGGGCACGACGAACGGGAGCAGACGCTCAACCAGTTACTGTCGGAGCTCGACGGGTTTGAAGAAAATCAGGGAGTCGTCGTGATGGCGGCAACCAATCGTCCGGACATCCTCGACTCTGCACTTACGCGCCCGGGGCGCTTCGACCGCCAGATCACGGTGCCGCTCCCGACGAAGCAGGCGCGCAAGCAGATCCTCGAGATCCACGCTCGCAACAAGCCGATGTCGGATGAGATCGACCTGGAGGTGATTGCGGGGAGCACGCCCGGGTTCAGCGGGGCCGATCTGGAGAACCTTCTCAACGAAGCCGCGCTCCTCGCAGCCCGGTTCGACCGGGAGCGCATCGAACGCGAAGACATCGAGGAGGCGCGTGACAAGGTGATCATGGGCCTGAAGCGCGAAGGCATGGTCATCGACGACGACGAGAAGAAGCTTCTGGCCTATCACGAGGCCGGCCACGCCATTGTGGCGGCCGTCCTGCCGTACGCCGACCCGATTCACAAGGTCACGATCGTTCCGCGCGGACAGGCCATGGGCGTCACGCAACAGATGCCCGAGAAGGAAAAATATCTGTACCGACGCGAATACCTGCTGGACCGTCTTGCCGTCGTCATGGGTGGACGGGCTGCCGAGGAACTGATCTTCGACACCGCCACCTCCGGTGCGGAGAATGACCTCAAGCAGGTCCGCCAGATGGCGCGGAAGATGGTGCTCGACTGGGGAATGGGTGAGCAATTTCGCCACATCGCGCTCGGGGACGATCAGGGTCGCGTCTTCCTCGGAGAAGAGCTTGCCAAGGGGAAGAACTACAGCGACGACACCGCCCGTCAGGTCGATGACGAGGTACGCGCGATTTCGGAGAACGCGTTCGAGCGCGCCATCGACACGCTTCGGGAGCACCGGGAGGCCTTCGATCGTCTTGCGGATCTCCTGATCGAACGGGAGGTTGTGCCGGGGTCGGATGTCCTGGATCTTGTGAATGGCGACACCTCCGGCTTCGAGGACGTGTTGACCAACGGCACCCACAGTGACGCGGAAGACGGCGAGGCGCAGACGGAGAATGTTGCTTCTTCCGACGCCGACGCCGAGTCGGTGGAGTCGGAGTCTTCGCCACACGAGTCACGCGATCAGGGTTAACCGGACCGACATTTTGAGTCATGTGCCGCACGGGGTTCATTCCCGTGCGGTATTTTTATGTGCCTGCACGGTTCATGTAGCTGCGTGACTCAAGGTACGCGATAAATAGGGCGCTCGGGTTGATCCGAAATCCGGAGGCCGCGATGTTGACCTGTTGCGCCGGTCGATTACGCATGTACCCATACAAGGCGTGTCGTGTCCGCGAGGCGCCCACGCGTTTATCCCCCATCGTCATATCCATTGCCATGCGACTGTCTCTCCCGTTCGCATCTCAGATTGGACGCATCGTCCCCATCATCTTCTCGCTGGTCTTCGTCGGGATCGGACTCAGCGTGATGTTCTTCTTCCCGGCCGGGGCGTCCAGCGCGAGCATGGTCGAGCAGTACATGCCGTACATCCTCGGAGGCATTTTCGTGATGGTCGGCGCGGGCTCGCTGCTGAATGCACTTCGAAGCGGTTCGCGCAAGAACGAGGTCGAGCGGTTACTGGAGAGGC